>NZ_JBJIAL010000071.1:0-13408 GCF_045310895.1 Mycobacterium sp. SMC-18
GCTACCTACCGCCAATGGTTAAACACCCAGCTCAACCACGCCGCTTGACTATTAACAGAAATAGGAGCATCAAGTTCGACGACCTACCAATCTCGGCTTATCGTGGAAATTGGACGTTCCCGTAAATGGACGGACGACAACGATGGCAGCCGGTGAAGCGACACTCAGCACGATCCCGGGATGCAGACCCGACGATCGTAAGTCGCTCGTATCGCAGTTCCTGTTCCTCACCAAGGTAGTTCAGCCCCATCACCACCGGCTTTCATCGGCCGCCCGGGGAGCGCCAAGCCACGTCCACCCCACCAATAAGGAGGCCGCACCATGGCTGATGCACAATCGCTCCAGACCGACATCTCCGGCGTCACCGCCAACGGCATGCCCGAACCGTGGCGCGCCGTCCTGGCCCGCCACCCCCGCAACATCGGCGACATCGTCGACGACCCCAACCGCGGCCCGTGGAACTCCGTCCACAACGGCCAGAACTACCAGGGCACCTTCGACGCCTTCGAACAGCAGGTGACCACCGCCGAGCAGATCGCCTGGGTCCACACCTTCAGCGACGGCATCACCCGCGACAGCGGCGACGTGCTCATCGAACTCATGGAGTTCGCCATCCAGTGGCGCAAAGCAAACGGACTCCCCACCACCGCGAAATGAGCTGAGCGATGACCACTTTCAGTGATATCGCCGCCAACATCGCGGGCGTCTACCACGTCCGCCATGCCGTCCTGACCTTCGCCGGCACCTGGGCCGCCCCCGGCACCGGCTACCCCTCCGACGTCGTCCACGCCGCCGACCCCGACCTCGTCTTCGAAGTCCCCATCCAGGCCCCCTGGACCTTCGGCCCCATCCCACCCGGCGCGCCACTGTCCCCCAGCTACGCCGAATCGGTGCGGATCGCGGTCACCAACGCGATCGGCTGGATCAACAACTACCCGAAGCAGACCTTCGCCCTCGGCGGTTACAGCCAGGGCGCCGAGGCCGCCTCCCGGGTCCTCGCCGAGATCATGACTGGCAGCCTGCAATGGGCCCGGCCCAACCTGATCGGCGGCTACACCTTCGGCAACCCCTGGCGCCTGACCGGCCACACCTTCCCCGGCGGCACCGACCCGGGCGGCCGCGGCATCGCCGTCACCAACCTGACCGCCGCGCAAATCCCCAAGGACGCCAACGGTATTGACACTTGGTGGGACTTCGCCAACCCCGGCGACCTCTACACCACCACGCCCAACAACCAGGCCGGACGCGACATCACCGCCGTCTACAAGGCCGCCGTCCAACTCGGCATCAGCATCAACGCGGCCATCGCGCTGATCGCCGGCCTGACCGGCCAGGGCAGCCTCGCCCAGCAGGTGCTGGCGTTCGTCACCGACCCGATCGTGGGCGGCCCCGCCCTCGTCGAGGCCATCGACCGGGCCGTCGCCTTCTACGCGACCAACCCGCCGACCCTGCCGCACATCACCTACGAGTACGTCGACGCACTCCCTCACGAGAGCTCGGTGCAAGTCGCCACCAACCACCTCAACCAGATCGCCGCAGCCACCGCCGCACGGATGGCGGCATAACGCGCGCCCAACCCCCGGTCAGTCAGTAGCGGCAGCTCCCCCATCACGAGCCTGCCGCCGCGTCGCACCCCACAACCCGACACCGATCCCGACGACGGCGCCGCCGAGCCCGATGTACTTCTGCGACGGCCTCATCTCGTGATGAACACCCATGCCGCCCAACATATCTGCCGCATCGGCACCACCCGAGGCCAGGAACCACCCACGGGTGTCCCCTCCACGCAGCGCCGCCGCGGCGAGCAATCCGCCGATCAGCGCATCGCGGTAACCCATCGAGTGCAGCAGCAACCACGTGGATCCGGTCGGCTTCTCGGGGTCACCCCACAACCGATTCGCCCGGGCCGGGGCGACGAGAAACGACACCCCCGACGCGAGACGAATACCACCGACGACGAGTCCCACACGGTCGATCGACATGGATCGCAGCGTAGGGCGTCACCACGCCGTATGTGGGCAAGTTGGAAGCCCACGAACGTCACGGACCTACCAAGGACTCTTCGCGTAATCCTTCAAGAAGCACCCGTAGAGGTCCTCGCCCAATTCCCCGCGCACAATCGGGTCATACACGCGCGCAGCACCATCCACGAGATCCAGCGGCGCGTGGAAGCCTTCCTCGGCCAGCCGCAGCTTGGTGGGATGCGGGCGCTCATCGGTGATCCAGCCGGTGTCGACGGCGGTCATGAGAATGCCGTCCTGCTCCAGCATCTCCCCCGCACTCGTGCGGGTCAGCATGTTCAGCGCGGCCTTGGCCATGTTGGTGTGCGGATGGCCGGGCCCCTTGTAGCCGCGGCTGAACTGGCCTTCCATCGCGGACACGTTCACCACGTATTTGCGCCTGGCGGACGAGGCGGCCATCGCCGGGCGCAGCCGGCTCACCAGAATGAACGGCGCGGTCTGGTTGCACAGCTGCACCTCGAGGAGCTCCATCGCGTCGACCTCGTGCACGCGTTGGGTCCAGCTGTTGATCGACGCGGTATCGGGCAGCAGCCCGCCGGCATCGATCGCGAGGCCGGCGGCGATGCGCTCCGGCGACGCGCTACGGGCCTGCAGCGCAAGCTCGGTCAGGGCGTGCGCCGTCGGGTGCTCACCGAGACTCCCGGCCAGGGCGTGCGGATGCGCGTCACTGACGTGGTCGAAGGTGATGACGTCCACCAACTCGGGCGGCGGGGTGCGCTCGGCCTCCACCAGCGCCGCGTACGAGCCCGGCGGGCGGCGCACCGTCTGCGCCGCATTGTTGATCAGAATGTCCAGCGGCCCCTGCGCGGCCACCTCGTCGGCCAGCGCGACCACCTGGGCCGGGTCCCGCAGGTCGATCCCCACGACGCGCAGCCGGTGCAGCCAGTCGGCGCTGTCCTCCATCGCGGCGAAGCGGCGCACCGCGTCGTTGGGGAACCGGGTGGTGATCGTGGTGTGCGCGCCGTCGCGCAACAGCCGCAGCGCGATGTACATGCCGATCTTGGCGCGGCCACCAGTGAGCAACGCGGTACGACCGGTCAGGTCGGTGCGGGCGTCGCGCTTGGCCCGGTTGAAGGCGGCGCAGTCGGGACACAGCTGGTGGTAGAAGGCATCGACCACCGTGAAGTGGTTCTTGCAGATGTAGCAGTGCTGTGAGCGCAGCAGCGTGCCCGCCGTGGCCCCGACCGCGGTGGACACCAGGGGCAGCCCCTGCGTCTCGTCGTCGATCCGTCCCGGCGCGCCTGTAGCGGTCGCGGCGATGACAGCGCGGTCAGCGGCCGCAATCCGGTCGCGTGCGGCGGCCCGGCGCTCCTTCTTCAGCTCCTTGAACATCTTCGCGGTGGCCTGGCGGACGGCGATGGCGTCGGGATGCTCGGGCGGCAGCGCGCTCACCTCAGCCAGCACCTTCAGGCAGATGCTGAGCTGGTCAGGATCGATCGCGGTCACCGTGGAAGGGTACGGGGACGGGGCCTGAACAGGCCAACTAGCGAACCGGCTCCCCCGATTCGTCGACCGGTGTCGGTGCCGGCTCGTACCGTTGCCTTCATGAGCGAAGACACGACTCCCGAGCTGGGCGGGTTGGCTGTCGAGGCCCTCGACTTGCTCACCGCCGCCGTGCGTGACGTCCCCGCCGACCGCTGGGACGATCCGTCGATCCTGCAGGACTGGACGCTGCGTGAGTTGGTGGCGCACGCGACCGGCAGCGCTACCCGAATCATCGTGCTCGCCGAGGACGGCGAGCTCTGGGACGGCCCTTCCGCACCGTCGGACTGGATGTACGGCAACCCCGCCGATCAGTTGAGCGCGTTGGCAATTCGGCTGCGCGACGCGCTACCCACCGCGGATCTCGATGCCCCGCGCAAGTCCCCGCAAGGTGAGGTTCCGCTGCGCCGCGCGCTGCTGTTCCCGATTGCCGACCTGGCGCTGCACACCTGGGATCTGCGCCAGTCACTAGGCGAATCGATCGAGCTGCCCGACGACCTGCTCACCCTGTCCGAGGGCCTGGTCCACTCGGTGCCGGCACAGATGCTGCGGCGCCCGGGCGCGTTCGGTCCGGAGCAGCCCGCGCCGGCGGACGCGTCGCGCACCACCAAGCTGCTGGCGTTCCTCGGCAGGCCTGTCAGCCCCAGTGCGTAAGGGCTCACCAGAGCCCTGGCGCATGAGTCGAGCGGTACCCGCGCCACAGACTGCGCAGGCAGGGTCCAAACTTGTCCGGCCTGTCGAGGACGTCGCACTCAACTACTCAAGCTCGGCCTCCAGGTTCCAGCAATATGCTCAACAATCCGGTCCCCCATGCGTTTTGCCTCTGCCTGCGCACTCACCGGCAGCGAAGCAACCGCCCGCTCGAACGCACCAGGAAGTTGCTTTCGAAGTTCATCAACCCAAGCCACGGCCCGGTCCCCGGAGAGCCCGAGTCGACGGCCTACCGTGCGCCAATCAGAATTCGTAACGTCAAGCATCTTCCAGTGGTCACCGATTTTCATCGATGACAGCAGCCGCTGATGCTGGTCGTAGGGCGCAGCCGAAGCGGCGTCGTACAGGGGCGACACCTGCGCGCGCGACCCAATGAGGACCAGCGAGTAGTTCTTCGCGTGTGCGTCCGTTCCGCCGATGAGCACGTTGTAAGCGACGGCCTTGAAGAATCGCTCAGCATTAACTTCACGGTCCTCGATCGGCAGGCGATTGAGCAGGTCAGCGATATCGGCGATGCCGGGCCCGCCGTCGGATTGATACTTCAGACTGGGGTGCACCGACAACGCTTGGCACATGTCTTCTTGGTGCACGCGGTGCCACGTTGACCCGTCCTGAATGCGGTCGTAACGCGTCGAAAGAAGCACCTGGGCATCGCCGACCTCCACCACCTCGGATGAGGCGGCGAGCAGACCCACTTCACGCGCAGCACGCTGGCACAGGGCTTCGTTGATGTGATGCTGTGCGTACCCAATGATGGCCGGCTTGACGATCACTGTCGTCGGCGTGGAGTCGCGCGGGATACCGAATCGCCCTGACGCCGGGTCACGGAACAGCGCTGCTTTTGGTTGGGCGCCGGCAAGACTCCAGCGCCCCCCGAATCTCCCTGGGTCCCAGTCGGATTGATGGGTAGCGAGGTCACGCACCAGCTCGGCGAAGTCGGTATCTCTGAGCCAGTCGATGTCACCGGTTCGATCACGCGCATCGGCCGGGTCGAGATCAGACGGAAGAATCTGAACTGCGCCGGCCGCATCGCGACCGACATGAGCGAGCAGCGAAAACGGATTGTTCGGCGACACGTTGTATTCGCGTCCCCATCGCTGTCGCGCTCCTTCGCTGTCAGGCAGCAGGCCCTCAAGATATGCGCGGACCGCCTTGTCCCGGTGCCGCTTTGACAGGACCGGCAACGACAACGACAACGGCGTCGGATCACCTTGTTCGAGGTACTCGTCGTCGTAGCTGAAACTCAGCGCGCCCTGCGACGATTGCGCGGCCGTTCCGATAGGAGTTCCGTCAAGGTACACGCGTAACGTTCGAGTCGCCACTACGCCTTCTTCGGGCCGAAGAGCGCGTCAAACGGGTCACGGGGAACTTGCCGTTGCGATTTCGAAGGAGCTTTCAACGGTGTCCCGGAAACAGCGGCGTGGAGGTCAATACCAACGACACGCAGAGCGTCGAGAACCCGTTGCGCTTCGAGCCGCGGGTGCCCTTTCTCCAAACGAATTACCCAATCTCGGCTCGTGTGCAGTTGCGCCGCAAGATCGGCCTGCGTCATCCCGCGGGCGGTACGCGCCGAACGAACGAGCGCACCAAGATCACCCATCGTCTTGACTTGCATTTCGACACCTCATGTAGTCGTTCGACAACATCACAGATTGTAGCCGTTCGACAACATTCGCGAAAGATGCCGTTCGACAACTCTTCGCACTTCAGAAGCGGTGCGACTCGGCCACTCACGCACCAGCGGTGCACTGTAGGTCCCAGCTTCGAGCCTACGACTCTGCAGTGCGCTCCTGCGTGAGACGCAACCGCTGCTCGACCCAAGACCAGTCCACCCGCTCTTGCTCGAGGCGCACGCCGTCCCCCAACCCCCCTTCGACCAACTCGGAGTACAGGCGGTACTCGTCAGCAGTCAGTCGAGTGAGTAGCGATTTTGCCGGACGATCCTCACTCACCCAACGATCGCGGTGCGTCAGCAGGGTCTCCCGGTCCATCAGCACCGAGCGCGCGCTTGGCAGCCAGGCCCGCAGACGATCGAGTATCGCGAATCCATGCGTGTCGATGTCACCCCAGTAAATGACGTCTGCACCGGCCAGCCACTGCAGCTTCCCGGCATTGTCGACATCGAAACCCTTGCCCCAGATCACCACACCATTTGGAGGTACCGCAGCGCTGAGATAACTGATCTCGTTCTCGATGATCAGCGCAACATGCGGTTGCACGTCCAACTGCGCCAGTTCGTCGGTCCGTGCTGCAACCTCAGTCAGCGGTACCGGAAGGCCCAACGACGACGAAAGGCGCAACCGCAGAAGACTGGGCTTGGCCCGCAGGCCCAAATCAGCCAGAAATCCGCCAGGCGATGACGAAACACCAAGCATTCCAGCCAGATCGGACCGATGACGCTCGGCGAACTTGGTATCGACCCCGGAGGCGCTGAGCTCCCGCAGATATCGCTGTGAGTGCCGGTGACCGTCCAGCCACTCGTACGCTGCGACCAAGCGCGGCATCTCCGATACCAGTGACAGAGCACGGTGCGGGTACGAAGCAATCCAGTCACGGACAGGCTTATGCTGCGCCGTCAGCGTCAGCAGTCTATCGAAACGGCGGACTGTCGCCACCACGCCAAGCAACATCCAGGCCTGTTCGTACGAAGAAACCACCGCGCGGATAGGTACTGCATTGCGACCAATCTGTCTGCCGCCGACAGTCTTCCATTCCAGCGCGTAACGGACGTCGTTGCCGCGACCACCGTCCAAGGCCACGACCCAATCACGCGCGGCAGCGATGTCGTCACCGATCTGAGCAAGCGTGGGGCCGCGCAGCGGCACCTCGATCGGCGCGAACGGCTCGGCGTTGGCGTAGCTCCGCAGTAGCGACCCGTCATCCCACCGACGCCTGACCCGTGCGGCTACATCCTCAGCCGAGGTCCAAGCAGCGTTCATACCGAGGATCCGTCACGACGGCTGCGGTACTCCTCGATTGTCATGGTCTGTAGCCGGGAGTATGCACCGCCCGGATTATCCACGATCCCAATGGCTTTCACATACGGCTCGATCACGTGCACCTTCTGCAGCGGCGTAACAATCAACAGCTGCAGCCCCAGCGTCGCGAACAACTCCAGCGCATATCGCGTGGAGACATCCGAACCGCGTCCGAACGCCTCGTCGATCACCGCGAATCGGAAGTCACGCGACCGTGAGACTCCCCATTCGAGGCCGAATTGGTAGGCCAGTGAGGCCGCCAGAATCGTGTAGGCAAGCTTCTCTTTCTGCCCCCCGGACTTGCCGTCCGAGTCGCTGTAGTGCTCCCACTCGACGTCTGTTTCCACGTCGCGTTCGGAGGCCGAGAAGACGAACCAGTTGCGCACGTCGGTTACCCGGCGGGTCCAGTTCTTGTCCGATTCAGCGTAACCGTCCCGCCCACGGAACCGCTCGATGATCCTCTTCACATCCAGGAACCGCTGCTCCGAGTACTGGTCGCCGTCGACAGCCAGCATGTCGTTGGTCAGGCTACGCAGATCCGAACGGAACTGTGCGACATCCTGATTAGTGGTGGGTTCCTTCTCCAACCGAATGAAGCGGCCCGGGTTGTATGGCACTGCGCCGAGCGCATCGTTGATCCGGTCGACTCGCTCATCGATGGCTGACGCCTGCCGCCCCAGCCAGTTATTGAACCCGGCGAGTTCTTGGATGGCGTTCTTATTCAGCTGTTCTTTGAATTCGCTCTCGAAACGCGGCAAGTCGTCGGTAGCGACGCGGTCACGAAACGCGAGGAAGTCGCCGCGAGCAGCTACAGTTGCGTCCATATCGGCGCGCTGCTCGGGCCACCGACGCAGCACCTCGCTCATGTACTGAGTCAGGTTCAGCGCGTGGCCACTTAGTTGACCAGAAAGCCGCTCGATGCGTCGATGCAGGTCCGCTGACAGTGTCGTCTCGATTTCGGCACATTGCGCTGCCTGTTTGGGCCGGCGTTCCCCGAGGCGTTCGTCGAGTGCGTGGTACGACGCCCGGGCGGTTTCCAGTTGACGCTCCGGCTGAGCAGCGACGAAATCGTCGTCCCGCGCACGGTCTTGCTTCGCGCGCTGCACGGACGCCGCCGTGGTGGCGAGCCGCCCGGTGATATCCCTGCTCAGTTTCGTTGCGGCAGAGGACTGCTCAGCATTGTGTTCCAGCGCCAGGGTGATCTCTTCCAACCGCGACGAACCGGACTGCAAACGGACACGTTCGGCGTCATGTGCCGCGGCACGCGACGCAGCCTCGTCGACATCAAGGTCGGCCCACGAGCGGAACCCCTCGACGCGCAGGAACGCATCGAGCCGTTGCTGCAGCGCCTCCCTCTGCTCGCCCAACTGCGTAGCAACATCGGTTGCCTCCGAATGCTCCTGTTGCAGCTCGGTCAACTCGTTGCGCAGCGCGGCAATCTTGCGTTCATTGATCCAGCCCAGCACCCAGCGCCGCGGATCGTCGACGCGGTGTCGATCGTCCTTTTCGTGCCGGTCACCCGAGCGCACTTGTCCCTCACGGGTGACGGCGCGGGGATAATTGCGGAACTCATCGAGTGTCGCCGCGCAACGAAAGTTGGCCCGCTTCATCAGCTCGTGGCGGAGGTACTCCGTGAATGGCCCTTCCCGCAAATCGATGCAGTCAGCCAGCAGCAGCCCATCCTCGACCGTCGGCTGCAGCCGTACCCGGTGCGCCGGTACTCGCTCGTAGACCAACTTGGCTCCCCGCCCCGCAACTGTGAGGCTGCGTCCATTCACCCATGCGGCGACAGCGTCATAATGTCGTTGCGGCACCAGCAGGGACAGCGCAAACCCGCGGAGCACGCGTTCGGCAGCGCCTCGCCATTGCGAGTGCTCGTCGTCTACGTCGAGAAGCTCCCCGGCATAAGGTAATTCCCCCGGCGTCAGATTCAGCGCGGAACACAATTCGGCCCGGATGGCCACTTGTTCATGCGGCAGGTTGTTGGTGCGCTGTTCCAGGCTGCCGATCTCCCCTGTAAGGACCTCGCACTTTCGTCGAATTTCTCGCTCCCGTCCGATCGCGTCGACAACGGCCGTGTCCATATCGCGCTTCCGATTGGTCAAGCGGGGACGTTCGGCGCCAACCAACGTTGACAGCGCGGCGAACGCCCGCTCGTCGGAGACCGAGTCCAGGCCAGCGTCAGAGACGGCGGCATCAAATAGGACCCTGGTCTGTTGGCGTGCTTCTGTTTGAGCGCGTGCCTCGGCTGCCAGTCGTTCCAGCTCTCCGATCCGATCCCCACCCGCCTTCGCGCGCTCTTCGATCAGGGATTCACGTTCGTGGTTTAGCCGTCGCTGCTCCGATTCGGCCGCGTCCTGCTGCGCCCACAGGGCCGCGCCCTCTGCCTCTAGCCGCGTGATCTCCGCAAAGAGCAGACCGGACCGAAGTTCTGCGATGTACGACCTGACTGCGGACCGTTCATGATCGAGTCCGTCGCGTTCGGCAAGTGCAGCGTCGTACTTGGCCGCCGTTTCCACGATAGGTTGGAGAGCCTCGAGCTGCTCGCGGGCCCGCTTGACGGCGTCGTGAGCCTTGGATAGGTCGTCGAAGTGTCCGATGATGTCACGAACCCGGTCAGTCGAGTCACTCGGTTCCAACATGTGATCACGGACGAAATCATTGAGGTTGCCAACGGATTTCATCGACACTGTCTGATGGAACAGCTCTAGTGCCTGGTCCGATCGGATACCGAGCAGACGACGCAACGAAGTCGCGTACTTGGGAAACTCGTCGAAAATTTCCGCGCCTGCCGCCCTCAGGCGTCGGCGCAGCTCGCGCAAGTCAGTACCAAAATCAGCGAAATCACCGGCGACCGACAGCTCTCTGATCGCGGTCACGAAGAACCGGTACGGCTGACCGGTACTCTCGCGTTGCTGAAACACCTGGGCCAGCGTGACCGTCTCGTCGTAGCCGTGATTGTGGAAGACACCGAGAATCACCGAGTAGGTGCGCTTGTTCTCACGCAAGCCTTTTGGGCGGGATTTGCCAGTGGTCTCGTTGCGCTCGGACTTGTAGTGACCCTCGACGTAGGAGCGCAGCGTACGTTCCTTGGCGTCTGCACCGGCGGCCTTGTTGTAGGCGGCCTTGTGCGAGGGAACAAGTAAGGTCGTGAGCGCGTCGACTATCGTTGACTTGCCTGAGCCGATGTCACCGGTCAACAGCGCCGTATCGGTACCGGGCGTGAAGCGCCATACGTGGTCGTCGAAGGTTCCCCAGTTATAAACTTCGGCGTATTGCAGCCGGTATCCGGCTCGCTGTCCATCAACGAGTTCCACTGCGTCGGAGAGAGTTTCACTCACGGTTCGCTCGCTCATCGCCGACAGGAAGCCCTGCGTACTCGCGCAGCTTGCCGGCGAAGTCGGCTAGGGTCTGTGCATCGACGTAGGCCTTGAGGATGCGCCGCACCTCCCAATGATCGCGCTGACCGCGGAGCTGTCGCAGGAACCCGAGCTCGGCAGCCTTCTTGATTGTGGCCTCTGCTTGGTCGACAACACGGGCATCGTTCGTAGATTCCGCTTGGAACAGTCGCAGCAGTTCAATGATCTGGTCAGTGCTGAGAACCAATCTTCCCTCACCACCACTGGTTTCGAATTCAACCAGGCGTTTGCGCAACAGGACTAACAGCAGGCTGACGTTGTAGGTGAGCGCCCGCCGGCGCACCAGACGCGGTAGCGCCTCCACACCTTCTTCCTCCGACCGCGAACGCAGGTATGCGTAACCCTCGGCCTCATCAATGACGACGTCGACGCCAATGGTGGCGAAATGGTCACGCACACCGGCACCCTGACGTTCTAGGACCAGCCAGGTGTCCTCGTCGGAGGTGCGGTAGACGACACCCTGCATTAGCCGGATGATGGCGGCCGCGACATCACGGTCCGTACTCATCGCCGTCGTACCGTCACTTTAGGTAGTCTGGCGCGCTTGATGAGGTCGGAATCGGCAACGTCCACGTATTCCAGAATGGTCTCCTCGGTCTCGTCCATGTCGATGCTCACATCCTCATCGTTCAGCGCAAGGTAGCCGACGATCTCGGCCGCACCCTGTTCAATCGGGTGAGCAGCGATCACATCGGATAGCAGTGCTGATGTATTGCGAGGCAGCACAGCGCGGATAGTCTCGGCCAGTCGTACCTGGTCGATGTACGTCTGGTCGAACAATAGTGCGGCGTCGACCTGCTCGGTGGCTTCGCTTATGTGACTCTCGACAGCAACCGCCACCGGCGGCTGATACAGCGGACGCTCGAAGGGCAGTGCGATTTCGATGCCCGGCTCGTCGACCTCGAGACCGAATGACGGCGGGTTCCTGCGCACCTCAAGGGCGGCCGTCTCCACTGCCCGGACGAGGTCCAACACACGGCGGTTCTCCAGCCAGACTTGATCGTCGAGAAAACGTCGCAGCTGTTCGGAAATCTGCCGGACCGTGCGCTGCGCCCTGTCGGCGGCCTCCGACCAGTCATGGTGGATTCCCTTGACGCTGTTGCTCCGCTGATCGGGTTCGATCGCGTCGAGAGCGGTAACCTTGGCCAGCAGATCGGCCAGCTCTGTCTGGCGTTGTTCGGAGAGCAAGAAGTCATAGAACGCTTGAAAGCTGCGTCCTTGATCCGAGCCGGCGATCTCCGAGCGGCTACCAACCAACTCCGCGAGCAATTCGCCCTTAGCTCCTTCCCAAGCCGCGATCTTCTCCCGCGCGGCTCGATCCAACAACCGGAAATTGTCTTCGACTTCGCGGAAATCCGCTAGCAGTTCGCGGGCCGTTGCCGACAACTGCTGATAGCGGTCACGTACGCCGGTGGCGTCCAACATGGGGACGTTGCCCGCTTCAATCGAGCCGATCTCCGCATCGAGTTCAGCTCTGCGCCGACGCAATTCAGCAGTCCGCACTTCGGGTTGAACTTCGGTTCCGTGCACAATCTGACGCAGTAGTTCGACAACGGTGTGCAATCTCGATTCGGTGCCGACGAAGGACCGCCCCCGCAGATTGAGAACCCAGGAATAGGACTTCTCGAATGCCGGTGTCACCTCGTAGTGAACCTCGTCGTCGCCTGGTGGGTAGAACCGCCGCAGGTATCCAGCCTCCGTAGCCGCCCAATCTTCCAGATAGGCGCGCGGCTCCTTGGGGTACCGGACCTCGTGGGCATTCAGCGCATAAAGATGCTCATCGAGCGCACCGGCGACCTCGCTGGCAGAGCACGCGCCACGATTGCCCTCGACGAAGAACTCCCCTAGGAAGGACAGGATGAGCGTGGCATTGCCTGCACGCAGCAGCCGCCAGGCAGGATGCCGCTCCCGCAACGCACTGACCTCTTGATAGTCCACGCTATCGAGGGTAGGCAGGCGCACCGACAGCATCACACCGTTGCCCAAAATCTACGCTCGGTAGCCCGCACACATCAGACCGGAATCGACCCGTACCTTCCGTTGACACCGCGGTGTTCATCGCGAAGTAGCCGACCTGCACCCTGTGCACACACCACCACTCAAGCTGCGTAAGGCCGCCCCGTCGATGACAGGGGCGGCCTCAGCGGTGACAGCAAGTCTCAGCGGTGGTTGTGCTGGTGGTGATGATGCACCGGGCTGCCCGGCTGCGGGGCGTTCTGCTGGTGCGGGAACGCGTGGTGCGTGCCGACCGGGCTGCTGGCAGTCGTGACGTCGGCGTGCGCGGTGGCGGCACCGAGGAAGATGACGGCCGGCGCGGCAGCGAGGGCGAAACCGGCGGCGATGCGGCGGGTGATGTTCATGTCGACTCCTTTGGCGGGTAAGGCTTTTCAAGTTCTTGTCCGGTGTGTTCCGGTGTTGAACTAAGAATGCCGCCGACAGCCGTCGACCTGTATCCGCCGACCGGCCCCTGCGCCGGGTGAAACTCCTGTCCCCCGATCAGGGGACAGAGCGGGACCGACCGCGAAGACGCCTACCTGAGCTGCAGCGCTACGCCGAACGTGTCGCCTGCTGATCCGACCCGCTGCGGCGGACCACGCCACCCGCCACGCCCGACGTAGCAAGCCAGGGCAACCACGTGCCGAGGAACCATCCGAACCGCTCGGTGCCACCCTCTACGTGCGCCGCTACGCCCGGCGCCAGCACCGGCCGCCGGTCAGCCCCTAGGAGTCTGCTGAATTAATCGGTGTGGCGGCCGGGGTTGACCTGGGATTTCGCTGATAATTGGTGGGTGCAGGGT
>NZ_JBJIAL010000072.1:0-12538 GCF_045310895.1 Mycobacterium sp. SMC-18
GCGTTCACCATGACTCGTTGATCACAACGCGTGAACCACGCCAGATCCGAAGTCCACCACTCCCCGGGACGCTATCCACGAACTTGTCGGGACGCTCCAGGAATGCCAACTTGCACTGCGCAGCATGCGGGTGGACGTTGCGCTGACCCTCGATGACCTAGAGCGTGATCTCCGACGGGCTCGCGAATCCGCGAGTCTCGCGTACGGAGCCGCGAGCCTGCTGCACCAGGGCGCCGAACTCGCCCGCGGTTGGACGGACCTTCCGTCCCGACCGAAGGCGATATACGCGCGCCATCGGGTAGCCGTTGATTACGGCGCCTCACGGAGGGCCCCAGCAGTCGCTACCGCCGACCGCTACGAGAAGACGCTTCGACAGACCGACGAACAACAGATGACCGCAGCGCGAGAAGCCCAGCCGAGCGCGCTGGCCACTGGGAGACGCTGCAGGACCTACTTGGAATACGAGCGCAAGCCCTGCCGGCGACGGGTCGTGCGTACCGGTCCGGACGAGTTCGCCGATCATTGCCCGGACCACCTCGATGACGACGAACTGAAGCTGTACGAACGTCACAGGCGAGACGCCGCGAAAATAGTGGCGCAGGCGCAACGTGACGAGTTCCGCAGGATCGCAGACGAGTGGATCGCGGCGAGGCTGGGCCCTCGAACGTGGGTGGAACAGGTAGTCGGTTCGACGGGATGGACTGATTAGCCGCGCATTTTCATCGCAGGTCTCGCCGTCCTCGATTTAGAAGTCTGCCCCCTGTTCAGTCATCGCTGCGCCGCCCGTCGACTCCAGTTCAGATTCCAGGCCCTGGGGGATCACCGCGCCCGGAGTCGGAGTCTCATGTCAGAACCATCCTCGACAACAGAGAAAGACAATTTGTGCTGAAGGCAGAGTGCATGCTCTTCTGGTTGGGCGATCACGTCGCGGACTTCAACGTCGGCCGCGTAGTGCGAAGGGGCACGGGCGCCACGTTGCTCAGACCGAGCGTGCCCGGAGCTACGTCCGACGAAGACGGCGTCGGCGAACCGTCGATGCTTCTGAGGCCCGTGTAAGCAGATCCTGCAATTCAGGCGTTGTGCTGTATTCGATCTGCGCGTCGGCCAAACCGATCTCGAGATTGGCTCGGTAGATCATTGCCGCGTAGCTGTCGACGTCGAAAGGCTCCACCCCACCCATATCGGCGCAAAGCGGTGCCGCCTCGGCGCGGTGCCCTTCTGGGGAAAGACAGTGCCTGGCTTTGTTTTCACTGCCGAGGCCCCTGCGATCTGTATCGTCGACCACAGGCCCCACCTTATCGCCGTCCCGGACTGGCGTGGTTGACGTGGCGTCTACCACAGCGCTAATCGCCGGGTTCATCTCCATCAGACACCGGCGGCTCAAGCCCCTCAGTCGCATAGAGCTCGCGCTCGTACTGCGAGATCGGCGGGTTCCTGCCATCGCGAGAAACGCGCAGACGCAGCTCGGTGGCTTGCGCGGCGGTCAGTTTGACCGGGCGCAGCACCGGATCGTCACCGGTGAGCGGGCTGGCCACGGCCTCCATAGGAACTGATTCTCTCAGGGGCCGTCTCACGTGCACTGTTGACCCGCTGCTATTGACGGTCTCATCCGAACGTCAGCGGCCAACTCTGAGCCAAACGCATCGCGCGCACTGGCGCCCACACTCAGCGAGGTTCCGTTGAGCATCTGACGGTGAGGTGGCGAGCAGGCCGGGTGCGCGGGCGGCTAGCTGTGCTATCTCATGAGGTTGATGGCGCTGCGGCGTCGTGGCAGCCGCGGCACCGGTGAGGGCACATGCCGCACGAGGTGGCTCGCGCGGCACATACGGTGGGCACATGACGCGGCCGCCCACCGATCCTGCGGATGTGTTCGTCTTCGCCGGTGCGGGCTTGTCAATGAGTGCTCCGACGTCGCTTCCCCTGTTCGATTGGCTGCGCGACACTTTGCTGCAGGCTCTTGGGTTCGGGCAGTATGTGCCTGGGCGCGACGCGGTGACTGCAGAGCAGCGACGGGTTGCCGGTATCCAGCCCGAACCGTTCTTTTTCGCTTTGGAGGACGCCGGCATCGACACCCAGACGTGGTTGGCGCGCGTGCTCAATCCGCCTTCGGCCCGCCCGAACGAGGGGCATCGCGTCGTTGCCGAGCTGTGCCTGGCTGGCGCGCGGGTGTGGACGGTCAATTTCGACACCTTCATCGAGCGGGCGCTACCCGGGATCGAAGTGGTCGCCGCGCCGGACGAGCCGACGGCGCAGCCGCGCCGTGGGCAGCTTCTCAAACCCCACGGGACGATCGGCGGCCGCTTGATCGTGACTCCTCGAGAAACCTTGACCCCGCCGCCGCCAGTGTGGCGCGACCGGCTGCACGCCGATCTCCAGGCCTGCGCTCACGTCGTTTTCATCGGCTACAGCGGACGCGATTTTGACTTCCGCCACCAGTGGAACCGCGTCCTGTCGAACCACATCGTGTGGTGGTTCGACATGCCAGGGCGCGACCACCCCTACAAGCGCCACCTCCTGCGTGAAGTAGCCGCCAGAGGCCACCTCG
Source organism: Mycobacterium sp. SMC-18 (assembly GCF_045310895.1). Taxonomy (NCBI): domain Bacteria; kingdom Bacillati; phylum Actinomycetota; class Actinomycetes; order Mycobacteriales; family Mycobacteriaceae; genus Mycobacterium; species Mycobacterium sp. SMC-18. The sequence continues at coordinate 2,546 of NZ_JBJIAL010000072.1, forward strand.
TATTTCCCGACGCGCAGCCGCACCGATCCTCAGGTGGCAGTGAATTCTTCAATCCTGCCTGGGATTTCGTGCAATGGTGCCGCAGCAACACGCTCATCGACGCCATATCAGATGCCCAGCGTGACACCTTGCTCGCTGATCGCAAGCCCGCACCCATCCCGACGGCACCCACCGGCAACACGGTCGCCCGTGCTGACGTCGCGGCCCTGACCGGCGATGTGGCCACTGCGCAGACACTGCTGCGGCAGGCACGTCGAGACCCAACTCAGCGCGATCAGGCTGTCACACGACTACGGACGCTGTTCTTTAATCGACCCTCCTGGCAGGCCCGCTGGATCACCTCGCTGTGGTGGGCGATTCCGCCGCTGGGCGCGTACGCGCCGACACGGCGACGCCTCCGCACCAAGTACCTGACCCAGCTGTCTCACAGCACCAACCACCGCCGCGTCGTCAGCTTGACAGACCGACTCGTCCGGCGCGACGCACTGCCTGAGGCCGCGTTAGGTCTTCGGCTGGCGGCACTAAAGATGCGCGGCGATGTTGGCGAGGTTATCGTCCAAGCTCGGCGCGCGGTCCTTGAACCGCGATCAAAGAACAACGCCGTGAGATGCAACGCGGCGCTGCATTGGTGCCACGCCTTACTGTGGGCCGGTCATTACCCGGACGTGCGCGCAGCCCTCGACGATCATTTCCGGCCGTTGGCCAACATCACTAACACCCGGTGGATGGCCTGGGCCGACTACATCGAGGCCTGTCTTCTCATCGCCAGCGCGCCACCAGGCTTCGATGCGACACGCATGGACGCTGTCACCGATCTATTGGATGCCGCTGACGACCGATTCCGAGCCGAAGCCAACCAGTCCGGCGTAGCTGACATTCTCACGGTGCGGCTCACCGCGCTGCGGCAGCATCAACAGATTCCCAATTACGTTCGCGCAGCCAATCTCCTGCGCGAACTGCACCAACTCGAACCCATGGCCCACTTCGCCGCTCAAGCCGCGACTATCGAGTTGGCGCAAATGTACAGTTATCATCTGCACGATCGCCGACGCGGGCTAGAACTAGTGAAGAGACTGCGCCACAGTCGTTTTCCCGTGCACTCATCACTGGCCTACGCACTCAGCGGGCAGTGGACCACCGACGCTGCCGAATCTGATCGGCTGCTGGCGCAGGCAATCGGAATCTCGCAGCCGCGCGGCCTTGCCCGCATCAGCGGCTTCGCCGCTGATCTCACGAAGCTGCCCGCGGGTCACCGCAACGAACTCGAGCTGTTCTTTCCCTAGAGCCACTGCTGCGACTTCTCATACTTGATGTGCAAATCCCATCTGACATGACCACCGAATGACCGACAGGTTCGTTACGGGCGCGTTTGGCAGAGAGCGTCGCGAAAGAGGTACCGCCGCCGATGGGTAAAAGTGCCCCGAAATCGACCGTGCGGCCTGGCGCTCGCATTCTTGCTCACGCCTCTCACGATGAGCGACGGCGGCTTGTTCGGCAGGCAGCCGACGGGAGCGCCGTTCGGAGCCGCGCCGCGGTGGAAGCAGCCGAGAGGCCACCGATTGCGCACTAGCGGTTCAACTTTGCGCGTTACCGGTTCATCGCCGTCGACAGCAACATGTTCGTCGTGATCCGCCACCACGTAGGCGATGGAACGTCTCATGCGGCGACCCTGTAACGAAGCGTGGCTCAGTCTGAGGAACAATTCGGACGGGATTCGGCGGATCGCTTCAAAAACGCGATGAATCATGCCTTTGGAGGTTTTCGTTGGCGACATCCTGCACCGAATAGCGTGAAGGGCCGGAAAAACTTAAAGAATCGGCGATGAAGCCAACATGCAGGTCGGATGGCACCAGCCAGATGAGCACGACGCAGCGTGCGGCGGCAGGTGGACCTAGTCGAGCCAGTGAGGCCGGCCCATCCGCCATTCGGCGAATTGACCGCCAAGTGCCGCGATGATCATTATCCGTGACGACGCTCAAACTGGTTGCGCGAAGCGATATTACGCGCAGATGCGGATAAGTTCTACTTCGTTCACCTGCGGGTGGTGTCCGGGGTTGTAGTACTCATGCACGTCGTGGTTTACCGTTTCGATGGTCGACTCGGGCCGGTGCCAGGTGCCAACCGGACGAATGGGCACGAACGATCGAGGGCTGGCGTTCGCCGAATATGATCCAGAGAAGGCGGACAGCTCGGTGTGCGGCCAAGGCCCATTGACTTAGGGGTCAGGGAGTATCGGCCTGGAGTCCTACGCCGCTGGCGACGAGGGGTTGTTGGCCATCGGCGATGCCAATCGGGCTGTCGGTCGTCGGGTTGAGGTCGGCGTCCTTGAAGACCGCGAAGCTGGACGGCTGCTCGGTGAGGTAGGGGAAGTGGAAGCCGCACTTCGGGCACTGCTCACGCAGGACGGCCTGTTCCTGGCTCAGTTCGTATTCTCTGTCCTGCAATTCATTACAGCAGGGGCAGATGCGGAGGAGACGGGTGCCTACGAGTTCAAAGTTGGTGATGATGTCTTCCATGATCGCGCCGTTGGCGGCCCAGGCCTTGGCGTATTTGTGGTAGGTATCGGTGTGCCAGTCGTAGAGTGCTTCCTTGCTGGTCCAGAAGCTACATTCGTTGAACCAGCCCGGATCATCGGGATGCTCCCACCAGGTCAGGTGGAGAAATCCCGGCAGTGCCATCAGGTGGTGGCGAGTGTCGCCAAATACCACTTTGAACTTCTCGTAGGCGTCGGGACTGGAGAAGCGTACGCGTTGCATGCTGAGGTAAATGGGCACAGGTCACTCCTTTTGGGCACCGCGGACATGTCGGGCTGGGGCACGACGCGGTTCGGATGGGTGGGGCATATTGGTTCCAAAGCCTAGAGAAAATTCGCCGCCGTTCCAGAGCCAATTCGGGTGTAGATCAAGGGGCCATGTGACATCGAAGCGAAACAATTCGTCGCCGAATGGTGACACGTCGAATCGGACCCCCGAGCCGGCGGCGTACCGGGTGCTTTATGAGCAGTTGAGGTCGAGCATTCTCAGCGGTCAGCTCGCAGGTGGATCGAAGCTCCCCCCCAGCCGGGTGTTGGCCGCGCAGAATGGGCTGTCGCGCAACACAGTTCTGGCGGCGTTCGACCAGCTGGAGGCCGAGGGTTACATCACAGCTCGGCAAGGGTCGGGGACTTACGTCGCGCGCGTCCTTCCCGAAGAATTCCTCAACAGCGCGCCCCCTTACCCGTCCTGCGAGTCACCCGCTCTGTACCCCGCGGCTACGTTGTCCGGCCGCGGTGAGCGGCTGGCGCGGGTACGGCGGATACCGATACCCTCCGTGCTGGGCCATCAACCCCGCGGAGCGGCGTTTCTCATCGGATTGCCCGCTCTAGATGCGTTTCCCTTCAAGACCTGGGTCAGGCTCTACTCCTCACGCTTCGCCACCGCCGCATCGGCCTTGATGCCCTATGACAACCCAGCCGGTTACCGGCCCCTGCGAGAGGCCATCGCCTCCTACATCGCCACTGCCCGCGGTATTCACTGCACCGCCGACCAAGTCATCGTCGTAAACGGCTCGCAACAAGCCCTGGAGTTCTGCGCCCGAATCCTGCTCGACCCCGGGGATGCCGCGTGGCTAGAGGACCCGGGATACCTTGGCGCGCGGGCAGCTCTGGTCTCGGCGGGCGCCCGCATCGTCCCCGTGCCGGTAGATGAGTCCGGACTCGACGTCGCGGCAGGTATCGAACTCGAGTCGACCGCGCGCATCGCGATCGTCACGCCGTCGCATCAATTCCCATTAGGGCACACCATGTCGTTGGAAAGGCGGCTCGCACTCATCGATTGGGCGGCGCGTAACCAATCCTGGGTCATCGAAGACGACTACGACGCCGAGTTCCGGTATGTCGGAAAACCCCTAGCGGCGCTCACCGCCATCGACACTCATCAGCGCGTCGTCTACGTCGGGACCTTCAGCAAGGTCCTGTTTCCCAGCCTGCGGCTGGGCTACATCATCGCCCCCGAGGCAATCGTCGACGGTTTCACCGCAGCGCACTTGAGCACCGACATGCACGCCCACCTCATCGACCAGGCAGTAGTCACCGACTTCATGGAACAAGGCCACTTCGCTAACCATCTCAGAAGGATGCGCGTTCTGCATCGCGAACGCCAGCACCTCTTAATTCAAGAGGCCGAAAGAATAAGCAACAGTATCGCATTGGCGCCCTCCGACGGCGGGCTTCACCTCGTCGGTCAGCTCGCGGATTTCAGCGACGACACCTCGATCGCCAAACGGGCTCTGCACCAGGGGATCCACGTCTGGCCACTGTCAATACATCACTACCATCCCAGCAGATCGTCGGCGCTCCTGCTCGGATACGCAGGAACACCCAAACTTGACATGCGAACCGGGTTCGATGTTCTGGCCAAAGTGCTACAGACCAACGGATAACTACCCAGCGCTGAGTCGAGCGTGTCGTGTCGACGCGTGTCAGTCTGAAATGCGCGGGTTGGTTACCGCAGGACGGACCTTCGAAACGGAGCTAACCAGCGGTCTAGGATCGAGCGTCATCCGTTGCGGGGCAACGTGATTGCTCATAGCGCAATCGCGGATCACTCCAGGACGCTTGCCGTCCCGATCATCGGTGGTCTCATCTGGACGCCTAGGGGATACCGGTCAGTCGGGTAGGACTGCTAGCGACCAGCACCAGCCGGCCAGTTCCCGGGCGATCGCGACGTTGGCGATCACCGGGCGCTTCCTGCGGGCGTCGAAACGGGCCCATTGGGTGTGCAGGCGCCGGTTGGCCGCCTGGCCCCGGGCGCGGGCCGCCGGTGATGCGAGATCCCACCGACGCCGCAGTTCGGCTCCGGGCCGGTATTGGGTCCGGTGGAGTGCGATAGGGCCTCCGGGATGTCCGGGCGCTTCAATTGGTCGCGGAGCGTGACAGCGGCAGTGCACTACGAGCCGGTCCCGCCGGGCTTGCCGCTTCGGTGACGATGGCGAGACTCGCTTAGTTGGGGCGACCTCCTTGGTTACCTTTGTCTGGCAAGGAGAGGGTTCCAGACTTGGTTGATCGAGGGGTGCGGCGCTACGACGTGCCGCAGCACCTCGACGGGAACCTTGGCGACAACGGCGAGCGTGGCTGCTTGCGCGAGTTCGGCGAACTCGGGCCCGACGAAGGTGGCGCCAAGCAACGTATTGGTGTCGGCATCAATGACCAGTTTCGCCCAGGCATTGAAGCCGTCGCGGAACAGTGCGAGGTCGGGTACCGATTCGGGGTACCTCGCGGTAGCCGTCGTGACAGAGAACCCGTCGGCGCGTGCCTGTTCTTCGGTGCGTCCCACTTCGATGACCTGGGGGTCGGTGTAGATGACTTGGGACAGGTTGTAGGAGTCTCGGGCGATGAGTTCGTCGGCGCCGAGCTGACGACCCTGTGCACGGGCGGCGATGACGTCGGCGACGACGACTGCGTGATACTGCGAAAGGTGGGATAGCAGTGCGCGTCCGGTGGTGTCGCCTATCGCGTAGAGCCACTCGCCGTCTACGCCCTGCGCCTGCAAATGGTCGTCGACGGCTACAAAGGCCCCAGCGTGCAGCCCGACGGTTTCGAGGCCGAGGGCATCGGTGTTGACGACCCGCCCCGCAGCGATGACTATTTCGTCAACCTCGATGGTCTCGTCGCCGGTTGTCGCGCGGACGACGCCACCCGCCACGGGTCGGGTGACGCGAGACAGGTGAGTGTGGAAGCGAAGGTCTACCCCTTTGTGGCGCAGTGAGTCGGTGACCATCTCGGTTGCGACGGTCTCGGAGTTGCGCAGCAGGGTGTCGCCGCGGGCCAGTAGCGTCACTTGGGATCCGAGGCCGGCCAGAATGGTGGCGAATTCGACTCCGACGACGCCGCCGCCGATGATCAGGCTGCGTGGTGGTACGTGCGTCATGGCCGCCAAGTCGCGATTGGTCCAGGGCCGCGCCTCGGCCAGCCCCGGTATGTCGGGGATGGCGGGGCGGGTGCCGGTGGCTAGAACGACGGCATGCCGCGCGCGGATCATCTCCTCGCGTCCGTCGGAGTGAGTGACGGTGACTCTGCGAGGGCCGGTCAGACGGCCGTGGGCGTGAATTACCGCGAGGCCGCCCTGCTGGAGCGCACCGGTAACTCCATCGTCGTTGAGGTGGTCAACGATTGCGTCGCGTTTGGCGAAGACGGCGGCGATGTCGAGTTGTGCGTGCCCGACGGCTTCACGCACGCCAGGGACGGCCTTGGCCAGCCCGAGCACCTCGATGGGGCGCAGCAGCGTCTTGGTCGGGTTGCATGCGAAGTAGTGGCATTCACCGCCGACGAGGCGTTCTTCGATCAGGGCGACCCGAAGCCCTTCGGCGGCGAGGTAGCGCGCGGCGGAGGCGCCGCCGGGTCCGCCACCGATGAGGATGACATCGAACTCCGAATGTTGCGTCATTACAGCCCTTTTTCTTAGTCGTCCCGCGATTCGGAGGTGTGGATGGATACTTCGGAACGCAGGGTGCGGTGCACCGGGCATCGGTCAGCGATGGCGAGCAGTTTGGCGCGTTGGTCGGCGTCGAGCGGGCCAATGAGGGTGATGCTGCGGTCGATTCGGTCGACCATTCCCGTGGCGGTCTCGCATTCGGCGCAGTCCTTAGCGTGGATGCGGGTGTGACGCGAGTCGACGACGATGCGTTCCAGCGGCCATTGCTTTCGATCGGCGTACATCCGCACCGTCATCGACGTGCAGGCACCGAGCGCGGCCAGGAGAAAGTCGTAGGGGGTTGGGCCGGCGTCGTCACCGACGGGGTGGGGCTCATCCGCGGTCAGTCGATGCCGGCGCGCGCTGATCTGCTGGGTCAGTCTACCCGGGCCGCTCTCAGCGACCCGTACGGCGCCGTCGGCCAGCTCGGTCGAATCGGCCGTAGCCGTGTTGGAGGGCGCCACGTACCTGCTCGACCACGCCGCCAGGACGCTTGCGGCGTACTCGGCGTCAGCCCGATCGCTGAGAAGGTGGTCGGCGCCGTCAAGAGTGACGAAAGATTTCGGATGCCGCGCGGTGTCGAAGATGGTTCGCGCGTTGGTCACCGACACCACCTGGTCGACCGGGGAATGCATGACCAGCAGCGCGGCGTCGAGGGTGGAGATGCGCTCGCGCTGCGGTTGCACCGCGATGTCGTCGAGAAACTGGCGGCGCACCCGAAAAGGTCGGCCCCCGATCGATACCGTGGCTTCGCCCGCTTTGACGGTGGGCAGGGCATCACCCAGCAGGTTGGTGACGTGGGAGGGGTCAGCCGGTGCGCCGATGGTCGCGACGGCGCGGACCTCCGGGATGTGCTGCGCGGCGGCCAAGACTGCTGCGCCGCCGAGCGAGTGCCCGATCAGCACCGCTGGTGCATGAAATTGGTTGCGGAGATGGTCCGCAGCGCGCACCAGATCCTCGATGTTGGAGCTGAAGCCGGTGGCCGCGAAGTCGCCCTCAGAGTCACCCAATCCAGTGAAGTCGAACCGCAACACTGCGATTCCCTGCCTGGCCAGTGCACGTGAAATCCGGCCGGCGGAGACGTTGTCTTTGCCGCAGGTAAAGCAATGCGCGAACAGTGCCCAGGCTTTGGGGATGTCAGCGGGCATCTCCAGCTTGCCGGCCAACTCGCCGTTACCGCCGCGGAAGGCGGTTCTGGTCGATGTGCTCACCATTCCCCTTTCAGCTTCTGCGCAGCTTGACTGGACTGTACTACGTGGAACAGTTTGCGCCACCGCCACAAGCCGCAGACGGCTCCGGGGGACGACCTAAAGACTGAAGCTGCATCAGTATTCATTGAGATAAGGCGTTTTCAAATCGGACGCCGCGCCTCATGCCTTGCGGAAACCGCCGTGGTGATCAGACTTAACATCGCCAGAACTGTACTGTAGGGTACATCGCATGCCTCATGATCCGAGCAGCGAACTGGGTCCGGCTGGTCGACAGGGCGAAGGATGATACAGCGACAAATCGGGCACCCCGATCGTCACCAGCTTGGCAAGAAAGAGAACTGAGCACGTGGCAGAGTTCTACGCTCTCGTCGGCATCGACACGGGCAGCATCATTACCTATTGGTCCGACGGCGCCGAGCGGCTGTTCGGGCACCGCCGAGCCGAGGTGATGGGTCAGAACCTGGCGATCATCATTCCCGAAGAGCACCGCGAAGCGCACCGGGTGGGGTTCAGCGCCGCGATGCAGAAGCCCACCATCTCCGACGTACACCTCGACGTACCGACGATGCACGCCGACGGCCGTAAGCAGGAATACCCGGTACGACTCATGGTGGTCATGGATGCCTTCGGCGTCGCCCTGGGCGCCCTGGCGGTCTTCTCCAGCAGTGGAGTGGTCGGAATCCCGCTCTACTAACTGCACCACCCTGCGCTTGGTTCTAGTACGCACCGACCGCGCGGAGAGGGCATGCCTGCTCGTGCACGTACTCGTCGACCGGAAAGGTCTTCATGCGCCCGAACAGTGATCACGGCCCCGATCTCGGGCTACCCGAATCCACGATCGCCGTTGCAGCACAGGACTTCTGCCGCTCGGTATCACCGCCGTTCATCTACAACCACTGTGTGCGGAGCTACCTGTTTGCGCGGCATATGGCGACCGCGAACGGTCTGCGCGCCGGGACCGACTACGACGACGAGCTGGTGTTCTTGGCGTGCCTGCTCCACGACTTGGGAGCAACCGAGCACGCCAACGGCAGCCAACGGTTCGAAGTGGACGGCGCCGACGCGGCGGCCGCCTTTCTCAAATCCCACGGGTTGACCGACGGCCGGATCGCCACGGTGTGGCGGGCCGTTGCGCTACATACAAGCGATGGCATCAGTCACCGTTTCGGCAACGTGGAGGCCGTGACGCAGATGGGCGTCGGTGTCGACGTCTTCGGACGGGGGCGGGAAGCGATTCCGCAGGCGTTCGCCGACGTGGTTCACGCGACCTGGCCCCGCCACGACCTCGGCTACGCCTTGGCCGTGGCGATCGTGGAGCAGGTCGAGAGAAATCCAGCCAAAGCCAGTCCGTTGAACTTCCCGGGTCACCTCTACAACTTGCGCCACCCCGCCGGCGCACTGCCCGACTACTTCGATCTCGTCGACGCGGCGGGGTGGAATGACCGGCCTGATCGCGCCCCCACGAGCACCTAAGTGCTCAGCAACATTGCGGGGAAGCGTAATTCCGCCTGGCGCAACGATCGGCCAGTCTTGCAATTGCACACCATCGTCGACTTGCTGGTGCCCGTTCACGGGTGGTGACGCTCGACCAAGGCCCGGCGCAGAAATGCGCCGCCCGCGTTGTTCCACGCCAGACTCTTGGCGCGGCCGAGCGGGGATGGGCCGGAAAATCGTAATCACCCATCGCCATCGACACGTTGCAGGTACATGTTCTGCAGTTGACGTAGCTGCTCGTCCAGCTGCTAAGCGTCGTCACTCCCGCTGAGTCCTCCTAGGCCGCAATGTGGACCCGCAAACTCCGAATGGCGTCCCCCAGGGTGCACAATGCCACCGCGAGGAAAACGACATCCTTCAGCAAGAACGAGCCCACCAGCGACAACACCGGAAAACCACCGGCTTCGGGTGCCATCACACCTGGAGTGCTGAGGATAAAGCTCAGCGTCGCGACGAACATTCCGATCGCCATGACACTACCCAGGATGGACGCCTTCGGCGCCCACGGCTTGACGGCGATGAGCGCGGCGGCCGTCAGCTCGAAGACACCCAGAACGGCCGAGAAGGCCGTCACCGAAAAGACGTCGTATACCCAACTCATCAGGGGGCTACTGGCCACCAAGGGCTGAATGGATTGGGCCTCATAGGCAGTGAACTTGAGCGCGCCGATCCAGGCGATAACCAACACCAGCGCGTACCGGAGCGCAACGTCTCCTCCCGGAAGCAGAACCCGCGAGGTGATCGGCGAGTGCGACAAACGAGAGAGCAATGATCAGAACCTGTGGATGAGCCTCGGCGAGGCGGCGTAGGAAAGGGCGCACCTTCCCGAGGATGATCTG
>NZ_JBJIAL010000073.1:0-12443 GCF_045310895.1 Mycobacterium sp. SMC-18
GACACCCCAGCCCAACGCCTAGCCGCGCTCTTGAACCAAGCCGCCTAGCCACGTTGCACTAATCGATTGACTTTGAGGGCGAAACCGCACGATCTACTTCACGTTCGCGGGTGCCTGATTTCATCGGGGAGCGCCCTGACACACTGTGGGCGTGCTTCGTATCGGACTGAGCGGCGGCATCGGCGCCGGAAAATCGACTGTGTCATCGACCTTCGCGGCGGAAGGCGGCATCGTCGTCGACGGTGACGTGATCGCCCGTGAGGTGGTGGAGCCCGGCACTGAGGGACTGGCCGCCCTCGTGGCGGCCTTCGGCGAGGACATCCTGCTGCCCGACGGTTCGCTCAACCGGCCGGCGCTGGCCGCGGTGGCGTTCAGCGACGACGAGAAGCGCAAGACCCTCAACGGCATCGTGCACCCGCTGGTGGGCAAGCGCCGGGCCGAGCTCATCGCGGCCGCACCGGCGGGTTCTGTTGTGGTGGAAGACATTCCGCTGCTCGTCGAGTCGCAGATGGCGCCGCTGTTCCCGTTGGTCGTCATGGTGCACGCCGACGAGGACGTGCGCGTGGCGCGGCTCATCGAGTACCGCGGTTTCTCGGAGGAGGACGCGCGCGCCCGGATCGCGGCGCAGGCCACCGTCGAACAGCGTCAGGCCGTCGCGGATGTCTGGCTGGACAACCACGGCAGCGCCGACGAACTGGCGGCCGCCGCCCGCGAGCTGTGGGAGCAGCGCATCGTGCCGTTCGCCCGCAATGTGCAGGCCGGCGTGCCGGCCACTGTCGCGCCTGCCGTGGTGTCGTACGACGAGACCTGGCCCCAGCAGGCAGGCCGCATCCTGGCCCGGCTGCGCACCACGTGCGGCCACCGGGCGGTGCGGGTCGACCACATCGGGTCGACGGCCGTGCCGGGCCTGGACGCCAAGGACGTCATCGACATCCAGGTGACCGTGCCGTCACTCGAGGTGGCCGACGAGCTCACCGACCTGCTGCTGGCCGCCGGCTACCCGCGGGTCGCGGACATCAACGAAGACGTGGCCCACACCGACGACAAGGCCCTGTGGCAGAAGCGCTTTCACGCATCAGCCGATCCCGGCCGGCCCACCAATGTGCACATCCGCGTCGACGGCTGGCCGGGCCAGCGGTTCGCGTTGCTGTTCCCGGCGTGGCTCGCGGCCAACCCCGACGAGCGGGTCGAGTACCTCGCCCTCAAACACGACGCGATGGCCGCCGCGCCGGCCACCAGCGGGGAGTACGCCGACGCCAAGGAGCCCTGGCTCGCCGGTGCGTACCGACGGGCCTGGGCCTGGGCCGACGAAACCGGTTGGCGCCCTTAGTGGGAGGCCGGCGTCGCGGGCGCGGCCGGGGTGGCCGGCGTGCCCGGTAGCTCGGCGCTGTACTGCTGGCTCGGATCGAAGTCGGTCACCGAACCGCAGCTGAGCACGCCGTAGCCGGGGTCCTGGCGCTGCGGTGTCAGGCGCGGGGCGACGAACTGGTCGGCCTGGGCGACGATCTCGTCGTCGACCAGGATCTCGCAGTGCAGGCTGGCCGAGTACGGCCATTGGATCGACACCTGCATGCCGGCGTTCGCCGAGTTGTTGAGCACGGCCGAGGCTTCGAACGACTCGCCCGGGAGCAATGACGGCGTCGCCGAGTTGAGCTGGGTATCGGTGAGCCGATAGGTGATCAGCGTCCCGCGGGACACCCCGTCGATCCGGGCCCGGTAGGTGACGTTGTGCGGTCCTGCGCTGGGCGGTGGGCTGTCGCCGACCGGGACCGCCGGTGGTGCGGGTGGGGCAGGAGGTGCCGGATCGGCAGCTGCCGTCGTGGCGAGAAGCAGGGAGGTGCTCGTGGCCACTGCGGTGGCACACGCCAGCGATGCCGCGGCCATGCGTCCGCGCCTGATCGATGTCATGGTTGTTGACATTACCTGTCGCGCCAGGTCAGTGACATACCGAGACTGGCTAGCCAATTGCCCAACTGGTAATTGTGCTGAGCCAGACCCTCGATGGCGGCCGTCGCCGTCGTGATGGCGCGTTCACCGTCGTCGGTGCTCAGCAGGTGGTGACGCACCGCGTCGAGAAGCTCGTCGACGTCCTCCAGCTCGACACTCTTGCCCGACCGGACGACCAGATCCAGGTAGTGGTCCTCGGACGTCCAGGACTGCTCGCCGGCGGTGAACCGGCCGACATCGAGGTAGAAGTCCTGGTCGCGCTCGTAGCCCGGGTTGAAATGGAAGACACTGGCCCGCAGGCCGATCGACGGTAGCAGCCACGATTCCAGGTAGTAGAACTGCGGGCGGCCGGGGGTGGGACGGGCCATGTACAGGCCCCACGGCTCGACCCGGTACACGTCGACGGCCCGCACGATGCCTTTGGGATCGGTGTTCGTGCGGGCGGCCAGGTCGAACGTCTCGTGCTTGGGTGCGTGGATGGCGCCAGCGTACGCGCTCGCCCGGCGACCGGCAGCGCCTGTCGGTGCCCGCCTCTACCCTGGTACTCATGGCCTTCGCGACCGAATACCCCGTCCTCGCGCACTCGGAATACCGGCCGGTCGACGCCATGGTGCGGGCCGGCGGGCGCTTCGAAGTGGTCAGCCCGTACGAACCGGCGGGTGACCAGCCGGCAGCCATCGACGAACTCGAGCGGCGCATCGCCGCGGGCGAGCGTGACGTGGTGCTGCTCGGCGCCACCGGTACCGGTAAGTCCGCGACCACCGCCTGGCTCATCGAGCGGCTGCAGCGTCCCACCCTGGTGATGGCGCCCAACAAGACCCTGGCCGCCCAGCTGGCCAACGAGTTGCGGGAGATGTTGCCGCACAACGCCGTCGAGTACTTCGTCTCGTACTACGACTACTACCAGCCGGAGGCGTACATCGCCCAGACGGACACCTACATCGAGAAGGACAGCTCGATCAACGACGACGTCGAGCGGCTGCGGCACTCGGCGACGTCCAGCCTGCTGTCCCGCCGCGACGTCGTGGTGGTGGCGTCGGTGTCGTGCATCTACGGTCTGGGCACGCCGCAGTCGTACCTGGACCGCTCGGTCGAACTGAAGGTCGGCGACGATGTCCCGCGTGACGGGTTGCTGCGCCTGCTGGTCGACATCCAGTACAACCGCAACGACGTGGCGTTCACCCGCGGGGCGTTCCGGGTGCGCGGCGACACCGTGGAGATCATCCCGTCCTACGAGGAACTGGCGGTGCGCATCGAGTTCTTCGGTGACGAGGTCGAGGCGCTCTACTACCTGCACCCGCTGACGGGCGACGTCGTGCGCAAGGTCGACTCCCTGCGCATCTTCCCGGCCACCCACTACGTGGCCGGCCCGGAGCGCATGGCGATGGCGATCTCCACCATCGAGCAGGAGCTGGAAGAGCGGCTCGCCCAGCTGGAAGGCCAGGGCAAGCTCCTGGAGGCGCAGCGGCTGCGCATGCGCACCAACTACGACGTCGAGATGATGAAGCAGGTCGGGTTCTGCTCGGGCATCGAGAACTATTCGCGGCACATCGACGGCCGCGCCGCGGGCTCGGCGCCGGCGACGCTGCTGGATTATTTCCCCGAGGACTTCCTGCTGGTCATCGACGAGTCGCACGTCACGGTGCCGCAGATCGGCGCCATGTACGAGGGCGACATGTCCCGCAAGCGCAACCTCGTCGACTTCGGCTTCCGGTTGCCGTCGGCCGTCGACAACCGGCCGCTGACCTGGGAGGAGTTCGCCGACCGGATCGGCCAGACGGTGTACCTGTCGGCGACGCCCGGGTCCTACGAGATGGCCCAATCCGGCGGCGAGTTCGTCGAGCAGGTCATCCGGCCGACGGGTCTGGTCGACCCCAAGATCGTCGTCAAACCGACCAAGGGCCAGATCGACGACCTCATCGGCGAAATCCGTAAGCGCACCGAACGCGACGAGCGCGTGCTGGTCACGACGTTGACCAAGAAGATGGCCGAGGACCTCACCGACTATCTGCTGGAGACCGGCATCCGGGTGCGCTACCTGCACTCCGAGGTCGACACGCTGCGCCGCGTGGAGTTGTTGCGTCAGTTGCGGCTCGGCGACTACGACGTCCTGGTCGGCATCAACCTGCTCCGCGAGGGCCTGGACCTGCCCGAGGTGTCGCTCGTCGCGATCCTCGACGCCGACAAGGAGGGCTTCCTGCGCTCGACGCGAAGCCTGATCCAGACCATCGGCCGCGCGGCGCGCAACGTGTCCGGCGAGGTGCACATGTACGCCGACAAGATCACCGACTCCATGCAGGCGGCCATCGAGGAGACCGAACGTCGCCGCGCCAAGCAGATCGCCTACAACGAGGCGAACGGCATCGACCCGCAGCCGCTGCGGAAGAAGATCGCCGACATCCTCGACCAGGTGTACCGCGAGGCGGAGGACACCGAGACCGTCGAGATCGGCGGTTCGGGCCGCAATGCCTCCCGCGGTCGCCGGGCCCAGGGCGAGCCGGGGCGTGCGGTCAGCGCCGGCATCGTCGAGGGCCGCGACATGGCGAACATGCCGCGTGCGGAGTTGGCGGACCTGATCAAGGACCTCACTGAGCAGATGATGAACGCGGCCCGGGATCTGCAGTTCGAGCTGGCGGCGCGCATTCGCGACGAGGTGGCCGACCTGAAGAAGGAACTGCGCGGGATGGATGCGGCCGGTCTGAAATGAGCGCTCCTTGACCTCAACCGCGGTTGAGCCCCTAGCGTCGCGGACGTGACCGAGATGCGCGCCGACCCCGTGACGATCGGCAGCTGGCGCGAACTGCTGGGTCCCCGGTATCTGGGCGCGTCGACGGTGTTGGCCGGTGGCGTTGCGCTGTATGCGACCAACGAGTTCCTGACCATCAGCCTGCTGCCCAGTGCCGTGGCCGACATCGGCGGTGGACGGCTGTACGCGTGGGTCACGACGGTGTACCTGGTGGCCTCGGTGATGGCGGCCACGACGGTCAGCGGCATGGTGGCCCGCTTCGGACCGCGACGGGCATATCTGTTGGGATTCAGCGTTTTCGCGCTCGGCAGCCTCATGTGTGCCCTGGCGCCGACCATGGAGGTGATGCTGGCCGGCCGCGTGGTGCAGGGCGCCGCGGGCGGCACGTTGGCCGGGCTGGGGTACGCCGTGATCAACACGGCTCTGCCGCAATCGCTTTGGCCCAAGGCGTCGGCTCTCGTGTCGGCGATGTGGGGTGTCGGGACGCTGCTCGGTCCCTCGTCCGGCGGCCTGTTCGCGCAATTGGGCGTGTGGCGCTGGGCGTTCGGTGCGCTGGCGATCCTGACCGTCGCGGTGATGGTCCTGGTGCCGTTGAGCCTGCCGGGCCGGTCAGGGGACCGCGTGCACGAGCCGCTGCGGATTCCGCTGTGGTCATTGGTGATTCTCGGCTCCGCGGCCATGGCGATCAGCGTCGCGGGCATCCAGCGCAGCGTGCCGGTGATGGTGGCGCTGCTGGCCGCCGGGGTGGCGCTGGTAGGCGTCTTCATCGTCGTCGATCAGCGGATGCCGGTGAGCGTGTTGCCGCGGACCGCCTACGGGCCTGGCCCGTTCAAGTGGATCTATGTGACCCTGGGCGTACTGATGGCGGCCACCATGGCCGATATGTACGTGCCGCTGTACGGGCAGCGGCTGGCGGGTCTGGTCCCGTTGACGGCGGGCTTTCTCGCGGTGGCGCTCAGCGTCGGGTGGACGGTCAGCGAGATCGTCAGTGCCTCGGTCACGACGCCTGCCCGGGTGGTGCGCATCGTGGCGGTGGCGCCGTTGGTGATGGCCATCGGTCTGGGTGCCGCGGCGCTGAGTCAGGTCGACGGGGCATCGCCGGCCGTGGTTGCGGTCTGGGCGTTCTCGCTGCTGATCACCGGCATCGGCGTCGGCATGGCATGGCCGCACTTGTCGGTGTGGGCGATGGGCCGAGTCGACGATCCCGCGCAGGGCACGGTGGCCGCGGCGGCGATCAACACGGTGCAGCTGATCTGTGGGGCGTTCGGCGCGGGGCTGGCGGGCATCGTGGTCAACACGGTCGATCGGCCCGACGCGGTAGGGGCCAGCTGGTTGTTCGCCGTCTTCGCCGGACTGGCGGTGCTCGGCTGCGTGGCATCCTTCCGCGCAGGCAAGGGCGTGGGGTAGTCGCGTTCGACGACTACGGTTCGGGCGTCGGTACAGTCGGGTTCGTGTCAATCCTCGCCAAGCCCGTCGTCGCGGATGCCGTCGCGCGACTGTTCTCGTCGACCATCAATCCGGCGCCGAAGCCGGGCGTCCGATTTCCTGAAATCACCGGCAGCACAACGTCGGCGGTGATTCCGACGCGGCACGGTGACACGGCGGCGACGGTGTACTGGCCCAAGTCGGACGGCGTCCCAGCAGGCGTCTACGTCAACGTCCATGGTGGCGGTTTCGTCGTCGGCCACCGTGAACAGGACGACCCCTGGTGCCGATTTCTGGCCGCGCACGCGAATGTCGTTGTGGTGAATACCGATTACGTGCTGGCGCCGGGGCAGCGGTTTCCGGCCCCCGTCGAGCAGGTGTATGACGTTCTCGTCTGGGCCGCCGCTGCCGAACGTGAATGGGATGGCAACAAGCTGTGCGTCGGTGGTCAGAGCGCCGGCGGTAGTCTGTCCGCGGCTGCGGCTCGGTTGGCCTTGGAACAGTGCGGACCCGAGATCAAGCTGCAGATGTTGCACTATGCGCCACTGGATTTGGTGACGGCGAGCAAGGACAAGCGGTCCGCGCTGGGGGACAAGGCCGTGATGCGGCCGTGGATGAGCGAGGTGTTCGACACCGCGTACATCCCGGACCCTGCACAGCGCCGTGATCGGCTGGCCTCACCGGCATGGGGCGACAACGCCGACGACATCAAGGGCATCGCCCCCGCACTGATCGTCACCGCTGAGTACGACCGGCTGCGCGACGAGGCGTGGCAGTATGCCCAGAAGCTGGATGCCGTGGGGGCTTTGGCGCAGTACCACGAGGTACCCGGCGTCGACCACGGCTACAACATCATGAGCAACGCAACGGACGTCACGCGCGGCGTGTACGAGATGATCGCCGGGCACGTCAGCCGGGCGATCGCGGATTGACCAGTCCGGACTCGTAGGCGACGACCACGGCCTGCGCGCGATCGCGAAGCGAGAGTTTCGCAAAGATGTTGCCCACGTGCGTCTTCACGGTGTGCTCCGTCACGAACAAGCGGTCCGCGATGTCGGTGTTCGACAAGCCCTGCGCAATCAGCTCGAGCACTTCCCGCTCGCGGGGCGTCAACGTGGCGAGCTCGCGGCCCCATGGCCGTGGTCCGGAACGGCGTCGGACGACGTCTGCGATGAGCCGACGGGTGACACTCGGTGCCAGCAGTGCGTCGCCGGCCGCCACGACCCGCACCGCGCGGATCAGGTCGTCGGCAGGTGCGTCCTTCAACAGGAATCCGCTGGCTCCCGCGCTGAGTGCTTCGTACACGTACTCGTCGATGTCGAATGTGGTGAGCATCAGGACCCGCACCGGCGGTGTTGTTGCCGCCGAGAGGATTTCGCGAGTGGCTTCCAGACCACCCAGTTCCGGCATTCGCACGTCCATGAGCACCACGTCGGGCCGCAGTCGCCTGACTTCGGACACCGCGATGCGTCCGTTCGGTGCGTCGCCGATGACGGCGATGTCGGGCTGCGCGGACAGGAGCGCGCCAAAACCCTGGCGCACCATGGCCTGATCGTCGGCGATGAAGACGGTGATCGGTCCCGTCACGCGTGTGGCTCCGCTGTCGGCGCGATGGTCGCCGGAATGCGTGCGTGCACCTCGTATCCGCCGTCGGCCAGCCGTCGCGCGTCAACCGTGCCGCCGACCGCCGCTGCGCGCTCCCGCATGCCGGTGATGCCGCGCCCGCCCGACGGAGTTTCGGCTGCACTCTGTGCCGCGGCGCGTCCATTGCTCACGGTCACCGTCGTGGCGTCCGACGCGTGGTGCATCGTGACCGTCACGGGTGCACCTGGACTGTGGCGGACCGCGTTGGCGAGCGACTCCTGCACGATCCGGTAGACGACCACTCCGCACAGCTCCGATACTTTCGTCGGATCGCCAAAGGTATTGAAGGCCAGGTCAACTCCCGCGCGCCGCGTGGTGTCGATCAGTTCTCGGACGCCCGCGATGCCGGGCTGCGGGCTCACGTCGGTCACCTCACCGTCGGATCGCAGGACACCGAGCACCGCGCGAATCTCATTGAGGCCGGCCCGGACACTGGCGCCGATCGCGTCGAATTCCGCTTTGGTTTCGTCGGTCACCGAAGTCAACCGGTATGGCGCGCTTTGCGCCTGCACCACAGCGACCGACATGTGATGGGCGATCACATCGTGAAGGTCACGCGCGATCCGCGAACGGTCCTCGAGGACAGAACGGCGCGCACGTTCCAGTTCGTTGATCTCGCGCTGGGCGGCGAGCTGCCGTCGCGACCCAGAGAGTTCGCGGGTGAGCAGTGCGATCACCACGACGACCGTGACGGCGACCGCGAATCCCGCGCCGTCGGCCGAGTTCACCAGCAGCGACCCGGTGGTCGACACCCAGGCCACCGCCGCCGCCGCGAGCGGGCACCGGATGGTCACAGAAACCAGCAGCACAAGCAGCACCGCGACGTGAACCATCTGCCAGGGGAAGGCGGCGTTGATCGGCGCGCAACTCAACGGGAGCACGAACGCACCGGTCGCCGATATCGCCCATCCGAGAAACGGATTCGGCCGGATCGCCACCAGCGGGAGAGCGGCGACCGCGGCGATGACAGGGCGGGCGGCAGGTGGCACCGCGTAAGTTGCGTCGACAGTCGCCCAGGCCATCACAAACAGAAACAGCGACACCGCGTAGCTGACGGCGCTCAGAGTTCGATCGACGCGTGACCGCGTCCGGCTGCTCACCCCTAGGACTCTAGAAAAGTGCGCGCGGGCCACATAGGCCTGGGACCGTAGGTGGCGCGGCGGAGCAGCCATTCGATCGGACCGTACCGGTGGTGGCGTGCCCACAGGCGGCTGCCGCCGAGTTGCATCCCATAGATGGCCGATGCGATCAGGAGGACCGACCAGTCCGGCAGTTTCCCGACGAGCGCGAAGCCGTAGCCGGTGAAGATCACCGAAGCGATGATGGATTGCCCGATGTAGTTGGTGGCGGCGAACCTTCCGGCGGTTCCAAGGGTCTGTGCCAGCTGTGGTCGGCGTTGCGCCAGCCGCAGGATGGTCGCCGCGTATGCCGCAGCCAGGGGCAGATCGAGGAGCGCCGCCAGGCCGGCCGGCGCGGGGTTGCCCAGGATCGCCATCAGCAGCGTGAAAGGGGCCGCGATGCCGAATCCGAACCATTGCAACTTCGGCAGTAGAGCCTGGTACCGGTCGGGCGTCTCGAGCAGCCGCGCCTTGCCGGCGGCGAACCCGACGAGGAACAACGGCAGCACATTGAGGAACCCGAAGACCAGGAACAGGTCGAACCGTTCGAAGAATGTCTCCCATCGGTACGACGCCGCGGTGAGCCATCCTGCGCGCAGGGCGGCCACGGCGCCGTCGTCATCGATGGCGGTGTCCGGCGTGTGCACGCCGACGACTGTCACCGCGATGACGAACGTGGTGTACAGCGCCACCGCGCAGCAGAGCGCGGTCTTCGGCCGAATTCTGTTCAGCATCAACAGGATCAATCCGAGCAACCCATAGCCGAACAGCACGTCGTCGCTGAAGAAGAAAGCGACATGCAGCAAGCCGATGGCCATCAATGCAATGCAGCGGCGCAGCGTGCGCAGACGACCGTCGGCGCCGTCGCGCTCGGCGGAACGAAACTGCAGTGTCAGGGAGTAGCCGAAGAGAAACGAGAACAGCAGGTAGAACTTGTCTGCGACGAACGCGGTCAGCAGGGTGTGGATGGGTCCGGCCGCGAGCCCGTGCGGATTGGCCATCACCGTGATGTTCACGACGAGAATCCCGCCCAGCGCGAAACCACGCAGGATGTCGAGCGCGGCAATCCGGGGCACGGCGGCTACAAGGGGTTGACTGGTCATGGCGCGACGGTAGGTCGCGACGACTCCGGCACGGATCGCTCTGCGGGCTGATTGGTGCGGTCCCCGCTGTCATGCTGCGGGGGGATGCGGTCGGCTCTAGTCGGGGTCCTCCTCCAGTTGGCGCACTCCCGCCACGCCGTCGATCAGGGCCAGGACGGACGCAGCTCGCAGCACTCCTGCGCCGCCGAGCGTCAGCTGGACGCCGACGTGACCTGGCGGGGCGCCGATCGGCTCGCCGGCCGGATCGGTCTCGAGGTCGGTGATCTGCCAGTCGCGCCGGCCGCACGCCTGCAACACATCCCGTAGAACACCGCGGTCGTCGGCGTACGTGATGTGGAGGCGGACCGACCCGCCCAATCGCGAAGCCAGCCGTCGCGCCAGTGGCATGAACCCGATGATGATCAGCAGGTGCATCCCGGTCATCACGGTGGCCAGCAGGAGTAGTCCGGCGCCGGCCGCCATGCCGATCGCCGCCGATTCCCAGACCGAGGCGGCGGTGGTCAGCCCGTGCACCGAACCCCGGCGCACGATGATGATGCCCGCGCCGAGGAACCCGATGCCCGAGACGATCTGGGCCGCGACACGTGACGGGTCGACGACCACCAGACCTGGCGTCAGCACGTCGCCGAACCCGTACTTGCTCACCAACATGATCAGCGCCGCTGCGGTGCCGACGATGGTCTGCGTGCGCAGCCCGGCACTCTTGCCCTGGATTTCCCGTTCGAGTCCGATCAGTGCGGTGAGGCCGAACGCGACCACGAGTTCGATGATCTGCCGCGAGCCCTGCCCGGGTCCGCCGAAAAAGGCGGGGTCTGCCAGCCACTCCATGAGGGACAAACTAATGCGCGCCGATGACTTTTGGCGGCAGTCGAAGTCTGTCTTTGTAGAGGCCGATTTCTGACAAGGAGTGATGCCCATGTCCGCGCAACCAACTGCCTATCCCGACGTCGTCACGCGGGAGGAATGGCTCGGGGCCCGCACAAAGCTACTGGCCCGGGAGCGGGAGGCGACGCATCTGCGCGACGCCGTCAACGCCGAACGCCGTCGGCTCCCGATGGTGAAGATCGAGAAGGACTACGTCTTCGACGGACCCGATGGCGCCGTCAGCCTGCTCGACATGTTCGAGGGCCGCAACCAGCTGTACATCCACCACTTCATGTGGATCGATGCGATCGATGCCGGCTGCCCGAGCTGCACTGCCGCGGCTGACCTGACGTTCACCGAAGGGGATCGAGAGCTGTTGCACGGCAAGGGCGTCACGTTCGCGTGTGTGTCCCGGGCGCCGTACGAGAGCATCGCGCGCTACCGCGACCAGCACGGCTGGACGTTCCCCTGGTACTCGTCGCGCGACGGCGACTTCACCTATGACTTCCACGTGACACTCGACCCGGCGCGAGCGCCGAGCGAATACAACTACAAGTCGCTCGATGAACTGCACGCCGACGGCTGGACCGATGACGACCTGCGCGGAGACTGGCCTGGCGCAAGCATTTTCCTGCGCCGCGGCGACGAGGTGTTCCACACGTATTCGGCGTACGCGCGCGGGCTCGACCATTCGGCGGTCGGCTATCCGTTCCTGGATCTGACCCCGTACGGCCGTCAGGAGCCGTGGGAGGACTCACCGGCCGGCTGGCCGCAGGGTGGCCCGGCGGTGGGTCGGCCGGTGGGGGATTGCTGCGAGGGGTAGCAATCACCGCGATCTCAACCCTGGGCGGCAGGCGCACGCACTGGCACTGTGGTCATCAGTGCGGGTGTGGCTGAGTGGCTAGGCACCGGCCTGCAAAGCCGTTCACACGGGTTCGAATCCCGTCACTCGCTCCACTGATAGAAGCTCGGCAGGTCTCACCACCTGCCGAGCTTCTATTTTGGCGGGTGCTCTTCGAAGATGAGCTTCCGTGCGACCTCATACAGAGGGATGTTCAATTCCTGCGAGAGCTTCGTCAGCATCGTGAAGGCCGCACCTACGGGGACGTCGAACCGTTCCATCAGGATGCCCTTGGCTTGGCCGATGATGTCCCGCGACGCCAACGCACTCTGGAGCTCTTCGCCGCGGCGCGCATTGGCGAGTCCGATCGCGGCGTGAGCCGCCAGCGTCAGGGCGGTCTGCTCGACGTCATGGGTGAAGACGTTGGCCTCCTCGGAATACAAGTTGAGCGTCCCGAGCTCTCTTTCGTTGGTGTAGAGCTGAATGGACAGACTCGAGCGCACCGGTGTCTGAGCGCGCAACGCGGTGACAAAGGCCGGCCACCGCGTCTCGGTCGCATAGTCCTCGACACGGACGGTGTACAGGTTCCAGATCGATTCCAGGCACGGCCCTTGGCCGAGTTCGTCCTGCAACCTGTCGAGCGTTCTGGGGATCGGTCCGGTGGCCGCCACCGACTCGACTGAACCATCCCGCGTTTGATGCGCACCTCCTTCCTTGGGAAGGTGCATGTCATGCCGAGCAAGTACGACCCGGAG
>NZ_JBJIAL010000074.1:0-10935 GCF_045310895.1 Mycobacterium sp. SMC-18
GACTCGGCACCGACCGAATCAACTGGAACGGAGGTCGCCTGAAACAAGCCGATCCACAGGTATTGACAATTCCTCCTGCACGCACGCCACCGCTCCCAAGAGTTCTTGGCGTTCCTGCGCAAGATCGACGCCGAAGTCCCCGCCGACTTGGACTGCCACGTCGTGCTCGACAACGCCTCCACCCACAAGACCCCGGCGGTAAAGCGTTGGCTGACAAAACATCCCCGCTTCGTCCTACACTTCACCCCGACCAGCTCGAGCTGGCTCAACCTCGTCGAACGCTGGTTCTCCGAACTGACCACCAAGAAGCTGCGCCGCGCCACCCACACCTCGGTACGTCAACTCAACACCGACATCCGCGCCTGGATCCAGACCTGGAACGACAACCCACGCCCCTACGTCTGGACCAAAACCGCCGACCAAATCCTCGAATCCATCGGCAACTACTGCACCCGAATTAATGACTCAGGACACTAGCTCAACGATGTCGGGGGCATTGCGCTTGGCCAGGGCATGATGTGCCCTGGCAGATCGGGCAACAGCTGGATGGTGTTTCAGTGACATCTGATCGTCCCATCGCTGGGCGGAGGGGCCAATCCAGCGGCCGTGGCGATGACAGACGGTGAGGTGGTCGGGCAACCAGCAATGGACCGGCTGGGGCACCCCTCGCCGTGCTGTGCAGTACCGGCAAATCGGGCGGGCACGTGCCCGCTGGCGGGTGAGATCACGTTCATCAGCGGTCAGGCCCCGCAGTCGGGCGCAGAGGACATGTCGTGGGTAGCCGCTGAGGCGGGCGAGGCGCTCAGGGTCGACGTAATGGCTCTCGCGTGCGGCGTAGTCGCGCAGGCTTTGGGGTGGGATTCTGTTGGCGTGGGCGAGTCGGGTGGTGAAGGAGTACACGGTCTCATCGCGAAATGCGGTGACTGACTGCGGAAGTGGTCGTGGTGGGAGTCGGGGCCAGTCGGTGATCACTGCTATCCGGCGCTGCGTTGGGCTGAGGCCTGAGCCGCGTAGTCGATGAGGACGCTGTCCAAGCCCTCGCGGTCGATGTGTTCGGTGTGGTCCAGCATTGCCCGGATGGCTGCCGAGCGGATGAGGTGGGCGAGGCTTCCGATCATTCCGCCGGTGCGCTGGTGCAGGTGTTTCGTCTGGCGCACGAGCGTGCCCGGCTCGTGTCGGTGCAGTCGCAGGGTTCCCTCCATCGCGGCGACCAGAGCCCGCCACTCCTGCCCATACGGGAAGGCCGCTGTGTTGATGACACCGCAGCGCCCGGCAAGCTGGCGGCCGCGAGTACCGGTAAACACTCCGGAGCGTTCGACGTCAATGCCGGCGTAGACGAAGGTCGCGGGCAGGTGTTCGGTGAAGTACTTGAGGTGATCGGAAAGTTCTTCTCCGGCACGGGTATCGAGATTGAGGTTATGGATCTCGTCGACGACCACTATGTCGGTACGCGCATCGATGAGCACTTGGCACACCGCGTCGGCGATATCGGTGACGTTCATCCGTCGTACCGGTGGAAGCCCGAGGAAGCGGGCGAATTCCATTGCGAGCTTGCGTGCTGAGCCCTTCGGTGGAGCGGTCACGTAGACGACAGGGATGCGGGTTTTGTCCGAGTAACGGGTGCGGATCCGAAGTTCGTGGAACCGGCCGAGTTGTTTGATGGCCGTGGTCTTTCCGGTGGCTGCGCCACCGGAGACGATCAGCCCTCGCCGGGCGCCGATCTCGCGTTGATTCAGCAAAGTGAGCAGCTGACCCTCGTTGGTGATCTTCTGGATCGCCGAGGTGGTCACCACGACGAGCTCGGAATGGTGGGCCACCCTGGCCTCGTTGTAGGCGATCCGATCAGCATCGTCGAGATCGGACCAGTCTTGGTCGGGCAGCAAGGTGAATTCAGGCCGGTCAGCGTCAATGAACCGTCGCCACCCTTCCAGGGTTGTCGTCGGCTGCCGGCGCTCCTCGAGTTGACTGATCGGACTCACCAATGCCACTGCTCGGCCTCCTTACGTGCGTCGAACACCGGCAACGGGATGACATCAGCAAGATCGTCATCGTCGGAGTTCGCTGGCCTGTCGGTGCTCACCTCAGACGGTTCCTGGTTCTGGTTGGTGCCCTCGACACTGGGGTGTGGCCAGGACGGCTCGGGGATGGATCGGGCCCTGGCGGCTGCGCGTCGAGCTGCTGGCGGGTCCTGCTGGGTGTCGGGGCCGCGTTCGGCACGGTCCAGCAGGGCGTCGGCCGCCGCCGCGATCTCGGCTTCGGTCACCGGATCTGCGCCCCTTTCGGCGACGATCGCTTGGGCCTGTTTCCACACGGTGTCCCCGAACGGCACTGCAGCGGTGCGCATGTGGGTCCAGGTCGCGGTGATCCAACCGTCGTCGTGGTGATTGCGAACCCAAATCTGAGAGACGTCATAGGGGTCGTAATGAACCTCCCACCGGCCGTTGCGGGAACGAACCCCAGAGTCGACTCGCCGGTACGGGTTCAATGCCCGGGCATCGTAGGTCCGGTGATTGACCCGGATACCCGCTGAGCCGATGGTGCGCCACGTCGCGGGCAACAACTCGATGTAAGCATCAGCGCTCAGAGGCACCGGGACGTAACCAGCGACTTCGACCAGGGCCGCGAACTTCTCGTTCGGCGTCAGCGCTTTGCCCGGGGTCACCGGGTCACGTAGTCCGTCGTGGGGACGGTTCTGCCACACCGCGACGAGCCACTCATCGAGCAACGCCTGCAGTTCCACCAGCGACCACACTGCGTCCTGGTCGGCGTTCTTGCCGCGACGTTCCACGCTGGAACCGACATACCCGGCGACATACTGGGCGAACAATGTACCCACCGACTGCAGGGTGCGTTCCACCTTCGGTTTGTCGGTGGGCTGATCCGGATGAGCGGGTTGCAGGTTGATGCCCAGTGAGCAGCACGCCTGCTCAAATGTCTTGGAGAGAAACGCTTTCCCGTGATCACAGACGATGGTCTCGGGAGCGATCACCGGGCGAGCCGCGGCATCGGCGAGCCGTTGATCGATATCGGTCAAACGCCGATGCGGCAACACCGAGCGTGACAACCGCAACGCATCGGACCAACCCGGGCGCATCGGCTCTGGGGTCAGCGCCTTGGCCAACAGCAGCGCGGCATCGACGGCCTTGGTGGTGGGCCGCAGAACTGCCGCCGGGATCGAGCGGGTGACGTTGTCGACCATGGCGGTCAGCTCCACCCGATCGACTACACCGTCGTCAAGGACCACCCGCACGTCCAGCGGGGTGGAGTCGATTTCCACCATTTCACCGGGACGGGCCGCGGTTACCGTGCCGAAGGGGCCGTCGGGTTGCTTGGCCAATGACCTGCGAGTACGGGCGGAACCGAAGGTGTGTTTGCCTTCCTCCAGGCGTTTGACGAGCCGGTAGAAGGTCGCCTGTGACGGGGCCTTCGGGGCGTCGTCGGGACCGTATTCGGCCAACAGCGCCTTCTCCAGCTTGCGCTGAAGTCTGCTCACCGTGCCGGTTGATAGCTCAGTTTCGTTGTCGATCAGACGCCGGACCACGGCAACGACACGCTCATCGACACGGCCCAACACTGGACGTTTGGCGAGATAGCGGCCGTCCACCAATCCCAGAAGACCTTTGGCCTCGTAGCGAGATCGCTGACGCTGCAGGGTGATCAACGCCAGATCGTGACCGGCTGCTCGAAGCTCCTCAAGCTTGGTCAGCTCCCTCTGGCGAAGGGATCGGACCGCCGGATCGAACTCTGGCCGGATTGGCTGCCCAGGCGGACTTTCGGGTCGGCGCCCGGTCAATACCTCAACGATGTGCTGCTCCCACCATCGTGCGCGATCAGCGACCTCCTCGGGGACACCTTCGAGCGCCTCAACAGACCACAGCACCGGTCGTGACCCCGCCAGAACCTCCAGAGTCGAATCGGCCAATACCATCGACAGGGGAACGGTTGTGCGTTCACCAACAGCGTCGACAAGCCGTACCGATCCTCCGGCCAGACTTGCGACCGTGAAAACCCGTGAACCTAGACGGATTTCATCGCCTTCACGGATCACACCGCCTCGAAGCGAACTCATAACGCTGCCGCGCTCACTGCCGTCCGATCGTCGAGGACCGTCCGGGACAGATCGACCACCAAGCGTCGATGCCAGAGCAGATGGAACAGCACAGGCAGCACCACCAGCGGGTCGCCCACCGCCGTCGCGCCCTCCAGAAGGGGCTGCTCGCGGGCGAAACAGCTCAACAGTTCTGCCGCCACGCCAGGTCGCAACGCTCTCGGATGCCGGTACCCAGACAGCCACCGCAGGTTCGCCGCCAGCACAGGGTCCAATACACCGACGCGCCGGTACTGCCAGCCGGCCGCAATGCACACGACCTCCGAGCGGGCGAACAACTCCGCATCAGACTCAGGAATCCGGTCATCGGGACGAACATCGACGATCACGACCGTGCCGTCGGATCTGCGAGCGTAGTAGTCGGGCACATGATGACGGCCATCGGGCCATCGCAGCCGAAAAGGTTGGGAGGCAACGCCAACGGTTTCAGGATTAGCATCCAATGCCATCAGCTGATCCCGCTCAACCCACGATTCATAACCGATGTGCCGGCGCGTCGTCGCGAACCACCACAGCCCAGGAAAATTCCGTTGCCCACGAAACGACGGAAACGACCGCACCGGCTCGCAATCGACATCGAACCGGATCCCATGAGCCAACTCCAATGGAAGACGGGAAGTCCCATCCACGTCGGCTACCTCAAACACCGCATCGCACCGGCCCGCGGCAACAGCATCACCGGCCAGCATCGACATGCCCAGAACGGTACCGGCTGTATCAGATCAAATGAGAAAGGCGCGCCGATGTGTCACATCAAATGAGAATGCTTCAGATCGGATGAGAACTGACACCAGAACTACCTGACAGCGGCGGACAGTCCGCGCCTTCGAGGTCCAGCGTGAACCGTTGAATTCGTCACTGTGACGTTATGTAGGTGATGCAGCGTCCCCTGTTCACGCAGGCTGGAACCGCGTAGCACCCAATAAGATGGATAACGTTGATTATCCATCTTTTATCTGCGAGGCTGACCGTGTGCCGCACGAGACCGATCCCGGCTACTCCGTCACCGAAGGCGTTGTCGAAGCTGCTGCCGTCGCGCAGGCCGTCGAGGAGATCCCCCAGTGGTTCCAGCAGTTCTTGGATCACCGGCAGGCAAGTAAACCCTCGGCGCACACGATGAAGGCCTATCGCCGCGACTTCGTCGCCATTGCCAATCTGCTTACCGGTGGTGAGCCGGCCCGTCTCAGTCCAGCTGACATAACTCGCGATTCGATGCGTACAGCGTTCGCGGCGTTTGCAGCCGACCACGAGGCGGCTTCCATCCGACGCTGCTGGTCAACGTGGAATATGTTGTGCACCTTCCTCTATACGAACGAACTGTTGGCGGCCAACCCCATGCAGCTCGTTGCACGACCGAAGTTGAAGAGGCCGATGCCGAAAGCCCTCCCCCGAACAGCGGTTGAAGCCCTGCTGTCTGCCGTCACGCAGGAGTCCGATACTCGCCGAACAGACTGGAAAGAAAGAGATCTCGCAGTCATTCTCACTGCACTCCTCGCCGGACTGCGGGCCGAAGAACTCCGCCTGGTCGACGTCGGTGACATACGGACGCTCGACGATGGCTCCGCGGTGATTAATGTGAAAGGCAAAGGCGGCAAGGAACGCAACGTCCCCATCGAATCAGCCCTGCTGGAGGTGATCGGTACGTATATGGATAGTCGTGCCGGACGGTTTCCTCAGGGCAAGAAGCGCACATCGTCGCCGAAGAGTACGCCATTGTCGGGCTGGCCGGCTTCCGTACCGCTATTCGTCGGTCGAGACGGTGAACGAATGACGCGTGGCACCCTACAGTCACGTATCAAGCGCGCGTTTAAACGGGCAGGGCCGGACGCGCGCCCCGTACCCGGCGCCCTGGTGCACGGCCTTCGTCACACCTATGCAACTGAGCTCGCGACCTCGAATGTCAGCGTCTACACACTGATGAAACTCCTTGGGCACGAGTCGATGACGACATCGCAGCGCTACGTCACGGCGGCGGGGATTGAAACACGAAGTGCGGCAGCGCAGAATCAGCTCTACTCCCTACTGACCGAACAACGGGAGGACGATGGGACGAGCTGAGAACGAAGCGATCCATGTGCCCCAACGACTTAGAAAGACTCCGCAATGAGTAAGCGAGTGAGCCTGATTCTCCGCGATGCGGACGAGGCGATGCTCGCTCCCTTCCTCCATCGGGGCTCGCCAGCTTTCGAGGTCCTGCGACAGTGGGCACACCACAATGACTATGCCTCGGGCGACATCAGCTCGGATGCCGCTGTACTGCGGACTCTGCTTCGGGTGGGCGCAGAGGCTATGCACGAACAAATCCTGGATGCTGGCTACGCCCAGCTTGCGTCCGAGTTCAATGGCGCATCAAAAAGATTCGAGCGACTGGCCGCACGGGGTCGTTCTGCGTCCCAGACCGACGAGCTCAGATGAGCCCGCTTGCGCCCCGCAGCGGTCACACGTATCAGGGCCGGCAAGTTCCGCACGGCGGGATGGGCTTACGCACGGTGTTTGCGGCCCACTCTTCGGCGTCCGCCGAATGAATGGCGCACACCTTGACGTAGGCACCAGTCCACGGTCCGTTGTGCGGATTCTGACCGCTGATGGTGCGGCACGTGGCGTGATGCACCCGCGCGGTAGACACGCTGTAGTTACGGGCGATGTTCACGACGAAGCCTTCCGGGTTGGCGGCCAGCCAGGCCAGATAGCCAGCGTCGTCGTCCCGGAACTCGTGTGCGCGGGTGTGGTGATCCACTCCGGCGAGTGCATCGGCTGGCACGACGTCGATGAACTCGTCAACCGGACTTTGTGGGACGTCGAGCAAACTGTCCTCGGTAACACTCGCGGATTCGGCCGATGCGTAGATGCCCACCGCGACCTTGTTGCCGGCGTACTGGTCCACGATGCAGTGCAGGCCGAGCTCGGTGATTCGGCCGTCGCGGGGATGCCATGCCCGATCTGGCCGGGTACGACCCAGCAGGGGGTCGAGCGCGTCGATCGTCTGCTTCCAGAGGTTGAGCCAATTGCGGCGTGGACCGACCACGAAGGATAGTTCGAGCCGAACTGGTCCATCCGGTAGCACCGCAGCGCCAGAGACGGCGGCGTGGATAGCCTCCTTGTAGGCGACGCTCGAGGAAGAAGCTGCAGTGGTCGCGACGATCACACCAGCGGCTGTGGGTGCAGGAACTTCTCGGGCGGCACAGATCCGCACAGACGACTGTTCATCATTGCGCTTCGTGCACCACACCGACACCAAGTCGACATCGCGCAGGCGCGATGCGAGCGGATACGCGTAGTTATCCAGGTCGCTGGCATCGAGCAGGTCTCGTGAACTCGGTAAACCGACGTCGAGGCGCAGCGCCCACGGGCCCCTGATCCGTGCGCCAGCGATCAAAGCCTCCGTATCGTCGAGGTACTCCTGCAATCGGATCTGATCTGGATCGTCAGCCTTGTTCCACGATGCGAGCCGCGGGGCGACCCTCAGCTCCAGCGAGCGATTATCAGGGCGGGCAAACCAGCGCATCGGATCAAGATAGCGCGGCGCACCGACAGGCCTCGGGCGAGAACCAGAGGCACAGATTCGGAGACCCTGACGCTGCGAGTGTGGTGCCACGGTCGGTATGGCGGCGTCTTCGATGCAGTCGGCCGCGGATCTATCAGCAAACTCCGGAGTGCCAAGTCGATTTTATGTTAACTCCTTGCAAGGCAATCAGTTAACAGCAATTTGCTGGAAGGTCCAGCTCACAGGTGTTGCCTATAGGCAACACACTCGGACCCGCGTCGGCCAACTACACGCTGACGCTGGGACGCGGGTCAAAAGGCTTCTACCTTGCTAAACGCGTTAATTTAGTGTCTAGCAGTGGAATACAGACAGACCTATTCTCCAGGTTCCTGGGTTCCAGCAGCCATCGGCGTTTGCAATCAACCCAAGAAAGATTGCGGGATAGTTCGGCTCATCTCGGCAAAGCTGGTCAAAGTGGTAGTTGCTGCAACCCTTGTGCGATTCTGTCACTTTGTGCTCAACTGACGTTGCCAATTCCGGTGAGGAGGCAGGCCCTTCAGCCTGCGCATAAACGCACGGGGCTCGATGAGTGCGCCTATCGGAGGCAGTCGAACGTCCAGGTCAACGAGGAGGTGGCACCGCACAAGCGACTCAAATGTTTTCCGCTGACGGGGCATCAAGATTCCCCAGACGCTGAAAAAGCCGGGCTGGAATCCCGGCTTCTTCGGTGCGGCACTTGGCCGCTAATTGCCTACTTCACCCTTGAGAGGGAGACATGCTTATTTCAGCGCGCTTCCGGCACGATGTCAACCCCTGCTTTGCATCCTGGCCTCCGACCCCATCGCGGGCTGCAGGCCCCGATGGTTGGTGGAGACGGCAGTGACCCCGCCGCCGGTCCCGTCGGAAGGGCCACTGCCCGTCAATGACGCGCCCTACACGATGGTGCTTTATCAAGATCCGAAGACCGGGCAGCGGGTGCGGACCCGTCTCACACCTGAGGTTTCGCGTGTGTCATTTGAGCTATGCAGGCCTATCCGGAGTTTCCCGGCTTACCGGGGTCGCCGTTCCCATCAAGGCAAGTACTGGTTCTCGCGTTCACAAGGCCATGTCAGCTTTGAGTCGCGGTTCGAGATGACTGCCCTGATGACGGTCGACTTTCGGGGCGAGGCAATCGCGGTCAGCTCCAATCCGTTATGGCTGCTGTGGCCGAAGGGCCAGACGCACCACCGGCACGCCCCGGACTTTTTCATCCGAAGACGCGACGGATCGGCTCTCGTTGTCGACGTCAAGCCGGCAGATCGTCTCCGCGAGAAGGATCGGCTCCAGCATCAACGCACGCGCGATGTATGTCGCGAGTTGGACTGGGAGTACGAGGAATTCACTACGATAGACAAGACTGCAGAACGCAACCTACGTCTGCTATGCGCCTACCACCATCCGCGGTTCGCGCCGTCAGCAGAAGCACGATCCGCTATCGCGATCTGCGTGAAGCGATCGGGGCGCAACGGCGTGCAGTTCGGCGAGCTGATCGACAACGCCTCGGACGGTGCTGAACTCGACGAGAACCATCTCATCTGCAGCACGTACCACATGATCTGGAACCGAGAGATTCACGTCGACCTGGCCCGCCCGCTGACCTGGACCACGGTGATCACCTCATGATCGAACTGCATATCGGCGACATCATCGAACTCCGTGGCCAGAGCTGGCATATCCGCGACAGCGACGGACTGGCCCTTCGACTCAAATGTCTCGATGACGGCAGCGACCTGACCTTGCCGGTAGCGATGTTGCTCTGCGACGACTCCTTCGTCGGTCCCGACGCCTCTGGACCAAGTATCGCCGATCAGAGGCTGCTCGACCTCGCCACCGACGAACAGCGACGAGATGCCCAGTTCTGGTATGAGCACCTCTCCGGCATCAAACACGCCATCGAACAGCCGGCTCAAGGACAAGCCATTTCGGGTGCCCCGATAGTGACTGTACAAGAACGACTTTCGGAGAAAATATCCGAGCTACGAACCCTAGGGCGGCCGGTCTCCATGACCACCATGTGGCGCAAGTGGCAACGCTTCAACAATGCGGGCCTGCTCGGATGTATCGATCAGCGGGGTATGCCGGGTCATGTCCGTCTGTCCGGGGTGCACGAGCGTGTGATCGTCGTCCTGGAGATGGTGAAAGCGCACTACGTAGACAAGTCGACGCCTACCAAGAAGCAGATCCTCGAAATCGCAGAGCGCCGCCTTCGTGACGACAACGTGCCGGTGCCGTGCAGGTCATCGTTGTACGCCCTACTCGCCGCACTTGACCGCGGTGAGCACACCACCGGTGACGCGACGTCGCGCCGCAGTCACGCGAACAGCCCCAACCGAGCGTTCTCGAAGATTGTCGCGTTGTATCCAGGCGAAGAAGTGCAGCTCGACTCAACACCACTGGACGCAATGGCCTTACTGCCCGATGGTCAACCATGCCGCATCGATTTGGCTGCCGGCATCGACGTCGCAACACTGAGCATCACCGCGGCAATTCTCCGCCCGAACGCCTGCAAAACTGTGGACGCTATCGAACTCTGGGCCAACTCCTGTATCCCGCAACAGATGTTGCCAGGCTGGATTGAGAATATGACCGTCGCACGAAGTTACCTGTCGGACAAGCTATCCCCCCAGATCGATCTCGATAGGGCACTCGAAAACAAACCCATCATCGATGTGCGGGGTGTCGTAGTTGACCGTGGCAAGATCTTCGTCTCACCGGTCTTCGAACGAGCAACGGAACTTCGGGGAGTGCACCCTCGGGTCGCACCTCCGCACCAGCCCACCGCCAAGCCTCATATCGAACGCTTGCTCAAGACCATCGGCGACGACTTTGTCCGATGGATTCCGGGATACAAGGGACGCTCGGTCAGCCACCGGGGCCGAAACCCGGAGAAGGATATTGTGTGGCCGCTGTTTGTACTCCAGGCGCTGCTCGACGAATGGGTCATCACGGTGTATCAGAACCGTCCCCACTCGGGGCTTCACCTGACAGCGGCCCCTCGGATGCAGCTCTCTCCCAATGCCATGTATCGAGCGATGTCAGAGATGACACCAACTCCAGTACGGACGATGACACGCGACGATTGGATCTCGCTGAAACCACACGAGTTTCGTCGTATCAATCGCTATGGCGTCAACTTAGAGAACCTCGTGTACAACTCCGACTCGCCACGATTTCACCAGATGCGACGAACGAAATCGTTGAATTCCAGACAGAATGGCAAGTGGGAGGTGAACCGTCCCGGGTTTCATGCACCCTCAGGTTTCTGTGATCCGGCCGGTCTACCGGTCACGAGTTGGGAATAGTA
>NZ_JBJIAL010000075.1:0-10771 GCF_045310895.1 Mycobacterium sp. SMC-18
GATCATCCTCGGGAAGGTGCGCCCACTTTCAGGCCGCCTCCTCGGGCCTCATCCACAGGTATTGATCATTGCTCCTCCGGAGGCCCGCGACGCCCTGTCCGGGGAGTTCGCCATCGGAGTGCATCTCGGGGTGGAAGTGGCGGAGCCATCCCGGGTACCGGGCCGGCGAGCGTCTCACGCGTACTGCTCAGTGCTCCCTGGCGCATAACCGATCACGGATGAGCGAACAACCCGGGCTGAAATACAAGCAGCGTGGGCAGTTTGGTGAACTTTCAGTCTGCGCGCGGACTCTCTGTAGCGCGGATGGCTCTCAGAGTGGCGTAAGCCGCGCGGCGCACATACTCGTCGTCGCGCGCTTCGCCGTGGACATTCCATCGCCAACTACCCACGTAGGTCCGTTCGGGGTCGTGAATACCAGGAAATCCTATGTGGAGAAGGTCGTTGGCGACCGGAGCCGGCGGTGGGGCTGAGGAGAGTCCCTTGATGATTTCCAGGACCACAGCTGCCGCGTTGCCGACGTACCTTGCGGAGTCGTCACCTTGTGGGCCGATCAGAAACGCGGAAGCGCGTTCTGCGTCGCGTGTCGGTCCATTTGCCGCTACCCACATCGTGCCGGAGTCAAGGCCGATCAATACAGCGTCTTGTGTTGCGGTGATTGACGCGTCGAGCCGCAGGAGCCCTGCAGCCATCGTTGCGATCTCGTTGTGGGGGAACGGCCATAGTGATTGGGATGGCTCGCAGCCACCGATAGCCCACTTCCGCGCGTACGGGACGGTTAGGCCCGCACCCACTCGCATGCGTTCGCGGAACGCAGCACTGATCTCGCTCTGCGTGGTCAGTTCTGTGGTCATCGTTCGATCTGTCGAGAAGTAGGTTCCGTGCGAATCGGCTACCGCATACGGTACGTGTAGTAGTTGCCGATGCACTCCAGGGCCTCCGGTGACAGCTCAGGGTGACGTTCGTGCATTACTGATTCGACGTAATCGCCGGCGTCGTTGAGCGACATGGAGTTCCAGTCCGGATTCAGCTGCATTGCCTCGTCCAGGATCCACCGAACCGCTTGCTTGGCAACAGATGCCGCTGAGCCGAAATGAACGTCGAACGCCTCATCGTTCTTTCCGGGGTAGTGCTTGAGATGAAGCGTGATGGCGTCGTTGATGGCTACGGCTTGGTCTGTCATGCGTACGGTCACCTACTCTCTGGAGAAAACCGGCGCTCGCTAGACGCGAATTTTGAGCAGTGGGCTACCGTCTTCCCGTCGGAATGATTCTTTGATCTCGTCGACGGTGGCATGGAGAATTGTGGACAATCTGGCGAGTCGATCTGGCGCCAAGAGGCGCCCACCGCTGCACACCGCAATAATTGCGTCGGAGGCATCGATCAACGTGTATCGATTGACGCCAGTGACTTCTTGAAGTGCGACGCGATAGCCGTGGTCCAAATCGTCGACCGCTCGTGTAGCCATAACGAACGGCAAGTCTTTGATGCTTCTGTAGGAGTCTCCGAAAAAACCGAATAGGAATCGCTCCACGACTACCGGAGACGCGCCTGAGAATTCAAATCCCTCGGGTCCAAGCCTGTCTGAATAGGTGACCTCTGTTCCTCCATCTGCCCGGTCCCGGACGAAATATCGGAGCTCGCCGCCGCGATTCCAGAAAAGATCGGTGCCTATACATTCGGCGTTCCGAGTCAACGAGAATCCGGCGAGACTCGCCCAGCTTTCGAGTTCATCAGACACCGTCATGTGTCGCTGTCACCGCCCTAACGCTCCGTACTTGATCACGTCTTCGATGTCAGTCATCGCGTCGCGAGTTCAGTCGGGACTTGGAACCCACTGGTTCTCCACCCCATGGACCTCGGCCAAGCGATCGGCGGCGACCACTGCCTCGAACACTCCAGCCTCGACCAGTCCAGCGCCGACGCGCTCGGCGTCAGCGGGGTCATCATTGAGCAACAGCACCTCGGCGGTTTCACCTGCACGACGCAGTATGCGCACGGGGACACCGTCGACCTGGGCCGTGAAAACCCGCTCGAACACTTCGCATTCCGACAACGGCACGGTCGCGGACCACGCATGTGGGCGGACTGGCTCGAAACCCGTTGGGCCATTCTCGGTGAGCGCGGTCAACAACACGGTCTCCGCAATGACGTCGGCGAAGTACTCCCGACCCTGCCATCGCGCCAACGTGCCCACCATCGGGCTCGGAGGCCGCCAGCGTTTGGCGCCCACCCAGCCGCGGCCAGCCCCCGCGTAGTGCGACAAGCACTTCTGCTCACCGTCGGAGCGGATCCGCCAGTATTCGGCCCCGTGCGAGAACCGGGTGCGGCTCATGCGCCAGACCGGCGCTAGTGAGCCGCCGAGAAGAAAACCGTGAGAGAAGTCGCGCCAGCGTCTCTCCGCGTCACTGGGCTTGGTGAACGTTGCCAGTCGTGGTTGCTCAAAGCGGACCACATCCGCGAAATCGGGAGCGGCGTCAATACCGTACGCCGCCAACAGATCTGCGGGCGTCCTCAGACCGACTACTGCAGACGCCTCGGTGACATACCCGCCAACCTGGTCGAGTCCGTTCTCCACGATGGCGCTTGAGACAGGGGTGGCAAGGAGTTTCTGCAGCACGAAATGCTCAGCCACGCCGCGTCTCCTCGATCTGAATATCGTGCAAATCGTCGGGATTGACCAGGCCGGTCCATCCCGTGTGCTGGTCACCGTCGAGTCCCATTGCGCGAGCGATGTGTGGCGGCCCCACGAACTCGACCCCAATCCGACCGTCGCGCAACCGGCGCCGGAGGTACACCGTGTGCCCCGCGAGAGTGGCGCTGACGCTGACCTGGATGACGCCGTCGAGAGCCGAGCGAGGGACCTTGGCCCACGGGTCGTAGTGGCCCGGCTCGGCTGGTGCTTCGCCACGGGCGAAGGCGTCCGGTAGTTCGACGTCCGGTCCGACGTTCACCGCGACCCAGTCGGTGCCACTGAACAAGATTCGATATCGCTGCCCGCGGTACTCCGCTACGGCGCCTGTCACGGGTATCTCAGTCATCAGTTCCCCTGCGGGATCCACTCTTTGTCCTTGAGCACGGCCACCAGACGTTGGGTTCCGTCATCGAGGACCTCCCACATTTCGGCACCGTCTCGCATCGTGACTTTCTTGGCGAAGTATTCAGGAATGACATCGTCACCGGACTTGGTGAACCCATTGCCGGTGAATGGATCATCCCATCCGTCGTAGGCGCCGTTGCCTCCCATGTCCGTAGTGCGCGGCACTTCGTAGGAGCCTGGGGCATCGGGGTCCGCTTGGAACCGGATGATGTGCGTCCCCGGATCCTCGGGGGTGTACGGAGAGTCGGTGTAGTCCAGACGCAGGCCATCGTGGATCTGTTGAGGCGTCCCGAGGTGAGCCGTGTCGTCGGCCATCGACACCGAGCCACCCACCTGGTCGACGTTGAGCCAGGGTTGGTTGCCCATGACGTAGTCGTCCGCTCGGCTCGGGACAAAGCCTTTCGCATCATCGAAGTACCCCGGCGGAATCACCTTTTGCATCACCGTGTCGTCGGTCGGGTTGGGCAGAGCGTCACGCACGTCGTTGACCAGATCCCGCTCGGCGGGGGTGAGGGCGTCGGTAGGCGTGTTGATGAGGTCGACCATGTCGCTCTTGCTGACGCCATGGTCGGCCATCGCATCGAGGACCCGCTGGTTATCACCGAGCTGCTCCGGCGCGAATGATGTTGTGTGCGAACTGTCGTCCATCATCGAGTAGACGCGTCCGTCGCCCGGATCGCCGTGGCCGCCGGGTGTGTGGGGCGTGGAGTCGTTCGGGCCGGGAAAATGGGGCGAGTCGCCGGGCGTGTGGGTCGGCGTGGCTGGTTCGTGCGTGGCCGGTGCCGGCTCGTGGGTTGACGGTGCGGGGGAGTGCGCAGACGGGCCCGCTGGCGGTTCGTGTGGTGTTGAACTGCTTGGCGAGGTGTGTGTTTCGGCTCCCGGCACGCTTGAGTGCGCTTCGGTCGGCTCGGCGGTGTGCGGCGCCGGAGGTTCGACGTGTGGCGCGGGCGCAGGTTCCGGTTTTGGCGCAGGAGCTGCTTCGGGTTTGGGCGCCGGAACCTCGACCGGCGCCTTGCCTGCGGCGCTGGTGCCCGGCGCGGCCTCTGGCACGCCGACCTTGTCCAGACTGCTGGTGATCTTCCCCGCCTGGCCGGCGACTTCCTCGGCAGCGCTGGCCGCACCGACCTTGGACGCGGCCGTACCGGCATCGCGTGCAACAGTGCCGCCGGCCCGCGCCTCTGCCGCACCGACGCGCGCCGCGCCACCGGCAGCGTCGGCCGCGGGCGCCGCCTCGCCGGCGCCCGGCAGGAAGAAGGTCGCGACTTGCGCTGTGTCGTAACCCAATCCGCGGAAAGGGTGACCGTTCTTGAAGTCGTCGTAGTCGATCATCGACTTGCCGAGAGTCGTCAAGTCCTTGCGAATGCCAGGGTCTGACAGTGCCAACGGCGCGGTCAAGGGATTGGCCACCAGTGCGACCTCGCCGAGGGCCTTGCCCGTGCCCTCCCAGGCCTTGGCTGCCCCTTCGGGGTCGTAGATGAAGCGGGTCGGATCAAGCTGCTCGAGCCCGTTGGCCGTCTGCGCGACGAACTTGAACGCGCCCTCGTCGAAGTCGACTATCGCGTTGAACGTGGAGCCGAGCGCACCGCCGACCTCCTGGCCGAACGCCTCGACGAACTCCTTGTCCGCCCACTTCTCGAGCTTGTCGGTCAATGCGTCGAGGTCCTGCATGCCCTGGGTGAACATCTGCTGCGTCGCGTCGGCTTCGCGCTTGATGTTGCCCAGAACCGCCTTGATGTCGTCCGCGATCTGCTTGATCTTGTCCAGGGGATTGTGGCCCTCGAACATCCCGCCGATGGTGCTGAGGATGCCGCTCGGACTCAGTTGGTGGAGCAGGTCGCGGATCTTGTTCTGCGTGTTCTCGACGGTCGTTGCAAACGAATCGATCTGGCCGGCCAGTTTCTGCGCCTGCGTGTTGATGGCGGTGAGGCCGCCGCTGATGTCGTTGGCGGCTTTCTGCATCTGCGGTGCGTCGGGAATCTGGAAGCCGCCCAACGTCGTTCCCGCGGCGGTCATGGGGCCCGATCCGCCACTCATCGACGCGCCGAAGGTACGCCAGGCGGCTGCGGTCGCGCGCATCTGTGCGGGATCGCCGTCGGGCCAGAGGTCTCCGACGAACGCTTCGACCAGACTCCATCCCAGCGGCGCGGCGATGTCGCCGCCAAACACCGACGGAGCGCTGGGCGTCGGATACTTCGGGGGCTCAGTGGGTTTGGTGACCGGAAGCTCGCCGCCGCCGACAGTGGAGTGCGCGTTGGCAGTGCCGTAGTTGTAGGCCGACATCTGGATGCCGAAGCCGGTTCGGTGCGACGCGTTGACGGCCGCAGCCGCCGACTGCAGCAACGAATTGGCCGCGTTCATGTAGCTGCGAGAGAAGACCAATGCGGCCGCATCGTGGCCGAAGCCGGCTTCGTGACCGGACAGTGCACCAGAGAGCGTGGTGACCGCGCTGGAGACGCTGTTCGCTTCAGCGCCGACCGACGCCCCCGCCGAGTTGAGCGCGGTCGGATCGACCGTGATCGGGCCGGTCACAGGTCAGGACCACATCTGGTGGTTCTTGCTCGCAGCGGACGAGTAGTTCTCGTGGGCGCCCTCAGCGATCTGTCGGAGCCGAGCCAGCGCCTCCCGCATCTCCCGGGCGCCTTCGTCCCACTGCGCCTGCGCCGACCGTTCCGCTTCGCCGGCGTCGCCATACCAGCTGGAACCCAACCGGGCGACTGATCCGGCTGCGTGCGCCAAGTGGGCTTCGAGGTCGGAATCGAACGCCGTCATCCGGTCGATGACCGCCGCCAGTGCCGCCGGATTGACGCTGAACTCGCTCATCAGAGGCCCGATCCCGCGATGTGCGCGCCGCCCTCGGCGTCGGTGCTCGTGTACTTGGCCGCCGCCTCGTTGAGCAGCGCCGACATGCGACTCAGACCGGCGGCCACCTGGGCAGCGCCTTCGTGCCATTCCTTCCACACGCCCGCGTATGCCGAGGCCGCGGACCCGGTCCAGCCGGTGCCCATGAGGCCGGACACCTCGTTGTCCAGGGACGTTATCCCGGCGCGGAGCCCGTCCGCGACGGTGGACAGCTCGTGCGACACCGCGACCAGCTCCGACGGTTCGACCTGTAACTCGGCCATGCGATACCCCCAACGCGATTGGCTGACGAAAGGAGCTTACCGAGCGTGCCAGGGGGTCGCCGACGCGAATTTCCTTGCCGCTCACAGGTTTTAGACAGATGTCTGTCAGGTTGCTGGCAGAAACGGCCCCAGACGAGCGCCGGACCTGTGAGCCGGGCAACGATCAGCCGCATCGGTCGACTGGATCTCACGACCGACCAAACCCGCTGGTCCCCCTGCAGCCGCGAATCGCCGTAGCCAGGGGCTTCGACGCCCTCTCGTAGGGTCGAACACGTGCATGTCTACCAACTGGCTTTCGAATGGACCGAAACGAACCGACACTGGCTGCTCGAGGTGCCGATCCGGATCGCTGCCTACGGCGTCATCGCCCTGATCGCGCGGTTGGCCCTGCACCGGGTGATCGACCGCGCCACGACCGGGCGCGCCGGCAAGACAATGGCCGTCGATGAGGAATCGCAGGCCAACCGTCCGCCCTTGTTGCGCTACCTGCGCGACCGGGCGGCCTCGTCGAACGCCCGCAAAGCTGCCGAGCGGCGTCGCCAGCGCGCACAGACCATCGGCTCGGTGCTGAAGTCGACGGTGTCGATCCTGCTGCTCCTGTGGCTGGTGCTCGCGATCCTCAGCGTGCTGGGCGTCAACATCGCGCCGTTCATCGCCTCGGCCGGCGTGGTCGGTCTCGCGATCGGCTTCGGCGCGCAGAACCTGGTCCGCGACTTCGTCAGCGGCATCTTCATGCTGCTCGAGGATCAGTACGGCGTCGGCGACAATGTCGACCTCGGTGACGTGACGGGCGAGGTGCAGAGCGTCGGCCTGCGCATCACCACACTGCGCGGCGGCGACGGCACCCTCTGGTACGTCCGCAACGGTGAGATCAAGCGCGTCGGCAACATGAGCCAGGACTACGCCGTTGCGAACGTTGAGGTTCCGGTCGCCCTGACCGCCGACCTCGACCGCGCCGAGCTGGTGGCCATCGAAGCGGCGGAGGACGCGATCATCGACCCGGCGATCGCTGCCGATGTGTTGGGTGATCCGGAAATGCTTGGCGTGCAGGAGCTCTCGCCTGATCTGCTCACCTTGCGGATGTCGGTGAAAACTCGGCCGAACATGCAGGGCGCGGTGCAGCGCCGGATCCGCCGCGCGATTCTGCGCGCCTACGACGAACACGACATCGCTCTGCCGTATCCGCAGGGGCGCATTCACGCCGTGGTGGGCGGTCGGGCCGCGGAGTAGGGCCCTGGGCTCCCCGAACAACATTGGTCGGGGAGCGGTCAGCGTCCGGCCTTCTCCTGCGGATTCACGCTGTCGACGGCCAGAACCGTGATCGCCATGCTCCGCCCGGATTCTGTCACGTATCTCCGGGTTTCGCCGACGTGCGAGGCGACGAGTGCTTTGCCCAGCGGGCACTCCACGGAGCAGGTGTCGCCCAGCGGCTTGGCGTCGGCGGGCAGGACGAGTTGGAAGATGTCCGTGTCGTCGGGGTCCCCGTTGAACGACACGGTGACCCAGGCGCCCGGCACGGCCTGACCTTCGAGGATCAGCTCGTCGCGGGCGTCGATTGTGTTGGTGGATGACATTTCTCGCGGGTGCCGGTCTGCGATGACCGCACCGTGCTGTTCAGCGGCATTCGATGACACCGGGTGTGGGGGCGGAACCCTTGACGCGGTGTTCGGGTGAATTACAGCGTCCACGGTTGTCACTATCCGCCGCGTCGCCGGTCGTGGCGGACGCACGCGAGCTTGTTTGCCATGATGTCACGTGATGTACGTCCGTGGGTCAGACGGAGGGCGAAAGCGGCCGCGGCGTACTTGTCGGAGCCCGGGCGTAGCGTCCGCGACATGACCGACAAACGACGTTTACGGAGCCTCAAACAGGCTCGACGCGATGTGCGGCGAGCGAAGAAACGCAAGGCCGGGAATGCTCTCGACCGACAGCTGAAAACTGTAACCGGACAGCTGAAAGATTTAATCGGGCAGCTGAACGATGCAACCGGACAGCTGACAGAAATAGTGCGGCCCAGGGTCGATCAGCATCCGGTCTATCTCGTCAGCATGGCCAGCCGCGCGATCAACGTAGGGAACCTCAACCTCACTTCGCTCGATGCCAGCAGGCCGGACGGCGAAAAGCTGTATCGCCTGTTGACCGGCCTTATGTCGACACGCAACCGGCCGGTCACTGCCTTACTCGCTGTAATCGCGGAGCTTCTGGTCGATGACCCAGCTCTGCAATTCGAATGTCGAGCGGAACTCGCACAGCGCCACGAGCACCTGCCGGGATGGATCCACTCACTGTCGCAGGTGAACGTGCACCGGGCTGTCCGCCGAAGTGATGCCTTCGGTGATGCCGATGAGATTGCCATTGGTGCTCGACTAGTCGGTGGTCATGGGCTGACTGTGGTCGTGCGGGTCGACCACAATCGGTTCTCGGGCGTCACCGACATCGCCATTGTGCCGGAGCTGATCGACGAAGTGCTTGCACGGATTG
This sequence comes from Mycobacterium sp. SMC-18, assembly GCF_045310895.1. Classification (NCBI taxonomy): domain Bacteria; kingdom Bacillati; phylum Actinomycetota; class Actinomycetes; order Mycobacteriales; family Mycobacteriaceae; genus Mycobacterium; species Mycobacterium sp. SMC-18. Next base: position 8,701 of record NZ_JBJIAL010000075.1, read on the forward strand.
CGGAACCGGGTTCCGAGTCTGTTGTCGAAATGGACCTCGCCGACGCGAGGGCGTGGATCGAAGGTGCTTTCAAGAAGCCAGTATTCGCGCGAGATGCCAATACGTGGATGCCAAACCGACCGCTGGTTAGGTGGCTGATCAGTCGGCTCCCGGAAGGCGGTGAGGGCCGCACACCGTCCATGGATTGGGCTTCCGCCGTGCAGCTGTGCGAGTCGTTCTTCGTCAGCAGTTCGTCTGCTCCGTTCAACGGTCCCGGCTACCGGGAGCAGCTGCTGGAGCTTTTCGAGACCGGCTCGGAAGACCCGCTGCGGTGGAGCGAAACACGTGTCCGAGACATAATGCGCAACCCGTCCTACTACGACGACGGCACGCCATTGGAGGTGGCGCTGGACGTTCCTGACCTGCTACGTGCGTTCATCCCATATGCGCACGCGCAGAGTGGGATTGGCGACGAGCTGACGTCACGGACGCTTGCTGTGATCGATGAGCTGAGGCCGAGCTACCGGCACGAACTTATGAGCGAGGCGCGAGAGTTCTGGGGGTACGACGATGTGGGCTGATGGCTCCTCAAGTCAGCTCGGACGGGTTGCTAGCAGATTGCAAGCGAGAAGCATGCAATCTGGGTACAGTGGTCGTATGCGGACTCTGCACCTCCGTAACGTCCCTGATGACGTCATGGATCGACTCGAACGGATGGCGCGTGCAGCGAGCACCTCGGTGACAGCCGTCGCGATCCGTGAACTCGATGCCGCGACTCGTCGAGTCGACAATGCCGCATTGCTGGCCACGCTGCCCGATCTGGATATCCCGACCGAGACCATCGTCAAGCAGTTGGAGTCCGAACGCCGGTGATTGTCGTCGATGCGTCGGCAGCAGTCTCTGGGCTTCTGCACGATGGCCAAGCACGTCGACTACTCGCTGCCGAATCGATTCACGCGCCGCACTTGGTGGATGCGGAGGTGGCCAGTGTCTTGCGCCGGCAAGTGGCGTCCGGTCGGCTTACCTCTGCGGAGGGCCGGCAGGCTTTGAATGTCTGGAGCGGGCTCGGGCTGATCCGCTACGCCGCTCCACCTCTCCTGGAACGCATTTGGGAACTTCGTGAGGCTGTGACGGCCTACGACGCGATGTACGTCGCCCTCGCTGAGAACCTGGACTGCGCTCTGGTGACCGCGGATGCTCGGCTGTCAGGAGCGAATGGCCCACGATGCGCCGTCACTGTCGTCCCGCGCTAGGAGAAGCATCCTCTCAGCGTTAACAGTGTTGCAGCACAAGCGATTTGGAGCCGTCAAGGAAACGTGACGGCTCCAAATCGAATATGTCAGGAGAGGCGGCCCCGTCGCAGCGTGCGCAGCCACCATGAAATCAGCGGCAGCCAGGCGACTCAGCGCTCAGCCGCAACCGGCTCGCTCCCCGCAATGACGCGCGTCCGCTTGTACATCCACCCGAGCACCGCCGCGAACGCCACGACGCCGATCAGCTCAGGAACAGACCCGCCGAAACCGGAGAACACCGCGAACGGCTCATCGGAACCAGTTCCGGCCACGAAACCGGCGAACACCACGCCCTAGAGACTCTCGCCGACGATCATGCCCGTCGCCAGCAGCACGCCGATCCGCTTCTTGCGCTCGACGTCTCCGCCGGTCCGGTCAGCCCAGCGGTTGTAGAACCAGCCCAGCAGCGCACCGAGCGGAATGATCAGCGTCAGACTCATCGGCAGGTACATGCCCATCCCGACGGCCAGCGGCGGCAGCGCGAATCGCGATGTGCGGGTGAGGGTCTCGTCAACGACGATCGCCACCACACCGATCACCGCACCCAGCCCGATCAGCCCCCAGTTCAGTGACCCGCCGAACACACCTTTGGCCAACGACGAAATCAACGCGGCCTGCGGCGCCGCCAAGGCGTGATCGCCTGCCCCAGGAGCGCCGAGGAACCCGAATGCGCGCTGCATCAGGTTGAGCACTGGCGGGATGATGGCCGATCCGAACGCCACACCGAGCAATTGTCAATACCTGTGGATCGGGGTGTTTCAGGCGACCTCCGTTTCGGTGTGTTGATCGCCGTCTGACGG
>NZ_JBJIAL010000076.1:0-10404 GCF_045310895.1 Mycobacterium sp. SMC-18
ACGAGCACGCCCACTACAGCGCCCTCGACCGAGAGCGTCAACCCGTATAGCAGCGGCGGAAAACCTGGGGCGGTTCAGGTTGCGACAACTCGTGACACTGAGGCGGGCCTCACCCAACCCAGGCAGGAAGGCGCCGATCAGGGAATTACGGTGCCCCCAGTCGGACTCGAACCGACACTTGGCGGATTTTAAGTCCGCTGCCTCTGCCAATTGGGCTATGGGGGCTTTGCAGCTCAGAGCATACTTTAGGCCGTCTCAGCCGTCCCTTGACGTCCTAAGTACCGCAGTGATACCGCAGTGCTATCGATGGCCTTGCCCAGCGCATCGGCCACACCGCTCAAATCGTCGTTGAGCAAGTGGCCGTAGCGGTCGAGCGTCATGGCCGCCGTCGCATGCCCCAGGAGTCTCTGCACGACCTTGACGTTAGCGCCTGCACTGATCGCCAGTGAGGCCGTGGTGTGCCTGAGGCCGTGCGGTACCAGCCCCTCGATGCCGACGTCTGCACACGCGTTGTCGAATGCCCAGCGGTACTCACCGAGTGGCAGGAACCCACCCTTGCGGCTGGGAAACACCAGCGCGTTCGGGTCGGCCGGTAGCTCTGCCTTGAGTTTCTTCCACACGGGTTCGGGCACTGGCACGTGACGATCCCGCTTCGTCTTGGTCGTCGACTCCACGATGCCCTTACCGGTGACCGCGGTTGCGGACGAGCGAACCGTCAGCACCCGATCCCCCACATGCCGGCGGCGCAACGCAACGGCTTCGCCGAATCTCAGCCCGCAGTACCCCAGGACCAGCGTCAGCGTCTCGAACCGATCGGCAGCCTTGGCTAGCATCAACAGCTCGGTATGGCTCAGGTAGCGCCGTTCACGCTCGGCTTGCTCGGGAAGATCCTCGTCCCGCTTGATCTCCAACGCGACGTTCTTCGCCACCTTGCCAGTCCGTTGGGCGTACTTGAGGACAGCACCTACCAGCTGATGCGCTTGGGTGATCCGACTTGCCGATAAGCCGGCTCCACGTTGCCCACCATCGACCGATAGCGACCCCAGCCACGTCGAATAGGACTCGTAGTCAAGCCTTTTCAGCGGAACACCTTCCCACTTCGGCAGCACCACGGTGTCGAGCAACGAGCGATATCCTGCAACGGTTTTCGGCTTTCGGTGCTGTTTGGTGGCGAACCACTGCTCGGCCACCGACCCGAATGTCTCCGCGCTCTTCCTCGGGTCGACATACTCACCGCGCTGAAAATCAGCGGTCAGGCCGTTGAGGTACGCCTGCGCATCCGGCTTGCGCTGGAAACTCTTGGTGCGTTCAGCACCTGTGCTGTCGACCCATCTGACACGCCATCGCGAGACCTTGCCGTACACCGCAGACCGCTCCGTGCGCATGGCGCCATCCTGGCCTTTGACACGCTTGTGCCAGCGGTCATCGATACCCGCCCGTTCGTTCCGGGTGATCACAAATGGACCATACCGCAGAAATCCGTAGGGTTCATCCGCTTTGCAAGCCGTCTGTCGGTGTCCTGTTCGGTCGCATCAGCGGGACTCGAACGACTTTTCCTTGAATGTGGCTGCGGTGGTGGACACGTCGCCGTTCTTCCAGTCAATGTTGGCTCAGCCAAGACAACTGAGATTCAGGAGGAATCTGATGGAATTGCTAGGAGCCAAGGAAGTCTCGGACATCACCGGTGTTCCGGTTGGAACGCTGAGGTACTGGCGTCACTCGGATATCGGTCCAGCAAGCTTCACCCTGGGACGCCGGGTCGTGTATCGACGCGATGAGGTTCTGCGGTGGATATCCGAGCGGGAGTGCGCAACCCGGCGCGGAGGCGGCGACGCCGCGTGATGCCCAGGCATGAGAAAGACCTCGGGGTCTAGCCGAGGCCTTTCGTTCGAACAACCCGATCGCTCAACCGGAAGTTCCCCATGAGAATAGCCCGTCATGCCCGCCTGCAGAAGCACCGCTGGCAGGAAAACCCATGAGCGCCAACAACGAAAGCGACAAGAAGTCAGTTGCCGCGCGCCTGGTAGCCATGGCTCAAGAACGGTATCTCCTCGGCGTGTCCGAGGACGGAGAGCCCTTTGGCACTGACCGCGCCCGCCCGCATCTGGCGATTCTGCTGCGTGCAGGCAAGGCCGGTCTACGCGCCGAACTCGCCTCCCGCTACTTTGCCGAGACGGGCACCGTCGCCGGTGGCCAGGCCCTCACCGACGCCACCCTGGTCCTCGAAGGCCTGGCCACCGCGCAGAGAACTGAAAAGCTGAATCTCCGCGTCGCTGAGCTCGACGGAACCAGTTACATCGACACCGGACGAACCGACGGCAAGGTCATTCGTCTCCGCGCAGGCACCTGGTCGGTCATCGACACCGCCCCAGTTCGGTTCCTGAGCACCAAGCTAACGGCTGCAATGCCTCTACCACCCCGGACCGGAGACCTCTACCGGTTGTGGGACTTCATCAACGTCGCCCTCCCAGACCGCCCCGTGCTGCTCGCGGCACTCATCGCGGCACTCGTCCAGACCGATGTGCCGCACCCGGTGGTAGCACTGTTCGCCGAGCAGGGCAGCGCTAAGACCACGACGACGCGCATGCTGGTCGACCTCATCGACCCCTCCCCCGTTCCACTGCGCCAGGCACCACGCGACGCCGACTCCTGGGTAACTGCCGCGTCCGGCTCCTGGCTTGTCGCTCTGGACAATCTGTCGGCGATTCCTCCCTGGTTGTCAGATTCGCTGTGCCGTGCCGCCACCGGCGACGGCAACGTCAAACGTGCGCTGTACACCGACGGCGATCTTGCCGTGGTGAAGTTCCGCCGCTGCATCATCATCAACGGCATCGACGTCGGCGCGGTGCGCCCCGACCTTGCCGAACGCATGGCGATGATTGATCTGCGACGCATCGACCGCCACATGCGACAGCCGGAGGCCGGCCTGCGACAACTGTGGCACCAGGCTCTACCGGGCATTTTGAGTGGACTGCTCAGCCTGGCTGCGACCGTGCATCACCGCCTGGACACCATCGAGGTCGACGACGCACCACGCATGGCTGACTTCGGTCGCGTGCTGGCGTGCGTCGACGAGGTTCTGTCGTCCGATGGCTTGCGCCGCTACATGTCACGTTCGGATCAGCTGTCGGAAGACAGCCTGTCCGCTGACCCTTTCATCGAATGTCTGCGCCTCCACACTCACGAACCGTTGCGCGGGCAGTCCGGTGTCGACTTGCTCGCGTTGATCACGCCGACGGGTGGCGACTGGCGACGGCCCAAAGAATGGCCAAGGAACGGCCGCGACGTCACGAGCCTGCTCCGCAGGCACGCGCCGGCGCTGCGGAAACTCGGATGGTTGATCGAGGACGACGGGGCACGCAACCACCGCAACGTCCTGCTGTGGACCATCTACCCCCCACACAAAGACGTGGCCGCCCACCGAGCCTCGCAACCCTCGCGTCCCTCGCTGCTACGGCCCGGCCCCGAGCACCCCACGCCCTCGCACATCGACGATGCCCGCGACGACCTCTCCGCATAGCAAGGGGGTCCCAGATCCGACGACTTGTCGGTGCGTGCAGGCAGTATCTGGACAAGCCTGGAGGGAGCAGCCGCGATGAGCCTGGACGACGACCTGGAGAACCTGGCCACCGCCGCGATCAGCGATTGGCCCGAGATCCGCCAGTCCGGCCAGCTCGATGCGGCAATCCGCGACCTCTACCGAACACATCTGTCGTTTCCAGAATTCTGGACCCCAGAAGAGCGGGAAGAGTACATCGAGGAATGGGCCGATACCGATGCCCAACAGTTGGACACCCAGTTCGACGATGCCATCGACGTCGTGATTGACACGCTCGGCCGACAGAACGGATATCTGCCGCACCCCGGGGACGCTGGAGAGATGATCGCCGAAGAACGCAAGGAAGCGGTCTACGAATTGGAGGCCAGCATCGCGTACCTTGCCGAAGACCTCGCCCAGAAGGCGATCCACGCCGCTGGCCGTACCGCCTCGAGCATGACCGGGTGCAGTCCCGCCGCACGACGCGCCCGCAGAAAGTCAAGACGACGGCCTCGCCGGATCAGGTAAAAATCACCAATCACGATGCGGATGAACGGCATTGGACAGCTCCCGCGCAGCCGTCAGTGTGGCGCGGTCCAGCTTCTTGAGCCGAGCCTGCTCTGCCACGCGAGTAAGCAACCCGCGTAGGGCCTTGCCGTCGCCCAGGACGCTGTTGACAGCATCCATCGGCACGCCCGGCTGGTCCGGCTTGGGCGTTTCTGCAGATTGCTTCTGCGCTGCAGCAGCTTTCGGTACTTCGATCACTCGAATCGGCGCCCCATATCGCTGTGCGGCGTTACGTGCTGCCGATGCGTCCCGACGACAGGTATCCGAGCAGTACAGCCGGCGACGGCCGCGTCGTGGAGCAGCGTCCTCATCGAGCATCGCTGCATCGCAGCGGACACACCGGGTCGGATCGTAACCACCAGCGCCGCAGCTTGGGGATCCGTCCGCCGCAGCCTCTGAGCGCGGATCGAGGGCGATCGAGCTGGAATCGGGTCGTCCACTCGCCTCCGGCGAAGCTGATGAACCCTGCCTGCCGGTATCACCGGATCGCGCCCGCCGCAGCATGGTCTGAAGCTCGCGCACGTCTATGCTCGCGAGTTCTGCAATCCGCGCCAGGGTTTGGCCGCGACCCCGCATCTGCTCGACGACAGTCTGTAGTCCACGAAAGTGACCTGACCGCCTCTTCACCGCATCAGTGCGGATGCTCTCGGCAGCGTGGTCGAAACGCTTGCGCTCCCAGGTATCGACCGCACCAACGCGATGCAGAATTGCCCGAATCTCCTCGGCTCCAGCCGCATTGGCTCGATCACGCCGAGCCCGCTCTTCGTTCCTCTTGCGCTGCAGTTCGACCGCTCGGTATCGCGCCCGCAGCTTCTCGTTCGCGCTCATGCCTCGAACGTACGAAGCTCCGGGCGAAATAGTCCACCACCACAATCATATTCGCGCATATCCGAAATTTGGCGCGTACACCAACCGGCTACGAAAAATGCCTCTGGAACCGCGGATCAACGCGCGTACGACACGGCCAGCCGAAGTTCATCGACTTCCATGCTCGTTAGGTGGGCGATGTCTTCCAACGAGCTTCCATATTCGAGCATTCGCTCGACCTGCTTGCCGTACGTACACAGAGCCTTAGTGAGTTCCGCCGAAGCCTCGGCGCGCTCAAGCTCATCAATGTCGTCGCCACCCGCCGATAGCGTCTCAAGCTTCCACACCTTCACCTCGGCAATACCGGCCAGTGCACGTGTGAGAATCACGCCATCGGCCATGTTGGCCAGCTCTCGCTCGGTGTTCGAATGGCGGGTTCGCGCTCTCTTAACCATGGCCGAACGATAGAACCCCGCCCTGGTTCGCGGCCACCACCGCAAGCACATTCGCCCGAAAGTCCAACGAGTCATCGACACGCTGACCTCGCGCGGTCGCGCGCACTTGGCTCCGACCGACATCCTCTCCCCGCCCATAAGAACATCGCGGCTGTCGCCTACCGCCACGCTTCAGCACCAGACGAGCACACACCTCTTGCACTCCGGGAAGCGGTGGACCGAATGTCGACGGACGATATTCTGCCCCCCAGGAAAGCGACGCGTGGTGGCCTCCGCACCGCGAGGATGGCGAGGCTCGCCGAGATTAGACGTCTTCGGTGGAAACACTCATTTAAGCGTCGCGAAGCTCGAACCCGAGGTCATTGAGTTCGTCGTAGAGGGTGCGGGCCCACAGATGCGGATCCTCATTCAGGCTGGCGATGGCCTTCGGCTCAGACAGTCACGGCCCGGCCGGGCCGTTCCCCGGGGTGTTTAACCAGGTCAAGGCCCGTAACCTCGACAAGTTTGATCCTTGTGTGGGAAAATCCCACACATGGACCACCTGACGCTTGGACAACGGGTTGCCCGAGCGCGAGAACACGCCGGTATACCTCAGAGCAAGCTCGCCGAAATGGTGAAAATGGAGCGTACGGCACTGGGTCGAGCCGAGAAAGGCGAGCGGAAGCTTGCTATGACGGAGATGGTGGCTATCGCAGAGGCCCTGCGTCGACCTCTAGCTTTTTTCGTAAGCGAACCCTTGCCGGCAGTAGTCAGTCGCAGGTCCGATAACACACGTTCAGACGAGACTTCACAGGCCCTCGACGACGAGATAGAGGTGTTCGCCAGCGATGCGCAAACGTTGTTCGATCTTGGTTTGCTTCAGGCCGTAACCAGAAGTCAAGAGGTCCGGACACCTCAGGACTTCTCTCAAGCTGAGGATCTAGCGCGGCGAGTGCGCGATCGCCTTCAGTTGGACACTGGCCCGATTTACCACCTAGCTGACGTTTGCGAGCGGGTGGGCCTAGTCACCTACGCCGCCGCGCTAGGGGAAAACGGCCCAGATGGCGGGTGTGTCGAGGTTCGCGATGGGCTGGCGGTTTCGGTCGTCAACGGAGAAGCCAAATCCGGAAGACGGCGTATGACGCTCGCACACGAACTGGGCCACTGGATTTGTGGCGATGCGTACGACGGCTCGACTGGCGACGATCACGAGAAGATGATCAACGCATTCGCCATCCATTTTCTCGCCCCACGCGCGGGAGTTCAAAAAATATGGAACGAGCACGACGAGTGGAGTGTTCGCGATCGTGCCCTGGCGGTGGGATCAATATTCAGGCTGAGTTGGTCAGCTGTCGTCAGCCAGCTGAGAAATCTAGGTTTGATCTCGTACGAGACGCGGCAGTCCCTGCTCGACCGAGAGCCTCGCCATGGCGATTACGTCGCACTCAAGTTGTCATGGGACGACGAGCCAAAATGTCCCTACGTCTCGCCGGGTTTCGCAGCGGCTTGCGTAGAGGGCTACACATCGGGCCGGCTGACCGCAGCGCGAACCATCGAGTTGCTACGCGGAACAATGAAACGCGAAGACCTACCGGAACGGGAGGCAGAATCCCTCGATAGCGTGCGAAAGCTATTCGCGGTTGGCGGTGACTGAGGGCACGCAGTGGGTGATGGACACCAGCACTTTCACTCACTTCTGCCGGGCTGGATACGGGCACATCCTGCAAGCATTGGCGCCGCAGGGTGTGGTGCTCATCCCGCGTGAAGTCGAACTGGAAATCGATGCAGCTAGAAATCTGCACGTCGGCGTGCCCACCGTGGGTTCCACGACGTGGGCCGGTCGGATATTCCTAACCTCAGATGAGGAGTGGACGGCGATGCAAGTGAAAGTAGTGCTTGGAGGCGGCACTAAAGAACACATGGGCGAATGTGCGGTGATTGCGTGCGCGAAGCATCGCAAACTCGTTGCTGTGATTGACGAGCGCGCCGCTGTGGCAGAAGCAATCGCGCGCAAAGTTCCGTTTCTAGACACGATGAGACTCGTTGCAAATGCGCACAAATCCATCTTTGATCAAGACGAGAGCAAGACTGTCGCCCTGGTTGACGCACTCCTGGGAACCGGGATGTGGTTGCCAGTGAAGTCGGGATCTGAGTTGTTCGGCTGAATCTAGGAGCGAGTCCGCCTGCCTGAATTGAAAGCTTCGCCCGTCTGTCGCCCCCATCGTGCGCTTGCCATAAGCGCCGCTGCATTCGGCGTCGTATCGGCGGTCCTTATTCCGGCTCCAGGAGAGCGCAATCACCAGACGATCCGAAGGACGCAATGGGGGCCATCGAAGGTTCTCCTGCTGTCCGGGCACCGAGCGCCCATCCTTACTTCGGCGAAGGCCTCTCCTGGTTTGTCGTCGACGTCAGCGCAGGGGCTAGACGCTGAGCGACCTTAGCCTTGATCCACCGATCGAATAGGAGTTGGGGCGGGTTGTAAAAACGAAATGCCCTGTCGCGGTGAAAGAATGGGATTTGTCGAGGATCACATTCGGTCAGAACGAAGGGCATCTCGTAGATGCAACTATCTCACACTCGTCCTGTGGCGTCAGCCCGCTTTGATGACCCCAATCTGGTGTCGTGTGCCGGGCTGGTCCCGATGGCCGCTCTGGCTCATCAGTGCGGGTTGAGCAGCCTGGCTGATGAGCACATCACGGTGCCGACCGACAAGGGCGCCAACGCCGGGGCGAAAGTCTTGTCGCTGGTCGCGGGCATGGTAGCTGGTGCTGACAGCATCGATGACATGGCCTTGCTGCGCCACGGCGCGATGGGCACCGTGTTCGACCGCCCGTACGCCCCGTCGACGCTGGGATCGTTCCTGCGCGAATTCAGCTTCGGTCATGTCCGCCAACTCGACGCCGTGGCGGCGCGGTTGCTGGCCGGTCTGCACGAACGCACTCCGGTGCTGGCCGGTGTTGACGGTCCGGTGTGTGTTGATCTCGATGACACCATCATCGAAGTGCACGGCTACACCAAACAGGGATCTGGTTACGGATACTCCGGGGTCCGTGGGTTAAATGCGCTGATCGCCACGCTCACCACTGAGCATGGTGCACCGATCATCTGCGGCCAACGCCTACGCAAAGGCGCCTGCGGATCAGCACGTGGAGCTGCCCGCATCGTCGGCGACACGCTGGCCACCGTGACACGACTGCGCTCTTCGGCGGCAGCCACCCGGCCGCTGCTGCGAGCCGACTCGGCGTTCTACGGCTACCCAACCGTGGCGGCTGCTCTGCGCGGTGGTGCCGACGTGTCGATCACCGTGCGCCTAGACCCAAAAGTCAAAGCCGCCATCGCCGCCATACCCGAGGACGCCTGGATCTCGATCCAGTACACCGACGCGATCTACGACGAGAACACCCAGCGCTGGATCTCGCGCGCCGAGGTCGCCGAGATCGACTTCACCGCGTTCAGCTCCCGCAAAACCAGCGAGCAGATCCCCGGCAGGCTGGTGGTGCGGCGCATCCCCGACCTCAACCCCGCCAGCGGCGAGGGGCAGACCACCCTGTTCGACACCTGGCGCTTCCATGCCTTCTTCACCACCACCGACCTCGATACCGTCACCGCCGACAAGACCCACCGCGGCCACGCGCTCATCGAGCAGGTCCACGCCGACCTCAAAGACTCTGCTCTGGCCCATCTGCCCTCGGGGCGATTCGGCGCCAACGCCGCCTGGCTGGTGTGCGCAGCGATGGCGTTCAACCTCACCCGCGCCGCGGCCACCCTGACCGGACCAGCGCTGGCCAAAGCCCGCACCGGCACCATCCGCCGCACCCTGATCAGCGTGCCGGCACGCATCGCCTCCTCGGCCCGACGCCTGACCCTGCACCTGCCACGCAACTGGCCCTGGGAAACCGCGTGGAACACCCTGTTCCACAGTCTGTTTGGCCGAAACCGGCCACTGCTGGCCTAACAGAGCAACCCCAACCGCCCGCACGAGACGAAAGACCCACAGGAACAAGCCGATACCGAGATCGGGCCATCACACACACCCACCTCACGGCACACCCCGGGCCCAACTCACACAATCGAAATCGACTTCACACCGACAGCTCACCGGTGGATCGAGGCTTAGGTATGTCACGCCGCCAACGGATCGACGTGTTCACTCCGGGATGCGGCGAGGACGGTGATACGTGCAATCTTAATTTGGCGTAACCCCAACTGCGCGAATGAAATTGGGTGGTTCGGGACGGCGACCTCCCGGTAACCAGTTTTGTCGAGACCATCACTACCTGGCGTCGCGCCGCGAAATTAGATTCTTAATCACGAGCTCTATTCACTATTTTGTCCGCAGGTTTAGGTTCAACGCCCCGCATGGGCAGCGCAGAGCGTCTTCCCGCCCCGGGGAACCATTGACGTAGAGCCACCCACCGCAGGCGCTGTTCGTACATCTGAATAGCTCCAAGAAGTCCTTGCATGCCGCGACCACCGGAGCGAAGTCAGCCTTCGACATCGACGCCCAATCATTATTGTGGACAAGGGCGTTAATCGCCCAATTCTCTCCATCCTGAGCAAGCATCGCCTGTTGGCGGGCCGTCTTGAGGTCTTCAACTTGTTGCTTACCAGCTTGGTTGTTCCATTTCTCGGCCGAAGTACCAGCTTTCTTGAGCAGGTCTCCATGGCGGCCCTTGGCCGCCGAGAATAAGGCGCCAAGTTCGTAATTGTTATCGGGTCGGTAGATCACCTTGCCCTGCAGCGCGGCAACGATATCTGCCATCGACGCTTCGAGGTTACGACGGAGCTTATGAGCTGCTCCGGGCACATCATCGTCCGCGAGGTCAGCGTCAATCTGCGTCCAGAGATCCTCGCCCTGGCCATACACCGGACCGCGATCGACGGTCCAGCCGTGGAATCGGGCGTGGGCCTTCGCCCCGATAAGCCCTGAGGACTGCATTTGCCTGGCCCAGACTTCGTCGTGGGTGGTCAGGATGAACTGTGTTGACGACGCCTGAAAACTGACCCCCTGTCGACGGGTGAATTTTGACCCCCGTCATTGATAGGAGGGTGATTTCA
>NZ_JBJIAL010000077.1:0-9451 GCF_045310895.1 Mycobacterium sp. SMC-18
GGACTCGGCACCGACCGAATCAACTGGAACGGAGGTCGCCTGAAACAAGCCGATCCACAGGTATTGACAATTCCTCGCCTCAGCGCGGGATCTGCATGTGATTGCGCATGACCTCGGTGGCGGCTTGCGTTGCTCCGCTCGCCTCCTGAAGCGCGCGTTTGGCGCCGTCGAACGCCTCCAATACCTCAAGCCAATGATCGAGATCGATCATTGACCGGTCGAGCTTGCCCGCCAACGAGCGGACGATGTCGGCGCTAATGAAGCTCATGCCCGCCAGCCGATTGACGATGTGATTGACCACCGCGGGATCGCTCACGCGGGTTCCGAAGTCGTCGATATCGCTGGCCAACGTGCACGTTTTCGAGAACAGGCGTTCGGAGAGCGCGACAAAGGGCGCCGCATCGCCCCATCGGGGGAAGTCAGGCACGCCTGGTTCAGTGCTCTCGATGGGCATCCTGGGCCAAATCTCGTTATCCATGACCGAACCCTATGAGCGTGAGCATGCATCTAGCGACGCCCCTGGATACGGAACTGCTCAGCTGCTCCGACTACCCGCTCGTGCCACCGTCATCGTCGAATTGAACGGAGGCATTGGAACGCGGCGCGGGTTTGCGCCTGGGCTCTAGCCCGGTCGCCTCGCGGAATCCACTCTCGTTTGCACATTTCTTGATCAGCCAGTTGACGCACGCCTCGGTGTAGAGATAGTCGCTATGGGCAGTGTCGTAGACGCACCACTCAGCCTTGGTGTTCTTCGGGTTCGGGTCCTTCTTGGGAGGTCTGACGTTGTGCTTCCGCCAGAAGTGGGCCATCTCGTGTGAGGGCTTAAATCGGAAGGGGATTGCGGATTCGACTCTCTGCGCAACCTGCCCGGGTTTGAACTTGTCGGCGTTCGTGACAACTTGGGTCCTGGTCTTTGTGATGACGAGACCGCCGTTGGCGGCGATCTCCTCGGCGGCGCGCTGCTGTTCCGGGGTTAGGTCGCGCTGGTTGATGAACTGTAGCGAGAGGTCGCCCTTTCGATTGCCGCTCTCCAACAACACGGTCAGCCGCATGCAGTACCTGGGATCACGCGAGACCTCGTCATCGAGTCCTGCGTCGTACTCGGCGAGGAACCGCCTCAGGTCCGCGGGCAGGGTCTTCGTGAGCTTCAACAGATCCGCCTTTCCCTGGTCGGTGAACCCACCGATGAACACGGGGAAGTGCAGCCTGTGAGCCAGAGAGTGCTTGGCCCCGGCGAACTCGGTGGTGAAAGCCTCGTAGTTGAGCAACATCGCATGGCACTCGCCGTTGACCACCGTGCGCAGTGCCTCGTCGCTTCCCGTGTGACGATGCTCAATCTTGTTCCGCAGCTCGATAAAGAACTCTAGGTTGGCCCGCACAGCGGGGTTGTCGGAAAACTCCTGCTTGACGAACCACTCCACGGATTGGGACATGCGTTCGCCGTTGATGTACTTGTACCTGCGGGGCCGCTCGCTCAACAGAACGTGGTAGTCCCTTGCCGCCCGGAGCCACTTCGCCTGAAACGCATAAGTCCACGCGATGTGCATGTGGACGATGAAGCCCTCAAGAGCCCGCTCGCGGCCGGGGTCGTTGAACAACGAAACTGCAAGCAGGGCCTCCTGCTGCGACGCCCGCAGGAGCAGCTCCCACCGCTGAGGTCTCGCCATCGACCGACCGCCCCTCCCCGAGCTGACGCTCGACGTCCGAATGATTCCACGGCGAGGGGAAAGTCATGGAGAGAGCGGCCACAGCGTGCGAAGTGTGTCTCGGGCCCCCGACGGCGCGTAGTAGCACGGCAAAGGCGATTGGGGACGGCGGGCCGCATAGGGCTGAGTGATTGCCGAAGAGTGGATTCCCTGGTGACGCAGCGGTGCTGTGCTGCTCGGTGTAGTTCACCCTTTCCTTTTCGTAATTTTCGTAACTCTGCTACGATTAGTCGGGTTCCAGCGGTGAGATGAAAGGAAGTGAGACCCATGAGCAGCGCCTCCGCGGAGATTGTCAGCCCGGTTCCGGCCGATGCCAATGGGCTTGCCGATGTCGTCAGCTTCATCGAGGCACACGAGGCCCGTCACGGGACCTCTCCTGAGCCTGCCTTCTTCCTGTCAGGTGCGAGCGAACACGACCGCGTCGAACTGACCGAACAGCTTCACGAGGTCCTCAAGCGTGCCGCCCACGCACTCAGCCACGGCCAGTCGATCAGCATCCTGACCCGCGACCAGGAAATCTCCACCCAGCAGGCCGCCGAGATCCTCGGCCTGAGCCGTCCCACGGTGGTTCGCCTCATCGATGACGGCGAGTTAGACGCCCACGTGCCAGGCACGGTCCGACGCAAGCTGCGGCTTGCTGATGTCCTGGCCTACCGGGAGGAGCTTCACGCCCGGCGCAACCGATTCATCGCCGAGAGCTCGGAGGAGTTCGCAGATGCCGGCGCCGACGAGGTTGCCGAGTTGCTCGCCGAGGCCAAACGCAAGCGTTGATCGCCCGCGGAATCTGAGAGATTCGCCCACGTGTATCGCGCTGTTCTCGACACCTGCGCCCTTGTGCCGAGCCTCCAACGCGACTTCCTGTTGCAGCTGGCCGCTGAGGAGGCGTACGCCCCGTTGTGGGGGTCTGGGATCCTTCTCGAGCTGGACTACGTACTCGCGGGACTGCACGAGAGGCGCGGGATCACTAACAGCGCCGGTCGCCGTCAGCACCTTCTCGATCAGCTGAAGCAGGCGTTTCCGGGCTCAGAGATTCATGCACCCAAAGACCGGGAGTACAGCTATGACCTCGATGATCTCGATGACGGCCACGTCGCCCACGCTGCGATCGTCGGTAAAGCTGACGCCATCGTCACCGACGATCGCAGGGCTGGGTTCAGCACGGCAAGCGTGCTCGTGGAAGCTGATATCGAGACGGTGCACCCACATCAGTTCGCCGCCAACACAGTGTCAGCACACCCGCATGCAGGACTACGCGCGTTACGAGAGATGTCGAATCGCCGAACCAACCCGCCGCAGACCTCGGAGCAGATCCTTGAGCAGCTGGTGGCACGGTACAACATGACCGAGGTCGCCGAGATCCTGCTACCGCTGCTGTCGGCAGACTTCCGATGACCACACTGACCAAGCGGGTACGGAAATCGATGGAGATTCGCGTAGCTACCGGGACGGTCGGTTCGCTGCTGTAGAAAAATCTGGGACCTACCGACTCACGGGGAAGCGGGCGCAAGCGGTGACGCGGATCTTCGACAACATCAAACTCGACCTGGGCTCACACCTGCAGAAGACACTGCAGGTGTCGAACACCATGGACGTTGCGGTCGGCTACTTCAACCTGCGCGGTTGGGCCGTCTTCGACCAGTTGGTCCGAGACAAAGCAGAGAGCAGGAACGAGGGCGACCCACCGATCGTCCGGATTCTCATCGGCATGGTCACCGCGGGCGTGCAGCAGGAGACTCTCGACGCACTGCAAGCGGACCTGGAAGGCACCGGTGAATCTGACGCCGATGCGAACGCCGCGCGGGACCGCAAGGCGATCCTGATCGAACAGCTCCGGGTGCAGGTCATGCGGGGACTGCCCACCGCTACGGACCGGGCGGTGCTGCAGTCGCTGCGCGATCTCTTGGCCTCGGGTGCCATCGAGATAAAAGTGCATACACGCCGCCCACTGCATGGCAAGACGTACATCTGTCACCGCGAGGACCTCAACAACCCGATCACCGGTTTCGTCGGGTCGTCGAACCTCACGCGGCCTGGTCTTACTGTGAACTTCGAGCTCAACGTCGATGTTCTCGACACCACCGCGGCGAAGGACCTCGCAGAGTGGTTCACCGACAGGTGGGACGACAAGTTCAGCCGCCCGATCACCGCTGACCTGCTCGACCTGCTCGACGAGTCTTGGGCGCGACGGGAACCGCGCCGGCCCTACGAGGTGTTCCTGAAGGTCTGCTACGACCTGTCCCGCGACGTTCGCGAAGGCCTGGCCGAATACTCGGTGCCGAGTGTCATCCGCGAGCAGCTGCTGGAGTATCAGGCCACCGCCGTGCAAACCCTAGCCAGGCGGATCATGACGCGCAGCGGGACCATGCTCGGAGACGTCGTCGGTCTCGGCAAGACACTAACGGCGATCGCGGTCGCGTTGATGCTGCGCGATGAGCACGGCTACATGCCGCTAGTGGTGTGCCCGAAGAACCTGGTAAAGATGTGGGAAGAGCATTTCGAGGCCTACGACCTACACGGCCGGGTGGTTCCCTACTCTATGGCCCATGCGATGCTGCCCACGCTGCGCCGGTACCAGCTGGTCATCGTCGATGAATCCCATACGCTGCGCAACGAAACCCGCCGCGACTACCAGGCGATCCGGAATTACATCGACGCGAACGACAGCAAAGCCCTGCTGCTCACGGCCACCCCTTACAACATCCGCTTCCAGGATGTCGCCAACCAGCTCGGCCTCTACATCGATGACGACGATGACTTGGGCATCGCCCCGGTCAATGCGATCGCCGCCGACCCACAGCTTGTGGACAAGGTCGATGGAAAGACAACCACAATGGCGGCGTTCCGGCGGTCTGAGGACCCGGACGACTGGAAGCGTCTGATGAGCGAGCACCTGGTGCGTCGGACCCGCACCTTCATCAAGAACAACTTCGCGCAGACCGACGCCGAAGGCCAGTATCTCGAATTCGCCGGCGGCAGCAGATTCCGTTTCCCACAACGCATCCCGAAGCCCGTAGACCACTCCTTCGGAAAGAACGACCCCGCGGCGCTCATGGCTGGCGACATCACTCTGGACACCATCACAGCGTTGTGTCTGCCCCGCTACGAGCTCGGCAACTACCTCTCACCTACCGCGGCACCGACCGAAGCCGAGCAGGAGTTCATCGACAACCTGGCCCGCGGCAGGGGACACGTCGCCGGGTTCGTCCGCACCACTTTCTACAAACGGCTCTCATCCTGCGGGCACTCGTTCACCTTGTCGCTGAAGCGGCACGTCGCCCGCAACGAGCTATTCCTGTACGCGATCGACAACGGGCTGGCGATCCCCGCCGGGACGATCACCGAGAACCAGTTCGGTGAGGACGACGACCCGAATAACGAGGACGACGAAGACACGCTGGCCAGCGCGGAGGGGCGCTACACGCAACTACAGGCGACCAACCCAGCCGGCCTGACGTGGATCCGCCCGGAGTTGTTCACCCCCGCGCTGCGCGAGGCTCTGCTCAAAGACACCGCAGCGTTGCGGGGGCTGCTCACCCTCTACGGCGACTGGAAGCCGGCGACCGACTCCAAGCTCGACGCACTCATCCACCTGCTCCAGTCCGACCACCCGGACCAGAAGGTTCTGGTGTTCACCGAGTACAAGGACACCGCTGAGTACATCGGGGCCGCGCTAAAGGCTGCGGGCATCGACAAGGTCGGCGTCGCCACCGGTGACAGCGAGAACCCGACCCGCCTCGCGCAGCGATTCTCCCCACACTCCAACACCCTGCCCGGCCACGAACCCGACGTCACACCCGACGAGGAACTGCGGGTCCTCATCGCCACTGACGTGCTCAGCGAAGGGCAGAACCTGCAGGACGCGCACATCGTCGTCAATTACGACCTGCCATGGGCCATCATCCGACTCATCCAGCGCGCCGGCCGTGTCGACCGTGTCGGACAACAGGCTGACACCGTCTTGCTGTACTCCTTCTTCCACGAATCAGTCGACAACGTCATCGATCTGCGTCGCAGGATCAGCGCTCGCCTACACGCCAACGCGGAGGCCTTCGGTTCCGACGAGCTATTCTTCGGCTCCGCCGGCGAGACCCAAACCATCGCCGACCTCTACAACGGGAGTCTCGACGACAACGACTCCGGAGACGAGGTCGACGCGTCGAGCCTCGCCTACCAACACTGGACACAGGCGACTGATAACGACCCAGACCTCGCGGCGAAGGTCGCAGGGTTACCCGACATGATCTCCGCCACCCGCCGAAAGCGTATGACCGACAACGACACTGGGGTGGTGTGCTACGTCCGCACCGACTCCGGCGTGGACGGATTCGGACGCGTCACCTCGGACGGCGCCACATCGCTGCTCACTGGCCACGAGGTGCTCAAGACCTTCGAAGCGGCTCCTGAAGAACCCGGTCTGGAGCCAGCTGAGGACCACGACAAGCTGATCGAGACCCTGGTCCGCGGCCCACTGGCCACCCCAACCCTTGCAGCCGGACGGCTTAGGGGAGTCCGTCGAACCTTGTGGAACCGCTTGGGCGCCACACTGCACAACCACAACGCTGACACCTCGGCGGCTCTCGACGACCTGTATCAACATCCGCTCACCAAGGACGCCGAGAACCGGCTCCGTCGGGCCATCCGCAATCAGGCAAGCGATGACGAACTCGCCACGCTGATCACCGCATTGCACCGCGACGGAGATCTCACCGTCACCGCCCGCAGCGGCAAAGACCCGATCCGCATCGTCTCCAGCATGGGAATCGCTGAATGACTGACAATCGACTCCTCGATCTCGTCGACGCCCACGAATTCCGCACCCTGTTTATCGACGAACTCGGTTGGGACAACCCGGACCGTCCGCCGCTGACGCTCGAAATCGACGGAACCGACTACACCCTCAATCAGGTGGCCGGTTACAAGGGCCTACGCATCTGGCACTGCCCGGTACTGCCACCCCGCCCCGTGCAGCGGCAAATCGACGTCCTTGTCGGGAAGGACAACCTGGAACGGCTCGTTATCTTCACCGATGAGCACCGACAGGAATGGCGGTGGCCGCGCCGGAAGCAACTCGCGTCAAGCAACGCGAAACTCGTTGTGCACCAGTACCACAACGGTGACCGCACCACTCATCTCGCCGATCGACTTCAAGCGATCGAGCTCGACTTCGACGAAGATCTCCCGCTCGTCACGCTGCTCGATCGGATGCGTGATGCGTTCGACCGAGAAGCCGAGACGGCGTCTGTCGCGGCCGCACGGCTCATGGGCACGCTGTACACCCACCTCGAATCCGCCGGTGTTGGTGAGCATGACGCCACTCTGCTGCTCGCGCGGCTCCTGTTCCTCTTGTTCGGTGATGACGCTGACATGTGGCGACCACCTGCACTTTTCGAGAATCACCTACGCAACCACACCAGCGCGGAGACTCTTCACACCGATCTGATCGAACTGTTCGAGGTGCTCAACACCCCGGTTGATCGCCGGACCGTGGAGGCGGGCAGCCCGCTCAGCTTTTTCCGCTACATCAACGGTGGACTGTTCGAGGACCCACTGCGGTTGCCGCAATTGAAAGCGGAGTTCCGCGGTGCGTTGCTGGAGGCGTGCAGCTTCAACTGGTCTGTGATCTCGCCAGCGGTCTTCGGATCCATGTTTCAGACGGTCAAGAGCAGGGAGGCGCGTCGACATGGCGGTGAGCACTACACCACGGAGCAGAACATCCTCAAGACAATCGAGCCCCTGTTTCTCGATGAGTATCGCGCTCGGCTGGACCGGGCCTGGGACGACAAGGGCCAACTCACCAAGCTGCACAACGAGCTCGGCCAGCTTCGCTTCCTCGACCCGGCCTGTGGGTGCGGGAACTTCCTCATCGTCGCCTACCGCGAACTACGTGCTCTTGAGCTAGACCTCCTCAAACGACGCCGAGACCTCGACATGGAGGCGATCGCAGCGGGAAAAAAGGTCGAGCGCGCACAGCTCTCGCTCGATGTGACGGCCAATATCAGGGTGACGCTCGACCACTTCTTCGGTATCGAGATAGAGGAATGGCCAGCTCGCATCGCTGAGACCGCAATGCTGTTGGTGGATCACCTCGCCAATCAACAGATGGCTGAGGAGTTCGGCGAATCGCCAGACCGCCTGCCAATCACCATTGCGCCAACCATCGTGCACGCGAATGCATTGCGAGTCGACTGGAACAAAGTCGTGCCCGCGTCACCGGCCATGGTGGTGTTCGGCAACCCGCCATACGCGGGTAAGAAGCAGCGCACCGCCCAACAGACCGCTGACATGCAGCACGTCTGGGGCACCGCTTACTCCGGCGAAGCCGATTACGTCACAAGCTGGTTCACCAAAGCGGTCGACTACTTCGGCGACATCCCCGGCCAGTGGGCCTTCGTCAGCACCAACTCGATGGCCCAAGGCGTCGTCGTCGCCCCCGTCTTCGGTTACCTGTTCGCCCGCGGCTGGCACATCACCTTCGCCCACCGCACCTTCGCATGGTCATCAGAAGCCTTGGGCCAGGCGGTCGTGCACTGCGTCATCATCGGGATGAGCAACCGCCCCGCCCGGCGGCATCGACTGTTCGAATACCCCACACCGACCTCACAGCCCATCGAACTCGACGTGCCAACGATCAACGCCTACCTCGTCGATGGCCCCAACGTCCTGGTCACCGACCGCCGGCGCGCTCTCAACCCGCAGCTCGACAGCGACATCCGCTTCGGATCAATGGCAGCCGACGGACGGCAGACGACAGACGACGTCGACAGCGGCGGCCTGCTCGTGAAACACACTGACTACACCGAGCTCGACCCCAGCGACACAGTCGCCGCCAAGTACCTGCGCCCGTTCGTCGGAGCACGCGAGCTCCTGCACGGCACACCCCGCTGGTGCATCTGGATTCCCGACGACGAGCTACCCACCGATGTAGCCAACTCCCCATTCCTGCAAGCCCGCATCGAGCACGTACGTCACTTCCGCTCAGAGGTTGCCAAAGACGTCGGCGTCCGCGCCGCCGCCGCCACGCCATGGCGCTTCAACCGCGTGCAGCAGCCAACCTCGACCTACCTCTGCATCCCCAGGCACGTCTCCGAGAACTACCAGTACTACCCGGCCGCACGATTCGATCCAGACGTCATCTCCGGCGATCACAACTTCGTCGTCGACGACCCGGACGGATTCTTCTTCGCCCTCATCTCCTCATCAATGTTTCTGACCTGGCAAAAAACCGTCGGTGGCCGCATCAAATCAGATCCACGCTTCGCAAGCACCTACACCTGGAACACGTTGCCGCTACCCACCATCGACACCCTGCTACGCGACCAGATCATCTACGCCGGCCAACAAGTACTCGCCGCTCGAGCGCTACACCCGTCGCGATCCCTCGCCGACCACTACAGCCCAGACACGATGGATCCCAAACTCGCTGCCGCACACCAACAACTCGACCGCCTCGTCGACTCCGCGTTCGGCGCCACTAGCGGCTGCGACAACCAGCTACAGCGCCAAGAGATCCTATTCGCTCGGTACGCAGAGCTCATCGCCTAGAGCCATTTCACATAGCAATACTGAGACGAGAGGCGTAACCCGTGAGCGAGGGCGTCCCCGATCTCTTCGCCGGCGCCAAGCCGACCCAGCGCGAGTAGTACGTGCTCAACTAGGTGTACTGACCATGGACGTTAGGTACGGCGTGGCGTGGTGACATGAAGAAGACCTCCGAGTGAAGTGCGAGCTGTCTAGGAACGCACCAA
>NZ_JBJIAL010000078.1:0-9331 GCF_045310895.1 Mycobacterium sp. SMC-18
CTCCGGGTCGTACTTGCTCGGCATGACATGCACCTTCCCAAGGAAGGAGGTGCGCATCAAACGCGGGATGGTTCAGATCATTGCTCCCATCCGGGGGCAACCTCACACTATGCCTGTGCGCAATCAAGGACGTGTTCTCCAACCGGATCATCGGCTACTCGATCGACTCCCGACGCGGTGACGTCGGAGGCTGCATTCTGTATCCCGATCGCGGATCTCAGTTCAGGTCAAGGAAATTCGTTCACAATCTGCATCGACACGTCACGGTCGGATCGATGGACCGCGTCGGGACAGCTGGCGACAACGCGGCCATGGAGAGGTTCTCCACGTCTCATGCAGAAGAAGCGACGGTTGTGACCGCGAAACCGCCCGGTATCAGAGCACTGCGCACGATAACCGCTCACGCACGCAATGCAAACACCTATCCTTCTCGGGCGCCGACCAAGGTGCGGAACGGACCAGAGTCAAGTCGTGGCTCCTTGGGCAAACCGAGCAGCTTCTCCCCAACAATATTTCGCTGCACTTGAGAGCTACCCGCGTAAATCGTTGCGGCCCTTGCGGCGAGCGCAGACTCAACCCACGCGAGCGACGCGTTCGGCGTACCGAGGTCCGCCGTTATCAAGGCTCCATTTGTTCCCGTGCCAGACGGCGTGAGCACGTCCGACCCGAGTATCTCCATTGCAAGTTCGGTTTCACGTTGGAAGAACTCACTCCAGATTATCTTCGTCATCGCCGCCTCGGCTCCGGGATACTCACCCTTCAAGAAGCGCGACAACGCTTGGTAGCCACGACAGCGCATGATCTCGACGCGGCTGCAGGCCCACGCGAGTTGTTCACGGATGTGCGGGTCGCTCGTCTTGCCTCGCTCTCGCGCCAGGTCAATGAGCCGAGTGACGTCGGCTTGAAATCGGATTGCGTCGGTGGTGACGCTGGTTCCGCGCTCGAAACCGAGCAGGGTCATCGCCACCGACCATCCGCCGTTGAGCTCCCCCACAATGTTGCCCGCCGAGGTCCGAGCGTCAGTGAAGAATACTTCATTGAACATCGTCTGACCGACCATGTTCTTGATGGGCCGAACCTCGACGCCCGGCTGATTCATCGGTACGAGGAGGAAGGAGATCCCCCTGTGTTTGGAGGCGTCCACGTCCGTCCGACACAAGACGAAAATCCAGTTTGCGAGATGACCGGCGGAGGTCCAAATCTTCGATCCGTTGATCACCCACTCACCGTCGTCAAGCACCGCCCTGGTCCGCAAACTGGTGTGCCTCGTTGCGCCTGCCGCGCGATCACTATGTGCGTCTGGACGGCAATGATTACTCGGTGCATCCCGGGGCCGTCGGACGGCGGGTGCTGGTGCGGGCGGATCTGGATCGAGTCCACGCGTTCTGCGACGGGGAACTGGTCGCCGAGCATGAACGTATCTGGGCAACGCATCAGACCCTGTCGGACCCGGCGCACGTTGAGGCGGCGAAAGTACTGCGGCGCAGGCGAATAGCAGCCAAACACGCCGTGGCTGAACCGCAAGTCGTGACCCGATCGCTGACCGATTACGACACCGCGTTCGGTGTGGACCTCGATGGCGGGGTGGCCTGATGGCGACCGCGAAAACCAGCCCAGCCGGCCGTGATGTCCGCGCTGAAATCGCCTACCTGACAAGGGCATTGAAGGCACCGACGTTGCGCGATGCCACCGAAAGGCTCGCCGAGCGGGCTCGCGCGGAGAACTGGAGCCACGAAGAATACCTGGCCGCGTGCCTACAACGGGAAGTGTCCGCTCGCGAAGCCCACGGCGGCGAAGGACACATCCGATCGGCCCGGTTTCCGGCACGAAAATCGTGGTGGATTCAAGGTCCTAGTGCAACAGCGGGTGGATCGGACGGGTCGGACAGTAGTTCGTCGAGGCGTTGGGCGGGTGTTTTCCAGTCCAGGGGTTTGCGTGGCCGGTTGTTGAGTTTGGCGGCGACGTGGTCCAGATAGTCCTCAGGAAATATCGATAGATCGCTGCCCTTGGGGAACCACTGGCGCAGAAGACCGTTGGTGTTTTCGTTGGTGCCGCGCTGCCAAGGCGAGTGCGGGTCGCAGAAGTAAATGTCCAGATCGATCGCTTCGGTGATCTGGGCGTGGTTGGCCATCTCCTTGCCCTGATCCCAAGTCAAGGTTTGACGCAGCATCGCCGGCAGCCGGGGCATCTTGGCCACGATGGCGTTCTGTACCGCCTCAGCGGTGTGGTTCTCGGGCAGATGCAGCAGCACCGCGTACCGCGTGGACCGCTCGACCAGCGTCCCGATCGCTGACCCTGATTCGGTGCTGCCCAGGATCAGGTCGCCTTCCCAGTGCCCGGCCACAGCCCGGTCGAGGGCCTCGGCGGGACGCTCACTGATGTTGATAATTCCGGGGATGCGTCCGCGGCGTTCCCCGGCCCGGCGGCGTGGGTGACGCAACGCTCGCCCAGTGCGCAGGCAGGTGTGCAGTTCCCGACGCAGATTGCCTTTGCCCTGCACGTAGATCGACTGGTAGATCGTCTCGTGGGACACCCGCATCTCCAGATCGTCGGGAAACTCAACCACCAGCTGCCGGGCGATCTGCTCGGGGCTGAGGAAATCTTTGAGCCAAGTCTGCACCTGGGTATGCAGACGAGCGCTGGTAGCCAGCTTGCGCGGATGCGGTCGCCGGGCCTTGCGCTGGGCGCGGCCCTGGGCGGCGCTGGGGAAATAGTGCGGGCGTCGCAACGGTCCGCCCCGCCACGGGGCACCGAAACGGAACTGCGGCCGGTACTTGTTGCGGCCATCAGAGCTGTTGCGTTTGATCTCCCGGCTGATCGTCGAGGGCGCCCGTCCTAGTCGCTTGGCGATGCAACGGATCGGTTCCTGCGCCGCGACCGCCAGCCCGATCTGCTCACGCTCGGCGAAAGTCAGCCGGGTGTACTTCCTTGGCGCCGAATCGATCTTGGGTTTCACCCCGCCAGCGTTGACAAACCACTGCCATCCAGTGCCCGGCGACACGCCGGCAGCGACCGCAGCCGCATCGATCGACAGCTCAGAACTGACATGAGACCAGAACAGGCGCACTACCGAAGGCAGAGGGCCAGGACGCATGCAACAACCCCCCAGATAGGAGCTGTTGCACTAGACCCCTGAATCGAAGCGTTGGAAGAGTTCGATTTCGAACACGCACGCGGACTCAAACGCGACACCATCGCTCACCTGGGCACCTTGGACTTCGTGACCGCGCGAGACAACGTCGTGTTCCTGGGCACACCGGGCACCGGCAAAACCCATCTGGCGACCGGACTGGCCATCCGTGCCTGCCAAGCCGGTCATCGGGTCCTGTTCGCCACCGCCGCCGAATGGGTAGCCCGACTGGCCGAAGCCCACCAAAGCGGCCGCATCCAGCACGAACTGACCCGAATGGGCCGCTACCCCCTCATCGTCATCGACGAAGTCGGCTACATCCCATTCGAACCCGAGGCCGCCAACCTGTTCTTCCAGCTGGTGTCCTCGCGCTACGAACGCGCCAGCCTGATCGTCACCTCCAACAAGGCCTTTGGCCGCTGGGGCGAAGTCTTCGGCGACGACGTCGTCGCCGCAGCGATGATCGACCGCCTCGTGCACCACGCCGAAGTCATCACCCTCAAAGGAGACAGCTACCGACTCAAAAACCGCGACCTCGGCCGCCCACCTACCGTGGCCACCACCACCGAGGAATAATCACCACCACCAACCCAGGGGGTCAAATTTCAGATGCCGCCAGGGGGTCAAATTTCAGATGCCGTCGACACCGCGGGCACTTTCCGACTGAGCAGGCCGCGCTCAGGTGACTGTATCTGGTGACGCGTTCCCTGGAACCCACCGGGGTGGGCAGGGCACGATGGATGATGCGGTGGAAGCCAGCGCTCAATGCGTTTGCAATCACGTTCGGCGACCGATTCCCGGCAGCCGAAACCTACTGATGGAAACCGCCGGAAACACCGTTAACGAGATAGTCCCCATTTGGTCGATAAATGTAGATTTCTGCAATTGTCATCCAGAATATTTCGTTTGCTGTACCAGATAATTTTCGGTCCTTATGACTGTGGCACGGCATCGAGAACAACATCAATAGGCATAACTATTGCACTGGTGTGCGTCATCGGGCAATTCGATTGGCCCGCTTCAGGCGAGGGGTGGTTTCGTGTGGATGGTCGATCAGGTATCGCATCCCGTCGACAACCCTAGTTGCGCGCCGCTCAGCGTAGGCATCTCGTATCGAGAGTCATCATCGCCCCGAATCGCTTAAGTTCGAAGGGGTGGACGTTTCACGGTTTCTGTTCGCGCGTGAGGGCACCGCGGTGGCAGAGGGCGTGGTCACGCTGGCCGCAGCGAAGTCGATCCATACACCCCGCCCCGCGCTGCTTAGACCGGCTGTTTCTTGAGTGAACGGTGTAGGCAGCGAGGTGCGGGTAGCGCTTGTGCAGGCGCGGATCGTATCCGGGCAGTATGTTGGCCAGGCTTACATCGCCGGCGTAGTGGGTGAGCACCCGTGGGTCCATCACTCGACGCCACAGTGGCGGGCACATCGCCATCAACAGCATGGTGCCGTAGCCGCTGGGTAGCTGAGGGGCTTCGTCGGCGTGGCACAGGGCCTGGTAGCGGCGCGTCGGGTTGGCATGGTGATCGGAGTGCCGTTGCAGGTGGAACAGGAAGATGTTGGCGATTCTGGTGTTGCTGTTCCAGCTGTGGGTGGCGCGCACGTGTTCGTAGCGGCCGCTGGGTAGTTTCTGGCGGCGCAGGCCGTAGTGCTCCAGATAGTTGATTGTTTCCAGCAAAAAGACGCCGATAGCGGCCTGGCCGATCAGCCAGGGCAGCACGGTGGTCCCGAACCACAGCCCCAGGGCGACATACAGAACGATGCTCATCAGCCAGGCGTTGAGTACCTCGTTGTGCAGTGACCAGGTGGATTTGTGCAGGCGGCGCATCCGCGTACGTTCCAATTGCCATGCCGAGCGCAAGCCACCGATGATCGACCGAGCTATGAAGGCGTACAGGTTTTCGCCCACGCGCGAGCTGGCCGGATCTTCGGGTGTGGCGACCCGCACATGGTGGCCGCGGTTGTGCTCGACGTAGAAGTGGCCGTAGCAGGTTTGGGCGAGTGCGATCTTGCTCAGCCGGCGCTCGGACAGGCCGCGTTTGTGGCCGAGTTCGTGCGCTGCGTTGATGGCGATGCCGCCGACGGTGCCAACCGACGCCGTCAAGCCGATCTTGTCGGCGAGTGTCATGGTGACCCAGCCGCCGCCGGCCCACAGCCAGCACGCGAAGATCACCGACAGATATTGGGCGGGCAGGAGTAGATAGGTGGTCAGCCGGTAGAAGAGAGCACCCTCGATCCGAGATAGTGTGTCGTCGGAGGCCTGATGCGGGTCGGGCCCGACGAGGTGGTCCAAAACGGGCACGATCACAAAGGTCAGAGCTATTCCGGTCCACCAGAACAGGGACAGGCCGGTAAGCTTTACCAGCACCCAGGACAGGCCGACCATGCCCGGGGTTACCGGACCTAACAGCCACAGGTAGCGCTTCGGGTCGCGCCAAGTCCCGAAGGTGTCGCTGGCGTGCGCCGCTCCACGAGTCTGAAGAATTCGCGCTACCACGCCCACAAGCTATTGATACCCGGTTTGCCCAGGGGCCGGTACGTGATGTGTGACACCCTGTACCAGTTAGGGGTGGCCTTTGGCGCAAACCTGCTGTGGGGTGTTCGACTGGGTGAGGATTCGCGATTCAGTCGCGGTTCTGGGGTGCCTTCAGCCGCTTCCCAACCGCGCGAATCCCAGAAACACCGTTTCGCACCTGGATAGGCAGCGGTGCGCTCATAATGAGCCGTCCGCTGTGGTTTCTGGATTCGCTAGTGAAACGAAGGTTCTTCATACCGCGGTGTTGGAAGATCATCCCCGGAAGTTCCGCTGGTCACTGTTGTGCGCATTGGCGATGACTCTGTATGCGGCACTGGCGACGTCTTCGGGGATTGCCTGGGCACATCCCGAAACTCAGGGTCGGGTCATTCGAGCGAAGGACCGACATCGAGAACGCCGGTGCCTCAGGTAGGACCAGCACACCACGGTGAAACCCATCCGGTCACCGCCGCGGCGACCGGAAAGGCTGATCCGCCGCCAGCGACAACATCGACTCCGCACGACACCGCCGCGGCGACCGCGACGGCGATTCCGAGCCATGTGCTCGCCGCGTCGGTCTCGGCCGTCGCCACCCCAGCGGCCCTCAAGCCTGCGGTCAAGAACGCCGCAAGTACCGCTCAAACTGTCACGACCAAAACCGTGAAGGCTGCCAAAACATCGGCCCTAACCGCCAGCGGCGCGACAACTACCGCGAGTTCGCCCAACGCTCCAGCCACGCCATCGGCACCGACTGCTCTAGACGGCGTAACGCTGGCAGTTCTGGGCGAGGAGCTGCAACGCAAGTCCACCGTAGGGACGCAGTCGTCCCCCGGTTACCTGGTCAACTCGGCGGTCAATACCGTGGCCGCGGCGCTAGTCGGGACCGCCGCCCACCTAAGCTCGGCGCTGGCCCACGATGTCGGTCAGGTCACCCAGTTCACCCGGCAGATGGTCGGGTTGGGGTTCGACCTCGGCACGATGGCGGCGTCACTGGTCAACAACATCGCAGTGCTGGGCGCCTACACGATCGGTCCCGACCTGCTGTGGGGACTGCCATACAAGGCGCTCAACACAGTGGCGACCGTGGCCGGCGACGTCAGTAAAGCGCTCACCGACACACCACTGAATGCCACCAGCAGCGGGCCGTTCGCGGTCGACTACGGCGTATACAACCTGCTGGGCTACCTGACACCGGGGGTGACGCCGCCGGGAGCCAACAATCCATCCATCACCGTCACCGCCGAACATCCGTTGCCGGTCATCTTCATCAACGCCACCGCGGCGAATCAGAACTACGACTGGAGCGTCGGGGCACCCGCACTCGCTGATGCGGGCTACAAGGTCTACACCTTCAACTACGGCAACAACACCAGCAATCCCAACTTTCCGATCCAGTCCACTGCCGACATCAAGCAATCCGCCGAACAGCTCTCCACCGAGGTCAACACGGTGCTTGCACAGACCGGCGCCTCCAAGGTCATCCTGATCGGCCATTCACAAGGCGGCGGAATCCTGCCCGAGTACTACCTCAACAACCTCGGCGGCGCCGCCAAAGTCTCACAGTTCATCGGCATCGCCCCGAGCAACCACGGCACCAATCTGGACGGGCTGACCAGCCTGCTGTCCATCCCTGTTTTAGGCACCTTGTTTAAGGGCCTAGTGGCACAGGGCGGCGCGGCCTGGCTAGAGCAGGCGGTGGGTTCGTCGCTAGTACAAAAAGCCTACAGCAACGGTGACACCCGGCCCGGAGTCATTTACGACACCATCGCCACCACCAATGATTGGGTAGTCACCCCCTACACACAGCAAGCGCTCAGCGGGCCCAACGTCACCAACATCGTTCTACAAAAACAAGATCCGGGATTCGCAGGCGGCCATCTGGACATCGCGATCAGCTACCAAGTATGGCAAGACGTCCTCGGCATGCTCGCCAATAACCCGGCAGCAAGCCCCCAACAGCCCGCAGCGGCCATCGCATGACGACCTACCCCGGGGCACGTGGCCGCCGGGCATCTGAGCACCCCTAGCGGGCCGGTATCTCTTTTCCAGAAACGAGACAGCTCCACGGACCCCCTCCCCCGCTCGTCGATCCAGCTCGCGGCGTCGCATTTCTCGTCTCACACCGCGTGTCTCAAATCCCAGCCGCCGGTGGCTAATGAGATAGCGCTGGGCGTGGCAGCGATCTTGGGGTATGCCCGCGTCGGCACCACCGGTCAGGATCCCGACGCGCAACTGCGTGCGCTTGCCGCTGCCGGCGTTGACGACGAGCAGACCTACACCGACAAACTCTCCGGGGTGGCCAACACCGCCCGCCCCGGCCTGGCGGCTCTCCTGGACAACGCCCCTGACAGCGACACAGTCGTCGTCACGATCGACTGACTTGGCCGCAATGTTGCCGAAGTCACCCGGACTATTGCCAATGCAGTGAGAGCCGAATCCTGTTGCGCGCCAAACGCGAAGGCATCGACACCAACACCCCGACCGGCGGGGCTGTAGCCGCCATCATGGCTAGCCTGGCCGTGCTCGAGCTCGGGAAAGAACGTCGCGACGCGGCACACCAATCTCGCCGGGACCGCAACTTGCCGGCAGGTAAACCTCACAAGCTCAGCGTTGAACGCTAAGAACAACTTGATCGTCTGGCTGAAACGCCCTGGGTCTGCAGGAGGCTCGAGCTATTGGATTCCGACCAGGAGTTGGTCGGTCCGTTGTGCATCGTAGAACGCATCTTCGTATTCGGTGGGTGGGATGTCGCCGAGGTAGCTGTGTAGGCGGCTGCTGTTGTGCCAGTATACCCAGCCCGGGGTCGCCAGCTCGACGTCCTCGACTGCCTTCCACGGCCCGGTGCGGGCGGGTCCGTAGATCAGCTCGGCCTTGTAGTAGCCATTGACCGTCTCGGCCAGAGCATTATCGAAACTATCGCCTACGGTGCCGATCGAGGGCGCCGCTCCGATTTCAGCGAGCCGTTCACTATAGCGAATCGAGGTGAATCCGCCTTGAGACCCGGCATCGGAGTGACATACCAAGTCCGGCAGCATATTTCCGCGTGACCACCGCGCCATCTCCAGTGCGTCGAGCACCATCGAGGTTCGCATGTGCCTAGCGACCCGCCAACCCACGATCATCCGCGAGTACGCATCGACGATGAAGCACACATATATGCGACCCCGGCCCAGGTAGGCACGAACGTCAGATCCGTCACCCAGAGCTGGTTCGGCGCGGTGGCGGTGAACTTGCGCTTGACCAGATCCGGGTGTCGCGCCGCCGTCGGGTCGGGTTTAGTGGTGCGGACCCGTTTGCCGCGCCGCGCTCCGCAGATCCCCGCCGCTCGCATCAACCGGGTGACCTGGTCGCGGCCGATATCGTGACCGTCCCTGCGGGCTGCTTTCCACAGCTTGTGTACGCCGTAGACACAAGTAGTTGTCTGTCCAGAGCTCGCCAGCGCCGGCCCCAGCACGGCATCGCGCTGAGCACGTGCCGACGGGTGCCGACCTTTGGCGTCGTAGTAGGCGCTCGAGGCCACCGTCACGCCTGCGGTGCGCAAGACAGTGATGATGGGCTCGACCCCGAAATCCCCACGATTGGCGTCGATGAAGTCGACTATTTCTTGTGTTGGCGGTCGGTGAAAGTCGGCCCGGGACGCGGTGACAACCGTTGGGGCTGTTCCGTTTTCCCGGGCCGCTTCCCGAACCCG
>NZ_JBJIAL010000079.1:0-8743 GCF_045310895.1 Mycobacterium sp. SMC-18
CCATGACCCTGGCCTGCGGCCGCGACAACCGCCTGGCCGACACCGGCGGCTGGACCACCACCATGGGCCCCCACGGCAGAACCCACTGGACCCCACCACCACTACTGGACGTCGGCCAGCCACGGACGAATCACTACCACCACCCGACGCTCTACCCGACAGAGAGCGGAGACGATGACGGTGAAACAAACAGGCCCGCAAGCTAATCGGGCACCGCGCCACGGCATCCCATGCCGCGACGGCAGTGCCGCACGCGCCGCGGCGCTACGGGCCGAAAAAGAGCCGCCACGCCCGAGAGCCGCCGACGCCTACGTCGACGCCAACGCCGAGCCTCAACCGCGCCTAGGAGTTGCCCTTGTCACCGCGAATCGGCCGGCTGCCGTGGCCCAGCTTCGAGCTACGCGACGGCGATGCCCCCGCCTCACCGGCGCCCTTCGGAACGCCCGCCTGCGATCCGGCATCCTGGCCGCCGACATTCCGATCGTGGGATTGGCCGGCAGCAGTCACCGGCCCGTGCGGCATCGACTGCCGCGCCGTCGACCTGAGCTGCCCCGCCGCGTCGTCGTCACCGGTCGCATCCGGAGTCGCCACCCCGCCCTTCGGTGTGCGCGACATCGGCAAGGCCCGGCCCTTATGGGTCGCCTTGGGAGATGGCGTCACCGGGTCGGAGGCAGTCACGGTGCGTGCGGTGGGCGCGAGGGGCCCGGTCGACACGGCTGCAGTCAGCGTGGGCGTCGCCGAGACGGGTGCAGGCACCGCCGAGAACGGCAACAAGTTGAGGATCGGGGCAGCGATGGAGTTGAAAATTGTGAGCGGCACACCCACGACCAAGCCGTACAGGATGACGCCGAAGAAGACGAACGGGCCGAAGATCGCGGCCAGCTGGGGCGTGCTGACCAGCGGCTGGGCCAACGTCAGGAACGCCGTCGACAGCGCGGACACGATCGCCTGCTCGATGACGGCGACGGCGCCGGCCGGCTGCGGAGCGGGTAGTGCCGTCGCCGCCAGAGGCATTGGCGCCGTGCTGGATCCCGCCATAGATGTTGGCGCCGTGACGGATCCAGTCGTCGGCGTTATCGCGGCTACAGCACCGAAGCTGCGATCGGCCTCGGCCCGCCCTGCGGTCGCCACAAAGTCGGCGTGGGTGGCCAGGAATTGGTCCAGCGCGGCCCATTGCGCTGCGAGCAACATATTCGACGTATTCACCGCCGCTACCCGGACGGCACTGGCGACATGCGAATCACGCACCGGCGGGGCCGCGCCCACAAAGCCGATCACCACGATTGCGGCCGTGGCCACCGCGGCACCGACGTTCAGACGAGCCACACCGTTCAGGCGAGCCACACAACGAGAGCCGGCGTTGACCATTGCGCACCCCTTCCACGAAGGAGCGTCAGAACCACGGCAGCACCAACGCTCACCGCCGATAATTATCTCGCACGTCAATACGGATGGGCATCAGCCATCTGACGGACATTCCGGGGCGCGCGGCTGAATTCAGTCAGTCGCGGAAATCAGCCAGTCATTGCAGCCAGGCACCCAGCGGCCTTACTTTGCCAACAACTCGGCGTGCATATCCTCCAGCGCAACACCTTTGGTCTCGCGAACCCACTTGGCGACGAACACCAGCGACAGGAACGCGCACAGCGCGTAGAAGCCGTATGCGACGCCGAGCATGCTGCGCAGTTCGGGAAAGGTGACGGTAATGGCCCAGTTGGCGACCCACTGGCCGGCCGCGGCCAGACCCAGCGCCGCGGCCCGGATGCGGTTGGGGAACATCTCGCCCAGCAGCACCCACACCACCGGACCCCACGACATGCCGAACGCGACCACGAACAGGTTCGCCGCGATGAGGGCAACGGGCCCCTCGACGCCGCTGAGCTGGGGCACCCCGTTCACCTGCGGGGCGGTACCGAAGATGACCGCCATGGTGGCCAGCGTCAGCGTCATGCCGGCCGAGCCGATGAGCAGCAGCGGCTTGCGGCCGATCTTGTCGATCAGCATGATCGCGATGACCGTCGTCAGGATGTTCACCACCGAGGTGATGACGGTGATCAGGAACGACGAGCTCTCGTTGAAACCGACGGCCTCCCACAGCACGTTCGAGTAGTAGAAGATCACGTTGATACCGACGAACTGCTGGAACACCGACAGCGCCAAACCGACCCAGACGATGCCGTAGAGGCTCAGCGGTCCGCCGCCGGGCTTGCACATGTCGCGCCAGGTGGGCTTCTCCTCGGATTCGAGCGTCTGCTGGATGCGACCGATCGTGATCTCGAGGTTCTTCTCCCCCAGCAACGTGGTGAGCACCTTGCGCGCTTCCGGAATCCGGTGTGTGGCAACCAGATAACGCGGCGACTCGGGAATGGTGAAGGCCAACAGACCGTACACGGTAGCGGGGACGGCCATCAGGATGAACATCCAGCGCCAGGCCTCCAGACCCAGCCACAGCATGTTGCTCGCGCCACCGGCCAGATGCGCCAGCAGCGCATCCACAGCCAATGACAGAAAGATGCCGCTGACGATGGCCAACTGCTGTAACGACCCGAGCCGACCTCGAATGCTCGCCGGTGAGGTTTCGGCGATGTAGGCGGGCGCGATCACCGACGCGATGCCGACGCCGAGACCACCGACGACCCGGAACGCCACGAGCACCCAAATGTTCCACGCCAGCCCGGCACCGATCGCGCTGATCAGAAACAGCAGCGCGGCCAGCTTCATGACGGAGAGGCGGCCGATCCGGTCGGCCAGCCGTCCGGCCGTCACGGCGCCGACTGCCGCACCGAGCAGTGCCGAGGCGACGGCAATTCCCAGCGACTGGTCGTCGATCTCGAAGTACTGCTGGATGGATTTCACCGCACCGTTGATGACGGCGCTGTCATAGCCGAACAGCAGACCGCCGAGCGCCGCCACCGACGCTATGCGCACCGCACTGTGACCGGAGTCGAACTCCTCGTCATCGAAGATCGCCGTTGTGTCGTCACCGATCGGGCCATGGGACATCGGACGTCCTTTCGCAACGCTGCGTGGGGTGCGTCAACAATTGCACAGCAGGCCGCGCCACAGGACCAGAACCGGCGGCTACGAACACATTTCGGTGTAGATGTCACGAAGGTCCGCGACCCCGAGACCGGCCAGCGACTCGATGTGCCGGCGGCGTGGCCCGTCGGGCACCTCGACATCGTTGGGGACGACGAGCACGACGCAACCCGCGGCATCGGCCGACTGCGCACCGGTCACCGAGTCCTCGATGGCCAGGCAGTCCTCCGCCGCAACGCCGAGCAGTGCAGCGGCCCGCAGGTACGGCGCCGGGTGTGGCTTACCGTCGGGCACCTCGTCGCCACAGACCGTGACCGTGAAGTAATGGCTACCAATGGTTTTCAGTGCTTGTTCGGTCAAGGTGCGCCGGGTGTTGGTCACCAGCGCCAGCGGAATGTCGCTGGCGGCCAACGTCTCCAGCAACTCCTGCGCGCCCGGCCGCCAGGGCAGCCCCTGCTCGAACAGCTCACCGGTGTAGTCGTGCAGCCAGTCCGCGGACTCGGCCATGGACTCCGGCGTCGGGTCCAGGCCGAGGTCGTCGTAAACGATCCGCATGACGTTCTCCGCCGAGCCGCCCACCGTCGTCTCCCGGACGGCGTCGGTCAGCACCCCGCCCTTTTCGGCGTAAAAGGCATGCATCGCGACGTCCCACAGCTTTTCGGAGTCGACGAGCGTGCCGTCCATGTCGAACAGGACAGCTTTGAACATCTACTTCAGTCCTCCGGGTTGTAGCCGAGGTTGGGCGCGAGCCAGCGCTCGGCTTCCTTCAAGGTCCAGCCCTTGCGCCGCGCGTAGTCGGCGACCTGGTCCTGGGCCAAGCGGCCGACCACGAAGTACTGCGACTGCGGGTGCGAGAAGTACCAGCCGCTGACGGCGGCGCCGGGCCACATCGCCATCGACTCGGTGAGCTCGATGCCGGTCCGCTCGGTGACGTCGAGCAACGAGAACAGCGTCGTCTTCTCGGTGTGCTCGGGGCAAGCCGGGTAGCCGGGTGCCGGACGG
Organism: Mycobacterium sp. SMC-18; assembly: GCF_045310895.1. Classification (NCBI taxonomy): domain Bacteria; kingdom Bacillati; phylum Actinomycetota; class Actinomycetes; order Mycobacteriales; family Mycobacteriaceae; genus Mycobacterium; species Mycobacterium sp. SMC-18. The sequence continues at coordinate 4,042 of NZ_JBJIAL010000079.1, forward strand.
ATGCCGACGTACTTCTCGCCGATGAGCGCCTCGTTGTCGAGCTGCTCGTCGGGCCGGTATCCCCAGAACTCCTCGCGCACCCGCTGGTGCATCCGTTCGGCGAACGCCTCGGCAAGCCGGTCGGCGACCGACTCCAGCAGGATGGCGCTGTAGTCGTCGAGGGCGGCCTTGAACTCCATGATCTTGTCCTGGCTGCCGAGCCCCGCGGTGACCGCGAAGGCGCCGACGTAGTCGGCCAGACCACTGTCCTTGGGCGCGATGAAGTCACCCAGCGACTTGTTGGGGATGCCATCGCGGTGCTCGCCCTGCTGACGCAGGTTGTGCAGCGTGGTGAGCACCTCGGTGCGGGTCTCGTCGGTGTAGACCTCGATGTCGTCGCCGACGGCGTTGGCCGGGAAGAAACCGATCACGCCGTTGGCGCGCAGCCACTTCTCCTTGATCAGGGTGTCGAGCATCTCCTGGGCGTCGTCGTACAGCTTGCGGGCGGCCTCACCCGACGCCGGGTTGTTCAGGATGTCGGGGAACTTGCCCTTCATCTCCCACGCGTTGAAGAACGGCTGCCAGTCGATGTACTCGCGGAGCTCGGCCAGGTCGTAGTCGAGGAACTCACGAACGCCCACGCCCTGGGCCGGCACCGGCGGCGTGTAGCCGTCCCACTCGATGGGCGTGCGGTTGGCGCGCGCCTTCTCCAGCGTCAGCATGGGCCGCTCGTTCTTCTGCGAGTGCCGTTCACGAAGGGCCGCATAGTCCTTCTCGGTGGCCTCCATCAAGGCGGGACGCTGCTTGTCGTCGAGCAGCGCAGCCGCAACCGGCACCGAGCGGGACGCGTCCTTGACCCAGACCACCGGACCGCTGCGGCGCGGCGAGATCTTCACGGCCGTGTGGGCGCGCGACGTCGTCGCGCCACCGATCAGCAGCGGAATCTCGAGGCCTTCACGTTCCATCTCGACGGCGAAGTTCACCATCTCGTCGAGCGACGGGGTGATCAGACCGGACAGCCCGATGATGTCGGCTTTGTGCTCCTTGGCGGCGTCCAGGATCTTCTGGGCCGGCACCATCACACCGAGGTCGATCACCTCGAAGTTGTTGCACTGCAGGACGACCCCGACGATGTTCTTGCCGATGTCGTGGACGTCGCCCTTCACGGTCGCCATCACGATGGTGCCGTTGGTGTCCTTGGAGTTGGACGTCCCGTTCGCTGGGCCATCCCCCGTCGCTTCGCTCGCCCCTGCCTTCTCCGCCTCGATGAACGGCAGCAGGTAGGCAACGGCCTTCTTCATCACGCGGGCCGACTTCACGACCTGCGGCAGGAACATCTTGCCCGCACCGAACAAGTCACCGACGACGTTCATGCCGTCCATCAGCGGGCCCTCGATCACCTCGATGGGCCGGCCGCCGGCGGCGGCGATCTCGGCGCGCAGTTCCTCGGTGTCGTCGTCGACGTGGGCGTCGATGCCCTTGACGAGGGCGTGCGTGATGCGCTCGCGGACCGGCAAGCTGCGCCACTGCGCCGCGACCGGGTCCTCTTCCTTGCCCTTGGTGTTGAACCGTTCGGCGATCTCCAGCAGCCGCTCGGCCGCGTCCTCACGCCGGTTCAGCACGACGTCCTCGATGCGGTCCCGCAGCTCGGGGTCGATCTCGTCGTACGGCACCAGCGCACCCGCGTTGACGATGCCCATGTCCAGGCCCGCCTTGATGGCGTGGAACAGGAACACGGCATGGATCGCCTCACGCACCGGGTTGTTGCCGCGGAACGAGAACGACACGTTGGAGATACCGCCCGAGATGTGGACGCCGGGCAGGTTCTCCTTGATCCACGCGCAGGCCTCGATGAAGTCGATGCCGTAGGTCGCGTGCTCCTCGATGCCGGTCGCCAGTGCGAAGCAGTTCGGGTCGAAGATGATGTCCTCGGCCGGGAAGCCGACCTCCTCGGTCAGGATCCGGTACGCGCGTCCACAAATCTCCTTGCGGCGCTCCAGGTTGTCGGCCTGCCCCTGCTCGTCGAATGCCATGACGACGACGGCGGCGCCGTACTTGCGGCACAGCCGGGCCTCCCGGATGAACTTCTCCTCGCCCTCCTTCAGGGAGATCGAGTTGACGATCGGCTTGCCCTGCACGTTCTTCAGGCCCGCCTCGATGACCTCGAACTTGGAGGAGTCGATCATCACCGGGACACGGCTGATATCGGGTTCGGCCGCGATCAACTTGGTGAAGCGGTCCATCGCCGCGACGCCGTCGATCATGCCCTCGTCCATGTTGATGTCGATGACCTGCGCACCGACCTCGACCTGCTGCAGCGCGACCGACAGCGCGGTGTCGTAATCCTCGGCCTTGATGAGGTTGCGGAACCGGGCGGAGCCGGTGATGTTGGTGCGCTCACCGATGTTCACGAACAGCGAGTCTTCGGTGATGTTGAGCGGCTCCAGGCCCGACAGCCGGGTGGCCACCGGGATCTCCGGCACCTGGCGAGGTGCCTTGCCCTCGACAACCTTGGCGATCTCGGCGATGTGCGGCGGCGCGGTGCCGCAGCAGCCGCCGACCAGGTTGACCAGACCGGCCTCGGCAAACTCCTCGATGTAGCCGGCCTGCCGCTCCGGGGACTCGTCGTACTCGCCAAAGGCGTTGGGCAGACCCGCATTCGGGTAGCAGGAGACGAAGGTGTCCGCGATGCGCGCCACCTCGGCGATGTACGGCCGCATCTCGGGTGCGCCGAGGGCGCAGTTGAGGCCGACCGCGAGCGGCTTGGCGTGCCGGATCGCATTCCAGAACGCCTCGGTGACCTGACCGGACAGGGTGCGGCCGGACGCGTCGGTGATGGTGCCCGAGATGATCAACGGCCAGCGGCGGCCGCGCTCCTCGAACAGCGTCTCGATGGCGAACACCGCGGCCTTGGCGTTCAGCGAGTCGAAGATCGTCTCGATGATGAGGATGTCGGCGCCACCGTCGACGAGACCGTTCGCCGCTTCGAGGTAGGCGGCGACCAGCTGGTCGTAGGACACGTTGCGCGCGCCGGGATCGTTGACGTCGGGCGAGATCGACGCGGTCCGCGTCGTCGGGCCCAGAGCGCCGGCGACGTAACGCGGCTTCTCCGGCGTGCTGAACTCGTCGGCGGCCTGACGGGCCAGGGCGGCACCGGCGTAGTTCAGCTCGTAGGCGAACTCCTCCATGCCGTAGTCGGCGAGCGAGACCGCGTTCGCGTTGAACGTATTGGTCTCGAGGATGTCGGCGCCCGCCTCGAGGTACTCCCGGTGGATGCCCTCGATGATGTGCGGCTGCGTCAGGGTGAGCAGGTCGTTGTTCCCGACCAGATCGCTCGGCCAATCCTTGAACCGCTCGCCGCGGTAGCCGGCCTCATCCGGGCGGTCGCGCTGGATGGCCGTGCCCATCGCGCCGTCGATGACCATGATCCGCTGACCCAGCGCAGCCGTGAGTTCGGCGGTGCAGTCCGGGCGGACGTTCGGCACGAAGTTTTTCACCGGGGCGGCAGTCACATGCGTTCCTTCCATTGCGGAAGGCGTCCTTAACTCTGCCGAGCGTGGCGGACACCGGAAAACCCGGATCCGTTGCAACGCCTCTCGACGCCAAAGAGTCTACGTCGTCAGCTGACAGACGTTCGGACGCCCACGTTGGACAGTCGTTTGTCCAGTGCAGTCACCTCACCATGGTAGGTGGAACCGCCAAACCGGTTTGCCGGCCCGACCCGCCCCGGGGGTAGCACTCGCGGGTGCCGATAAGGGCTTACGCTGGCGTTGTGAGCCCGTCCGACCGGCCCCTGCCCCAGGGACTTGACCTGCCCGAACTGCACGATGCCGTCGTCGTCGCGGCGTTCGAGGGGTGGAACGACGCCGGAGACGCCGCCAGTGACGCCCTCGAACACCTCGATGCCATGTGGGAGGCGCGAGCGCTCGTCGAGATCGACGATGAGAGCTACTACGACTACCAGGTGAATCGCCCCGTGATCCGCCAGGTCGACGGCGTCACGCGCGAGCTGGTGTGGCCGTCGATGAGCATCTCCCACTGCCGCCCACCGGGTTCCGATCGCGATGTGGTGCTGATGCACGGCGTCGAACCGAACATGCGCTGGCGCACCTTCTGCGCCGAACTGTTGGCGATCCTGGACAAGCTCAACGTGCAGACCGTCGTCATCCTGGGCGCGCTGCTCGCCGACACGCCGCACACCCGTCCGGTGCCGGTGTCCGGTGCGGCGTACTCGGCCGACTCGGCCAAGTTCTTCGGGCTCGAAGAGACCCGCTACGAAGGCCCGACCGGTATCGCCGGGGTGTTCCAGGATGCCTGCGTGCAGGCCGGTATCCCGGCCGTCACGTTCTGGGCGGCAGTTCCCCACTACGTGTCACAGCCGCCCTGCCCCAAGGCCACCGTCGCGCTGCTGCGCCGGGTCGAGGACGCGCTGGACGTCGAGGTGCCGCTGGGTGACCTGCCGGCGCAGGCCGAGGAGTGGGAACAGTCGGTCACCGAGATGACGGCCGACGACGAGGAGATCGCCGAGTACGTGCAGTCGCTCGAGGAACGCGGCGACGCCGAGGTCGACATGAACGAAGCGCTCGGCAAGATCGACGGCGACGCCTTGGCCGCGGAGTTCGAGCGGTACCTGAAGCGCCGCGGCCGCTAGTGTCCTGCGCCGGGAATTCGTTGAAGATATGAACCGAGTCGTTCGAAGATCTCGTCGGCGGTCTTGGTCCAG
>NZ_JBJIAL010000080.1:0-8664 GCF_045310895.1 Mycobacterium sp. SMC-18
ACTATTCCCAACTCGTGACCGGTAGACCGGCCGGATCACAGAAACCTGAGGGTGCATGAAACCCGGGACGGTTCACACACCAGCCAGCGAGATACGCCGAGCCCTCCCCGAACTGGAATTGCTTCTGCAGGAAGATCATCTGGGGTCAACCCGCACAATCAGCGCCCTGAACGGGTTCGTTGTTGAGGACAAATTGGACTGGGGGCCAATCATGTTGGACGAATTTCACTCGCTCGGTCCGTCGCCATACTACGAGTCCCCGTGGCCCGACCTTGTCGAGTTAGGAGTTATCGGTTACGAATTCGTTGTACGCAGCCGCGAAGAGCCTGCCGATGAACTGCTGCGCACCCGAATCTTGGAACAGAAGTGGGACCCCGAATCTGTTGAGTTCGGCCCGGCGCCGGACGGCCGCCCGACGTCGCGCATCACATTCACAAACCTGCAAACCAAGGAATCGGTGACGGTGCGGTCGTTCGGAGTATCGACACGGCTACCCCGACTCGGCAGAGTACTGGCGAACGCCGATAGGGATGAGCCTGAACCTGCTCTGGTGTATCCCGAGACTCTGATCGTCGGTGAGCGCAGGGTCATGCTCACGGAAGCATGGTGGACGCTCAAGCGCCTCCATCGCCTCTTCGCGGCATCGGCAGCCACAGGCAATCCCGTCGTATGGCATTGAGAATCATCTCGACCAGTTCATGGTGATCAGTGGGCACCGGTACCGTTTCGTCCCCGTCGACCTAGCTGGCTGGACGGCGGCGATACGGGGGCGATCGGTATGTGTCGTCTAGGGAACAACTACGGGGCAGCGTAGGGCCCAATTGCGTGTGGAGACGTACCCGGCGCGTAGCTCCAGAGGCGGCGCCCCTCAGGAGTCAGATTGGTGAACTCGTTCACCCGGATCAGCAGTTCAAACCCGTCGATCCTTGGATTGCGCTTGCGGTAGGCGAATCCTCCTGTTGGTGCCACACCAGGTGTAGGCGGGATGTTCGGGTCGAACTCGAGTACATAGTCGTTCCGGCGCATCATCTTTAACCAAGCAGCATGGCGTCCCCGCTTGAAGTCGGACATGTCTCGACCGCCCGTGGCGATAAACTCGCCGTGGTCACGCAGGCGTTGATACGCCGCAGACTTGCCGTGTGGGCCTTTGGTCTCCCACGGCCACGCCTGGTTGACGATCTGACGGGTCGACTTCTGTCCCCCGTATGTCGTTTTGTGCCACGAGACAGCCTGTCGCGACACACCGTGAATATCCGCAATCTCGGTCTGGTTGAAACCCTTTCGCCTCAGCTCTTCGATTTCCCCGAAGACCAGCGGTTGACGGCGGGTTGCTGTCTTGTATTTCTTGCCGCTCATACGTACTCCACTACATGGTTCGGTTCCTGCACAGGCCAATCGCGCTAGGCGTCCGCTGGTGTCACGATCGACCCTCAACTCTCTCGGACAGCGGTGACAACCTCGCGCGCCATCGACAACGGATGGGCCGGAAACTGGTCGTCGAAATCGGGCAGCTCGCTCATGTTCATCACGAAGCCCGTCTTCAGTCCGGTGTAGGGGTCGCGGGCCCAGCCGCCCATCGGGTCGTCGGCAGTGGGCTGCTGGAGCCAATCATTCTGCCGCGCAATCTCATACACCGCAGCGTCGCGCATGCCGGTGGTGTGGCCTTCGATGAAGAAACCCTGGACCTGTTGCACATGCTCGGCGTGTAGGTGCAATGTCAGGTTGTACTGCACACCGCCAGACTCCTGCTTGATCTTCATGAGGCTGTACACGAACGGCACCCCGCTTGACGTCCGCTCGACGTCGACCTCGATCAGCCCGGCCTGTCCGGCAACGACGGCGTCGGCTTCGAGGATGCCGTCGATCATCTGGTCCTTGTTCAGCGGCATCGCGTACTTGGCCGGGTAGGGCCGCGTCGTCACGGTTCCCGTTGCGTCGTCACTGAACAGGTAGCCGAACGCCTGAGTTCCGGGCGGATCGTCGGGCAGCAGCGCGCTCTGTTGCCAGTAATCAGCAAGTGCCAGTGTCGGTCCGCCACCCCACAGTTTGACGCGCATCATCGACTCCTCCCCAATTCGTCACTCAGTCATACACGCCGACTCCGTCATTCAGACAGGCGACGGGCTATCGAGCCCGACTTGTCGGTGGCTCGTGCGACGCTATGCGGCTTTCGACCGAACCGATGCAGGAGATACCGCACATGTCCGCACCTCAGCAGCAGAACTTCCGAGTGGATCTCGGCGGCGTCATCTCGCTGCTCAGCAAGAACCTCTATTCCAGCCCGGGCGTGTACGTCCGCGAATTGATTCAGAACGCCTTCGACGCCACCCTCGCCCGCGACGCACTCAGCGACACGCCGACCCCGCGGACCATCACCATCTCGCCATTCGGCGTCACCTCTCCGGACTCCCCGGCCAATGAATTCGCGATCACCGACGCCGGCATCGGCGTCACCGCCGATCAAGTCGAGCAGTTCCTGGCCACCGTCGGCGCGAGTTCCAAGCGTGACGAGTTGGCCCGCAGCAGGCGCACCTACATCGGGCAGTTCGGCATCGGCCTGCTGAGCTGTTTTCTGATCGCCGACGAGATCACCGTGATCTCGCGCAGCGCCGACGGCTCCGCGCCGATCGAGTGGATCGGCAACAGCGATGGGACCTACACCGTCCGACCCATCTCCGACGACGTCGCCGTCGGCACCACCGTCCAGCTTCGGCCCCGTCCAGACATGATCGGGTGGGCCCGTGCGGAGCAGGTGACTCCCCTGGTCCAGCGCTACGCCGAGTTTCTGCCGATCGACATCACTGTGCTGAGAAGTCAAGGAAACAGGGAAGTTTCACGCCGGTACCCCTGGGCTGACGACTTCGGATCCCACCGCTCCAGCGTGCAGCAGGGTGTTCCACCCGTGTACGGCGGGGTCGGAGTGGGGCGCCAGTTCGACGTCGTTGCGATCAACGACGCCGGCCTCGGTTTGGATGCCGTCGCCTACATCGGTACGGCGGTAGGCAAATCGAAGTCCAGCGCCCGAAACCGGGTGTACGTCAACGACATGCTGATTGACGACGTGGACGCGACGCTGCTTCCGTCATGGGCGTTCTTTGCCTGGGCGGTAGCCAACTCGACCACACTGGAGCCCACAGCCAGCCGTGAGGCCATCGTCGACAACGCGGCGCTGGTCGCGACCCGACGCAAGCTCGGGCAGGCAGCGCTGAAGTGGTTGCGCACCTTGGCAGATACCGACCCGCAGCGGTTCTCCGACTTCGTCGCCGACAACGAACTGGAGCTGCGCTCGGCGGCCACACGTGACGCAGACGGCGAGAATCTGGAGCTTGCCGAAGTCGTCCTACCGATGCTGACGGTCCAAACGACAGCAGGGCAGATGCGCCTGACCGACGTGGTCGCCCACAGTCCGAACGTTCTCTATGCCGTGTCCGTCAAGGAATTTCACACCATCGCCAGCTTCAACCCCGACGGACGACTCGTCGTCAACGCTGGCCACACACTGGACCAGGAGGTGCTGCTGATGCTGCCGCAGGTCCTTTCCGGAGTGACGGTCACCCGCGCCTACCCCGCTTCCGAAGTCGCCGCACTCGCCGTACCGCCCACAGACGCGGTCGGCGACATTCTGACTTTCGAACAGCGAGCGACCCGGGCGCTCAAAGCATCTGGTGCTCGCGTTGTGGTGCGCCAGTTTCCCACCACGGACCTGCCCGCGGTGTTCATCGGACACGGGCAGATCGATGCGGCATCGCCCGGGTACGGCAACCTCGTGAATCTGGTGGTGAATTGGGGCAATCGGGTCATCCGTGCACTGACCCGCACGAACGATGATCTGGTATTCGACCGCCTCATCCAGTTGCTCTACGTGCAGGCGCGGATGGCCGCCCAATGCGACGGCCCCGAGGACCGAGCGCTGCTATCGGAGGCCCTCGACGACGTCATCCTGCTCGCGGCGGGCGTGGACGGAACCGAGGTCGGGAGATGAGCGAGCAACCGACCGCTGAGGAATGCGAATTCCTCGGCGATGAGGCGGCCGGGGCAGGACAATTCGAGAAGGCTCTGGATCACTACAGTCAAGCGCGGCGATTGCGTTGCGATGCACTGACGATGGCGTTGGCGGGCAACGATCTCGACTCGCAGTCGATGTCTACTTACGGCACCGATAGCACCCGGTTGAATCAGAAGATCCGCACGATCGTGGACGAGTTGAATCCGCCAAAGACGCTGAGCGAGCGGATCGCGGACCTGCGGGTCGAGATGGACGAGCATCTGATATCGGGTCGGCTCAATCTCGCCTCCCACCTCAGCACCCAACTCGGCGCGGCGTATGAGGAATTTGGCGACCTGGACGAGGCCGAGTCGGCATATCGATCCGCCGTGGTGCTCGCCCGGCAGGTCGACGCTCGCGATCCCGAGTTGTTGCTGCACACCTTTTGGGCGTTGATCGACTTCCTGCCGCCTTCCGAGGAATCGGTGGCGCTGGCCAAGGAAATGGCGTCCAATCTGATCGAACGCCGTGAGATGTACCACCCGATGCGGGCAGCTGATGCGGCGTACCGGCTCGCGCTGGCAGAGCTGGATTTCGCCGAAATCGCGCCACAGCATATGGATTCCGCGATCGACGGCAGCACGCGGGAGGCAATCGAGATGCTCGACGGTGTCTGCTTCCACGACAAAAGCCAGGAGCTCCAGCGATGGGTCGCCGCGGTGTTGCGGGCGGTCGGCCGCGACACCGAGGCCGACCATTGGCGGTCCGCGGCCGACCGATACGAAGACTGGGAATGGTTCACGGACCAACAGATGCCCGGGCATGTGCACCTGTGGGACATCCGGCATTGATCGTCGGCCTCGCTAGACTGGCGCTTGAAGTCGGCGAAGGGGGTCGCATGGCGGACGTGGGGGGCGCACGGCTGCGCATCGAGACCGAGCCGGTCAAAGCAGCTGCGAACGAGTTTCGGACCATCGCCGATGAGTTGCGTGAAGAACTGCGCCAGCTCGTCGCGTCGGTCGATGACGTAGTCGAAGGTTCGTGGCGCGGTGAGGCCGCTCGGATGTTCGGCCGCGATTGGGATGAGTTTCGCGCCGCCGCGACGAAGATCGTCGACGACGCCGACGAAATCGCGATCCGGGTCGTCCAAAGCGTGGAGGCCTACGCAGCACAGGATGAGCGCGGTGGATCGATCGTTCGCAGCGGGTGGGATGAGCGGTAGGTCGCAATGACTGGGTACACCGTCGACGTCGACGCGCTCAATGAACTGCGGTCGAGAATGCAGGCCTACCTGGCGCACTGCGAGAGTTCGCTGAGCCGGGTGGAAGCGCTCATCGGTCAGGTGTCGCAGTCATGGGACGGCGCAGCCGCCGAGGCATATGAGGCTCGCCACCGGGACTGGGTGCAGTCAGCGCACGACATGCGCACCGAGCTCGAGGACTTCACCGCTTGGTCCGCCCAGGCCGAAGACGCCTACCGGACAGTCATGGCGATGAATCTGCGCATGGCCGGCCAGTAGCGAGCATCCATGGGTACTTGGGTTGTCGATTCAGACTGGTATTTCCTGACCGCGGCGATACTCGGCCGTGCGGGATCGAAGGTGGCTGGTGCTGCCGGCGTGGTCTCAGGCGCGTCGCACGGCTCCGGCCACATGGCCGGCAACGACCCGGTCGGCACGAAATGGGGATCGCGGTATGACAGCGCCGCGCGCGATGCTCTCGGTGGCGCCGATTCGCTGGCACAAGCCTGGTCCTCGCTGGCTGGACGCGTCTACCAAGCCGGAATCAACCATGCGTGGGCTGAGTTCCACGCCGGCCGTCGCAAGATTCCCGTCCCGGCGAATCTGCCACCCCGACCGGCGATCTCTGAACCGTCGTCGACGATCTCCAGTTCCGTGGGCGCCAATGGCGTCGGCCTGACCGACATCATCCCCGGCTTGGTCGAGGCGGTTGGCAAGGAAACTCCGAACGCAGACACGAAGGGCCTCGACGCCGCTTCGGACATGTGGCAACGGTTCGCAACGACGGTCGCTGAAGCTGTCAGTGACGTGGTGAGTCAGGTCAGACGACCGGACCACGACATGCCCGACGCCACCGCGTTCTACGAGACAATCGCCAATCTGAGCGCTCCCGCGGATGCCGTCGCCGCCGACGGCCGCACACTGAGTGCCCTAACGCACAGCTTCTCTGCAGCCACCAGCGCGATGCGCGCGAACATCGCCAGTGAGGTCAACAGCACCGCGATGTGGATGGGCGGGGCCGCGTCAGTCGTGGTGCTGTCGTCGGAAGTCACTGGCGGCGCGTCATTCCGGGCTGTGCCCGCGGCCATGCGGTGGCGGCTCAACCAGGCCGGCACCAACATCCGGAGCTACATCGCCGCGGTAGAAACCGCTGCGACAGCGATCGATTCACTCACCGTTGCACTCGACCCGACCAAGAAGGGTCTGCTCGACCGCCAGAAGTTCGTCGACATCGAGATCTACGATCCCGACGGCACCAAGACCCATCACCATCGCATTCCCCTGTCCAAGTGGCTGGCCTGGCAGAACTATCTGCACCGCGGCGGCCAAGAGTGGGACTGGAATCGCTGGAGCGCCAACTACGACCAGCTTCAAGAGAACTCTGCAAACGGCTGGTGGTTCGACAAATACGCGGCCGAAGTGATGGGCTACAGCAAGGACGACGGATGGCATTCGCAATACTCAGACCAGACGATCGTCCCCGGTCGTCGCTGGGACTGGGTGAGTCCCGATCTCAACGAGTTCATCGAGAACAAGAGTGGACGCCTCGACATGGACCAGCTGGCCAAAGACGAACGCGTTCTAGCCCTCGGTCATCAGCTCACCTACAACCTCAACGCAAACTATCCGTACAGCCCAGCGGAGATCGCTGCGCTCCAGAGTCTGCAAGACAGATATCCAGACCAGTTCACGGTGAATCGACTGTGACCAACAGGGAGAATCAGGATGGGTAAGTCGTTCGACTACGTCCCCGTGCAACTCACCAAGGCGTTCCGCGAAGCGCAAACCAACGAACAGTTCTTGGGTTGGCTGAAGATGCAGGAAGCCTCGATGGAAATCGAATTTCCCTATGAAGACCTACCGGACGTGCGCGACATCATGTTCACCAAAGACAGTCTTGCGGTAGTCGAACAGAAGCTGATGGAGCTGTACCCCGACGATCCCAGCGCCTATGCAAATGAGGAAGCTGTTCACCGAACGATGCGCTACGCGTACTACGTTGGCGAAACAGTCCGACGTGCCATTGAAGCAACCTGGGTAGCACTGCCGCCGCCCAGCCAGAAAGGCCAACCGGGAGCGTTGCTCCCGGCCATCGACGTGCTCTTCGACGAGATGTTGGTTCAACCCTTGCTGTTGATCCGATTCGCACTCACCCGCCGAACAGGCCTGGAGATCACGCGCGTGTACAACAACATTCTGCGTCTCTATGACGAATGGGCTGAAAAGGGTCGTCCACCACGGGAGTTTGGCGGCACCTTGCGCGAGGAATGAGTGGCTGACGTTGAAGAATCGTCATGGGTGAGTCCTTCGACTACGTCCCGACACAACTCACTCGAGCGTTCCGCGATGCACAGTCCAACGAACAGTTCCTGGGCTGGCTGAAGATGCAGGAAGCGGTCATGGAGATCGAATTCCCGTACTACGACCTCCCCGAGATACGCGAGCAGATGTACACCGAAGCGAGCTTGGCGATAGTCGAACAGAAGCTCCTCGACCTGTACGACAACCATCGAAGCGCCTTCTCGCTCGAGAACGTCCACACGACCATGAGGTACGTCTACTACGTTGGCGAAACATTTCGCCGTGCCTGTGAAGGGACATGGGTGGCCCTCCCCGTGGCCGACGCATACCTACCTGCGATTGACTTTCCGATGCGCGAAACCATGACTAAGCCAACAGACCTCGTAGAGGGAGCAGTCAACCGACGCGACGGGAAACACCTGACGAAGGTCTTCGGACACGCCGTGCGCAGCTATCGCGAGTGGACTGAAGCAGGCAAGCCCGAACGGACCTTCCGCGGCACCCTGCGCGAAGCCGACGAATAGGCGGGCCGTCCTAGTTTTTGAACCGAGCAACCAATCAGTCACAACTTGTCGGCTCGACATGCAACACTGCTCGGTTCGCCCGCCAGCAAAGGAATTCGCATCGTGACAACACCTCGACCATTGACCGGCAGAAATTGACGATCATGTTGCTCACTACCAGTACAGTGACCCTGTGAGTCCGACTATGTTCGTGAATGAACATTCCGGCTGAGCGCGGATGAGCAATTTCGCATTCATCGGTGCCGCTGAATGGCCCGACATCCAATCCGACTGTGCCCGCGCCGAGAGCTACCTGGCCTCCGATCCGCGCTCGGCCTGCATCTACGGCCGGCGCGCCATCGAACAACTCGTCGGCCTGCTTTACGACGTGATGGATCTGCCGCTGCCCTACAAGGACGACCTGGCCGCCCGGATCAACGAACGTCCGTTCAGTACCCAAGTGCCGCCGGCAATCGTTCACAAGCTCAACCTGATTCGCAAAGCCGGCAACGCGGCGGTGCACGAACGGCGCGCCATCGCGCCGAACATCGCGCTCGCGGTGAACCATCCCGCGTTTGATGCGCACCTCCTTCCTTGGGAAGGTGCATGTCATGCCGAGCAAGTACGACCCGGAG
>NZ_JBJIAL010000081.1:0-8078 GCF_045310895.1 Mycobacterium sp. SMC-18
GAACCAGCAAGTAACCACAACCAAGGGGGTCAAAATTCAACCGACGCTACGGGGTCAATTTTCGACCGTCGTTGACAGCAGGTAGCCAACTTTCCGGCCACATCGGCGGCTACGGGGTTTCGCGAGGCCCGGTCGCGGTCACGATCGGCGGATGCACCCGACGCGACCTGGCCGTCTATCAGCCCACGGCTGGCGAACAGGCACTCATTCATCGCTACGAAACCTGCCACCGGTGACCACGGCGCACTGAAGCGCGAAACACAAGGCGAACGCAAGCCGCTGACGAAATAGCTTGCTGACGAAAACTTTTCACCAGCGAGCACGCACGCCTGGCTTTCGATGACGTATCGGGTGAACAAGGCTTTGGCGGCGCGCTGGCGACGTTATTGTTCACCGAGCAGACCGACGTCACGATGGGCGAACTGGCCGCCACCCTCGGCGGCGCCAGTGCGGGGGCCATCTCCGGGGCGCTGAAGACGCTCACCGAGCCGCGTCGCCTCAACGGCACGGCGTCACGCTCACATTGCGCCTTGCGGCACCTACCTCGCCGCCAAGTATCGGGGCCGCGGTCGCGGTGCGGCGAATGGTTCACCGAGCCGGTTGTGGACCGAATTGAAGACCAGGAAAACATTCGACCGAGGCAGGGGCGTGATGTTCGATCCTGAACCATGCAGCAGGTTCGCGTCGAACCACAGTGCCGTCCCCGGTGGGCCGGTGAACTGGTCGATGCCGTGGTGATCGACAGCCTTGGAGAGGGTGGTCTCATCGGGCGTGCCAACCTGCTGCGCTATCAGCGAGGTGCCGTGGTGGTTGTCCGGGGTTGCCCCCACACAGGGGTAGAACGTGTGGTGCGACCCGGGAATCACCATCAGTGATCCGTTGTACGGATAGTTGCGCGTGAGGGCGATCGAGCAGGACACCGCGCGGATGTCGGCCATGCCGTCCTCCGCGTGCCAGGTCTCGAAGTCCGAATGCCAGTAGAAGCCGGTGCCGGTGAAGCCGGGCATCACATTGATACGGGCCTGGTGGATGTAGACATCGCCGCCGAGCAGTTGGCGCGCCACCGGCAGCACCGTGTCCAGATCGACCACGTGCGCGACGAGTTCGCTGAGCAGATGTGGTTCGAAGATCGAGCGGATGGACCCGCGTGGTTCCCGAATGATCCGTGGGTCGCCCGGCTCGAGATCAATGGCGATTCGGTCGGTTTCGCCCCGCAGCGGTCCGATCAGGTCATCGGCGACAGTGCCGGGGCGCACGAGATAACCGACCTCGTCGAAGCGCATGAGTTCGTGCGGCAGCAGTGGGCCGTCAGTCTCCATGCCCCAGACCACAGGCTCGCTGCGGGGAATGGGTTCGACCGCGTGGTCGAGCCGAGTCGGATAGCGGTCCTCGACTACAGCGGTTGCGGCGCCGGGCGCGCTCACGCGACCGACTGCGGGGGTGGGTAGGCGCCAGTGGCGTCGTGTACTTCTCGCCCGGTGACAGGGGGGTTGAACACGCAGAGCATCCGCAGCTGCTCGTCGCACCGGATCTGGTGTCGTTCGTGGCCGTTGAGGAGGTACATGGTGCCTGGTCCGAGTGGATGGCGCTCGCCGGTTTCGAGGTTGGTCAGTGCGCCGGCACCTTCGGTGATCCACACCGCCTCGACGTGGTGCCGGTAGTGGAACTCGCTGACCGTGTTCGCGTCGATCGTGGTCTCGTGGAACGAGAATCCGACCCCGTCGTCGGCGAGGATGATGCGTTTGGATCGCCAGGTTCCGGCGGCCACGTCGCGGTCGGTTCCGGTGATCTCTGCGGTGGTGCGGACAATCATGGGTGAGGCATTCTTTCCGTCTAGGTTGGCGGTAGTCGGATCAGGGTCGGGTCGCGGCGACCGATTCGGCCAGGATGTCCAGGCCGGCCAGCAGATCGTCGGCTGACGTGGTCAGCGGCGGAAGCAGTTTGACGACTTCGTCGGACGGCCCGCTGGTCTCCATCAACGCTCCCCGCTCGAACGCTTGACGGCAAACATCACCGGCACGTGCGGCATCGGCGAATCTGAGCCCCTGCGCCATGCCACGGCCGCGTGCCGCGATGCCATCGTGGCGTGCCGCGATGTCCTCGAGTCGCGATCTGATCAACTCACCCTTCACCTCGGTCTCGGCACTGAATTGCGTTTCTCTCCAGTATGTTTCGAGAGCCTTGGTGGCCGTGACGAATGCCGGATTGTGGCCCCGGAAGGTGCCGTTGTGTTCGCCGGGCGCCCAGACGTCGAGCTCGCGCCGGAATAGGGTGAGCGCCATCGGCAGCCCGTATCCGCTGATCGACTTCGACAAGGTCACGATGTCCGGCACGATTCCGGCGGCTTCGAAGCTGAAGAAGGGGCCGGTGCGACCGCAGCCCATCTGCACGTCGTCGACGATGATCAGGATGTCGCGGGTGCGGCACAATTGGGCCAGCGCGTGTAGCCACTCGGCGCGGGCGATATTCAAACCGCCTTCGCCCTGGACGGTTTCCACGATCACCGCGGCCGGCCGGTTCAGGCCGCTGCCGGAATCGTCGAGGACGCGCTCGAACCAGTGGAAGTCTTCGGTGACTCCGCCGAAGTAGTTGTCGTAAGGCATCGGGGTTGCATGTACCAGTGGCACGCCGGCGCCGGCACGCTTCATGGAGTTTCCGGTAACTGACAGCGAGCCGAGGGTCATGCCGTGAAATGCATTGGTAAAGCTGATGATCGATTCGCGTCCGGTGACCTTCCGCGCGAGCTTGAGCGCCGACTCGACCGCGTTGGTGCCGGTCGGACCTGGGAACTGCACCTTGAAATCGAGGCCCCGCGGCCGCAAGATCAACTGCTGGAAAGTCTCCAGAAAGCGTTGTTTGGCCGATGTCGCCATGTCCAGCGAATGCACGATCCCGTCTGATCCGAGGTACTCGAGTAGCGCCTGCTTGAGTACTGGGTTGTTGTGGCCGTAGTTCAAAGCACCTGCGCCCGCGAAGAAATCGAGATAACGCCGCCCGTCGTTGTCGGTGATCCAGGAGCCGCTGGCGCTCTCCATGACGGTGGGCCAGGCGCGGCAATAGCTGCGAACCTCCGATTCCACCGCATCGAAGACATCTGGCAGGCCGCTCTCGGTCAGGTGTGCGGCGTCGGCGAGAAGCACGGTTGAATCCTTTCAATAGACAAACAGAAACATAAGTGGGACAGTGCATTTGGCACTGTCCCGGGGTATCGCGCGTCAGCTTGGCAGTGGTGCCACGAGTGGGCCGATCCGCAGCATCGGCTCGTCTTCGTGGCCGCCGTCGGCGTCGAGTAGCTCGGCGCCAAAATGTGAAAACTCGACTGTTGGCACGCCATGGCGGCGTGCGAACGCTCCGAAGAACTTACGAGAGGCGGTATTGCCGGGCGCTACCGTCGCCTCCACTGTGACCGGATGGCCCCGTCGTTCGGTTCGAATGCGATGCACCAGCCCGTCGAGCATGACACCGGCCAGCCCCTGGCCTTGCGCGTGCGGCGCCACCGCGACCTGCCAGACGAACAAGACGTCCGGCCGCGGCGGTGGGTGGTAGCCGGTGATGAATCCACAGATTTCGCCAGCTTTTTCCGCGACGATGGAGCTGGCCGCGAAATCAGTGGCCAGCAGCAGGTACGCATAGGTGGAGTTCACATCGAGCACGCCGGTGGCGGCGGCGAGCCTTCGGATTGCGATCGCGTCCGTGCTACAAGGGGCGCGTAGCAAGGCAGTTTCGGTGCGCGGGACGGCACAGTTGGCATCGGGCATCACAGAGAAAGGTCACCACCGAACGGTCATCGATCATCGTCAGTTCAAATCATCGGGTTTGCTGACAGTAGACACACAGCGACCGCTCAATCAAGGACGCCAATTGCAATGCCGTTGCGCTCCGCCTTCTGTTAAATGCCTGCCTGATCAGCGGTTTCACCCTCGGGTCATCGCACACAACGGCGACGCCACCGTTATCGAACTGTTATAGAGGTCGAGTTCTGGAGGGCTGCAGCGATTTTCGTGGCGGCTGTTCGATACGTGTCCATTGAGCCCCACTAACATCGATCGCCCACGAGACCATGAGACGAACACCCTCGGCGCGGGCCCCGCCATCGGAGTTCTTCGCAGGCATTCCCCCACGAGAGCCGAGATTGGCGCTCGGGCTTCGAATCTGGGCCGTTAGAACCGGCGACGAATTGATAAGTCGGACAACCCAAGACGCTGCATACACGCCTCGCTGAGCCGCTACCAAGGAAAACACGCGCATTACTACTGTGGCACTATGCTACTGTGGCACAGGCTCCAAAGCCGCGATGAGGCCGTCGGTGCGGCCAACTGCTACAGCTCGTCGAACTACATCAGCGGTGACGTTGCTGCCAACGCTGCAGCGAACCGGTATGTCCACGGACCGCCGCGGGCGGGCCACCCCACCACCGAGCCAGCCCCGAGGGCCGGTCGGTCCGCCCGCGGCCCGGGAAAGCCGCGCCACAGCCAACACGCCAGGGCCGTGGAGTCAAGTCGCGTGCACCGTCAGATGAAGCGCGTAGAACGCCGACTGTGGGCCGGTGCAGGATTCGTGGCCCCGAACAACCGGTGTGCTAGAAGTCGATTTCAGCCGGAGGCTCTCCGCCGGCCTCGGTGAAGGCGGTGAGTGCGCTGACCATGCCTTCACGCTGCCGCGCCGGCATCGCCTCCACGACCCGCACGATTTCGGCCCGCCGGCGAGCGGTGACCGTGCGCACGACCTTGCGGCCACGCGCGGTCAGCTCGACCACCAGTTCACGGCGCGAATTGGGATGCGGGCGACGGTCTATCAGACCGGCCGCGACCAGCCGTTCGGCCATCCGGCCGATCGTTGAGGGCTGCACGTCAAGCAGCCCTGCCAGGGTCGCCAAGTTCGTCGTACCGCGCGAGGACAAAATCACCAATACCCGAAACTGGGGAATGGTGATCGTGTCATCCACCTCGGCGATCGATCGCGCCGAGATGCTGACCAACAGCCGGGACGCAGTAATCAACGCATCGGTAATGGCATCGACCGATTGGGCGGATGTTGTCTTGGTCTGCGCGTTCACCGGAACCTCCTCCTAGTCAACTTTAGTCTGCGCCGCGCCAGATACCCGACCAGACCCACACCACAACCGCGTCGCACGCCGACCGCCTAGCGGCTGACTCGGGCCGATCGCCTCCTGTGCAGCCGCACCTGCGACCGGGGACTATCGTCGCCGCCCATTCGGAGAGCCGATTATCCTAGATAGCACTACTGTTGCATACTGCAATAGGGGACTGCCCCCAGTTTGGTTGACTCCTGACCTGTGAGGATTCGTCCTTGCTGGAAGGATCAACCTCGTGCCGACACCGTTTCCTGCCGAGTTCCGAGCCGACGTCATCGCCGTGGCCCGCAAGGGCGAGGCGCCGCTGCGCCAGATCGCGAAGGACTTCGGCATCTCGGAGGCCTGCCTGCACCGCTGGCTCAAGATCGCCGACCGCGAGGATGGCCGCGGTCAGCCCGCCTCAGCGGCCGATGCTGACGACATGGCCGCGCAGCTGCGCGAAGCGCACAAACGGATCAAACTGCTCGAGCAAGAGGCCGAGGTGATGCGCCGCGCAGTCGGCTACCTGTCCCGGGACGCCAACCCAAAATGATGTACCCGCTGGTCCTCGACCTTGCCGCTGACGGCGTGCCCGTCACGGTGACCTGCCGGGTTCTGGGATTCTCCACCCAGGCGTTCTACAAGTGGCGCAAAGCACCCCTGTCACAGCGGGATTGGGACGACGCACACCTGATCAACGTTGCCCGCGACATCCACGCCGATGACCCCGCATTCGGGTATCGGTTCATCGCTGATGAGTTGCCCGCGCGCGGGATCATCGCCGGCGAAAACCGTGTCGCACGCCTGTGCTCGCAAGAGGGCATCTGGTCGGTCTTTGCCAAGAAGCGAGGACTGAACCGCCGATCCGGGCCGCCCGTCCACGACGATCTCGTGCAGCGTCAGTTCAGCGCCCGCGCTGCCAACCAGGTCTGGCTGGCCGACATCACCGAGCACCGCACCGATGAAGGCAAGCTCTACCTCTGCGCCATTAAAGACGTCTACTCCAACCGGATTGTCGGCTACTCGATCGACTCCCGAATGAAGTCTTCGCTGGCCGTCGCGGCGCTGGATCACGCCGTGGCACTGCGCTCACCGACCGCGACGATCGTTCACACCGACAGGGGTAGCCAATTTCGATCGCGGAAGTTCGTCCATGCTCTGTCGCACAACGAATTACACGGATCGATGGGCCGCGTCGGCGCCTGCGGAGACAACGCGGCCATGGAGTCGTTCTTCGCCCTGCTGCAACGCAACGTCCTGGACCGCAGACGTTGGTCAACTCGAGCCGAACTCCGGCTGGCGATCGTGTCCTGGATCGAGCGGACCTACCACCGCCGCCGGCGCCAACGCGCCCTCGGCAGGCTCACCCCGATAGAGTTCGAACTGCTCCACACACCAGTCGCAACCGCGGCCTGAAATTCACACCCCGCGAGTCAACTGAACCCGGGGCAGTCCCTCGCGTTCCGTTGGCTGGTTGAGTTTTTCACTCGGATGTTCACCGGGTACGCCGACTACTCGGCGTTGGGTCGTGTCCCCAGCGCACACTGGCCCGCGCTGGGTTGGTGGTTTCTGCTGGCCGCTCCCGTGATCGCTGGTGCGGCCTACGGCCCGCTTGTGCACCATTTTGCACCCGAGGCGCGCGGCCATGGTGTGCCCGAAGTGATGTTCGCCGTGGCCCGCAACAAGGGACGGATCAAACCACAGGTAACGGTCGTCAAGGCGCTGGCGTCGGCGCTGTGCATCGGTGGCGGCGGATCAGTCGGACGTGAAGGGCCGATTGTGCAGATCGGCTCGGCTACCGGCTCCGCACTGGGGCAATGGCTGCGCCTCGATACTGATCGGATTTGTCTGCTCGTCGCATGCGGAGCGGCCGGCGGCATCTCGGCTACCTTTAACGCTCCATTGGCCGGGGTGTTCTTCGCCCTCGAATTGATCCTGCGCGATTTCGCCGCCGAGTCAGCCGGTGTCGTGGTGTTGTCGAGCGTGGCTGCCGCCGTCGTAGGGCGCACCCTGATGGGCGATCACCCGTTCCTGTCCCTACCCGGATTCACCGTGCACCGTCCAGTCGAATACGTGCTGTATGCCGCGCTCGGAGTAGGCGCGGGCGTCGTTGGAACGGTGTTCTCGCGAGTCTTGTACTGGGTCGAGGACGCCTGCGATTGGCTCTGGCGGGGACCACAGTGGGCCCGCCCGGCCGTCGGCGGAATTGCCTTGGGCGCCTTGTTGATCGCGTTGCCTCAGATGTATGGCGTCGGCTATCCGGTTCTACAGAACGCGATCGATGGCCGGTACGCGGCAACCATGTTGCTCCTACTGCTCGTCGGCAAGATTTTGGCGACCAGCCTCACCATCGGCATCGGAGGCTCAGGCGGGGTGTTTGCACCCACCCTCTTCATCGGGGCGATGGCGGGCAGCGCCTTCGGGGTCGCCGCGCACCATCTTTACCCCAGTCTGGCTATCGCAGCTGGCGCCTGCGGCCTGATCGGCATGGGAGCCATGCTAGGCGCCGCGACTGGCGCGCCGATCACCGCCGTGGTCACCTTGTTCGAACTCACCGGCCAGTACGCCATCATCCTGCCGCTGATGACGGCTGTTGCCATGGCGGCCGGCACCGCTCGCCTACTCGGCCGGCACACCATCTACACGATCAAGCTCTGGCGCCGGGGTGTCGACCTGGACGCCACTGCCGATTCGACCGGTCACCTTATTGCCGTAGGCGCCGAACAACGCTCGTGCCGATCACCAGACGGGACGCCAACGCCTACTGCCCATGGAAGTCAGACACCAAAATTATTGGGCCATAGCACTTCCCGCAATCGACCCCCGATCACCAAAAACGCGGGAACAAGTCCATCGTCGAAACGACCTCCGCTGCGCGCCTTTGACTAACGGCAACTCCCCACAAGCTTGGGCCCAGAGCAATCGCCGGGTCTGCTGCACGAATAGGTGACATCTGAGTTGGCTTGCCCAGCATGGGCGGGCTGGAAGGATGTCCCCATGGCAA
>NZ_JBJIAL010000082.1:0-7494 GCF_045310895.1 Mycobacterium sp. SMC-18
CCGGGTCGTACTTGCTCGGCATGACATGCACCTTCCCAAGGAAGGAGGTGCGCATCAAACGCGGGATGGTTCACCCAGCGCCAAGTTGGCGTATGCCAATACTGCGTTGTCGCGGCTCATCCTGAGCATCTGCACGGTCAGCGCTGAGCTCCATGAAGCTAGGAATGCTGCCGCGAAGACCGACACGATCATGCCCGCGCGGATTCGGGTGCGGTCCTCTGAAAACAACCGCACCAACTCTGGGCCGCTGGACTGGGGGGATGGGGGCGGAATGAATCCCGCTACCAGCCAAAAACCGATCAAAAAGATGACGAGCATCCACAGGCCGCTGTACACGCACCACCGCTGGGCACTGGTACTCATTGTCGTAAGCCTCCATGCGGACGGTGATGTGCGTTCCGAAAAATTATTGGGCGCTGACCGGGCGCCGCTGGGCTTCCACCGTGGGGAGCTGTCGAACTCAATCGTTTGGTAGCGCACCGAGAGGCATAGTAACCAGTCGATTGACTATGAATCAATGATTTAGAGTCGAGCTGTCACTCGGGCGGCGGGTCGTGATCGACCCGCCGAAGGTCGAGTATTTGCTGAGCGGGTTGATCGCCGGTCGAACATGACCGTGGCGATCGGCAGTTGATCGTCGGCGCTGGGCGTACTGGGATTCGAACGGTAGTCGACCGGGGGTGGGAGTGGACGGAACGTCCGATTGGGCGTCGTCCATCGGATGACAGTCACCCGGCGGTAATTGACGCTGCTCAACGGGGCGGTAGTCCCGGGGGTTCATCTGCCGGCATTGGCCTTAACCAGGGGTGGGTGGCGATTGCGGGCGGCGCGCCAGCTGCGTCGCAGGCTTCCAGCAAGTCATTGACTCAAAATCATTGAATGGACGTCAAGAGATTGCTAGTGTAATCGCAGAGCGGGCGGATTCACCCCAAGCGCCTAGCTCGGAGGGCCAGTCCAATGGGACGTTCGGGCTCTTCAGTAAGAGCGAAGGGAGCCGATCAATGAGGATCGGATTGCTACCACCACTGGATACGGCAGGCAGCGCCACCAGCCTGCCTGCCGAGACTCCCGGGCTGCGACCCCGACCTGCCGCAACAGTGCCCGTCCGCTTCATTGAGACGTACGCGACGCTATTCGAGATCAACGGCGGCAGTCATGTGGACCTTGATTACCAGTGACGGGCGCCGGCTAGCGGAAATCGGCTCCGAGGAGATCGCACGCCGAACTGTGCACACCCTGGGCTTCACCCAGTGGCGCGGACCGTTCTCCTGGGATGTGGTCGGTAACGACGGGCGTCGGTTCGTCGCCGAGATTCGGCACCATGTTGACAGCGGCCGATCATGAAAACCCGTGATGACCTGCGCGTCACAACGGTCTCGGATGTCGGCATCCCTCTGGCCGCGATCGCGACGGCGATGAGTGCTTCGCGGAGAGTTCATCCGTGCGAGCTGGTGCGGCTCCGCGTCGCTGAATATGGGCGCGGCTTCCGCGCTCCGTGACAGTGGAAAAACCAACTGGCGGTCACCACCATGCAACAACTACAAGAAACGAATTTGGCCTGGTTGCTCATCGAAGCCGTCAAGCCTGAGCTCGACGCCCGAGAGTGCAACCACGTCTTCATCAGCCTAGGGGCCGGCGACGCATTCACCGCAGTTCGTATCCTGATCAAACTGATTGATACCAAACGGATTTGCCTGCCGACGCGCCTAGTACAACTCTGCGCTACGTGGCTCGAGGCATACCAGTTGCACGAGGACCACGCGCAACTTGCAGCGCTCATCGACGGCATAGCTGTCACTGCCGCCGAGCTTCGGACGCAGCCGATCGTGCGAGCCCTTACCCGCACGAGAAGCCCAGCAGCTCTGGCGATTGCGTCCAGCGCCTGTCGCGACCGGGGAGTTGCCGCGCGGGCTGGCTAGCCGCGCTGTTTTGCGAAAAGACCTGGTGTGGTCAAACCTCCGTGAATCCGGACTCGGACTCGCGCGGCCCACGCCGACCAAAAGTAGTCCGCCGTCGAATGGAGGCACAATCACCATGAACAGGAACCAGAGTAGTTATGTCGCAGGCGATTATCCGGGATGGCGCCTGAAGATGAGCGCCAAGCAGGCATGGGCCATCCTGACTGCTGGCGTGCTCAGCTATGAAATCGCTTGCCGGGATGGCCAATTGCTCAGCGAAGGCGTGGATGATTGGCTGATTTCGCGTCCAATCCTCACCCGGGCAGCGATCGCAGCGATGGCGCTGCATCTGGGTAACGCGGTCCCCAAGCGCTATGACGTCGTCTCGCTGGGGTTCCAGGTGCTTCGACACAGCTCCCGGTACCTGGTGGCCGACCGGGCGGCGAGCTGACATGGCGCTCACCCCCACCGCAGGCGCAGTAGGCCGCGACAGCACCGTCCGGCTGCCCTGCCGACCTGATGAATCCGACCCTGGCAGAGGGCATCACCGATGACGGGGCGGCATCGCAAAGTCCGGACCCCAACATCAAGGACGACGGCCTTGACGTTCGCGGTCACTGGGGTGGTCCTGGGGGGTAGCAGCGGGGGACTTGCAGTCCATGCGAGTGCGGCGACGGACAGTGAATGGGATCTGGTGTCGCGCTGTGAGTCTGGCGGTGATTGGTCGATCAATACCGGCAATGGGTATCAGGGTGGGCTGCAGTTCGCGCCGTCCACGTGGAGTGCCTACGGGGGAGACCAGTATGCGGCCGAGGCGCAGCGGGCGACCAAGGAACAGCAGATCGCTGTAGCCGAGCGGGTGCTTGCGGGGCAGGGCCGTGGGGCGTGGCCGGTTTGCGGTGGGCCCCTGTCGACGGCCACGCCACGCAATGTCCAGTCGGCTGCGGACGTGCCCGCACCGGAGATCGTAACGGTCATCGACGCCGCGGCCCGGGATGTTGCGGCGCCCTCTCCGGATGTCGAGCCAGCCGGGCTGCCGCAACCGCTAGACGCGTCTGCGCCACAAGCCTCACCGGAGCCGCCCGCCCTAGCGGAGGTCGCGCAATTGACAGTCGCGGTACCGGATGTGCAAGGTTCCCCGATGGATTCGCTGCGCGAGCCGCAGCCCGCTCCGCCGGATTCCAAGCAAGGAGATCCCGCCCCAGCGCTCGATGCCCTGGCAGAGGCTGGACCTGCCCAAGATGCCGTGCTGCTACCACCCGCCGATCCTCTGCCGCTCGATCCTTCGCCAGACCCGTCGCCCCGGCCGCCGGCGCAGTTAGTGCACGCCTCGGCCACCGACCTAACCGATGGCGTAGCCACCGAGGCCACCCTGATGGCGCTCATCCATCGCTATTCGGGCACACCGTACATCTGGGGTGGAGATTCCTCCGCGGGCACGGACTGTTCAGGGCTGGCGTCTTGGCTGGCGAACACGGCCACCGGCCGTCCCGTGTTCGGTGATCGGTTCGACACCAGCACCGAGGAATCGGCACTCCTGGCAAGAGGATTCAGGTACGGCACTGCGCCCGGGGCGTTGGTGATTGGCTGGAATGATCACCACACAGCAATCACGATGGCCGACGGAACACCGGTCGCCAGTGGCGAGGGCGGAGGCATCCACATCGGTGGCGGCGGCGCCTACCAGCCCCAGTTCAATCATCACATGTACTTGCCGATCGCATCCGATAGCGTTGATAGCTGATGGTTGCCTGGTGACCTGACGAGACTTATCGACAATCCACTGACAATTCATGTCTAACAACGGTTTTAAAACAATGGTAGGGGTATGGGTACTGACGTGAATCCTGACGGACGCAAGCTGCTCCGCCTGGAGGTCCGCAACGCGGAGACGCCGATCGAGCGCAAGCCGCCGTGGATCAAGACCAAGATCAAGATGGGCCCCGAGTACAAGGACCTCAAGAGCCTGGTCAAGCGCGAGGGCCTGCACACGGTGTGCGAAGAGGCCGGCTGCCCCAACATCTACGAATGCTGGGAGGACCGCGAGGCCACCTTCCTGATCGGTGGCGAGCAGTGCACCCGCCGCTGCGACTTCTGCCAGATCGACACCGGCAAGCCCGCCGACCTGGACCGGGACGAGCCGCGCCGGGTGGCCGAGAGCGTGCACACCATGGGCCTGCGGTACTCCACGATCACCGGCGTGGCCCGCGACGACCTGCCCGACGGCGGCGCCTGGCTGTACGCCGAGACGGTCCGCCAGATCCACGCGCTCAACCCGAACACCGGTGTCGAGCTGCTG
The DNA here is from genome assembly GCF_045310895.1 of Mycobacterium sp. SMC-18. Taxonomy (NCBI): domain Bacteria; kingdom Bacillati; phylum Actinomycetota; class Actinomycetes; order Mycobacteriales; family Mycobacteriaceae; genus Mycobacterium; species Mycobacterium sp. SMC-18. The sequence continues at coordinate 4,198 of NZ_JBJIAL010000082.1, forward strand.
GCGCCCGACTTCAATGGTGTGCCCGCACTGCTCGAAGAGGTCTTCGACTCGCGCCCAGAGGTGTTCGCGCACAACGTCGAAACCGTGCCGCGCATCTTCAAGCGCATCCGCCCGGCGTTCCGCTACGAGCGCAGCCTCGGCGTCATCACCGCCGCCCGCGACTACGGGCTGGTGACCAAGAGCAACCTGATCCTGGGTATGGGCGAGACGCCCGAGGAAATCCGGGTGGCCCTGCAGGACCTGTACGACGCGGGCTGCGACATCGTCACCATCACGCAGTACCTGCGTCCGTCGCCGCGGCACCACCCCGTCGAGCGGTGGGTGCGGCCGGAGGAATTCGTCGAGCACCAGCAGTTCGCCGAGGGTCTCGGCTTCGCCGGTGTCCTGGCCGGACCGCTGGTCCGCTCGTCCTACCGGGCCGGAAAGCTGTACAAACTGGCGGCGCAAATGCGTGTTATACAACCGCACCGCTGATAGGCGAAGGTGGCTTGCCCGCCTGACCTCACGCTAAACAGCGGCGCAACCTGCGTCGTCGGCCGCGACGACAGCGTCGGCCCCATACAACGCTGACCTTGCACGCACAGTTTAGGTTTCGGCTACTGTTCCGATCTCCGGCTCGTTCAAGTAGCGCTGGTCTGATCGAGTACGGCGGACGATCGCCGATCTCGATTGCTGACTGCTTGGATGTTCAGCCGTTGTTTCGGCCAGGGTTACCGGGCGAAGGTGATCGTCGTTGTCGACAATCCGCTCGGCCGGGTCTACCGCCGGAACGTGTAGCCGTTCGTGGCTCGTGAGCGAGTGCGTAGCTCGTGTCTTCACGACCGGCGGCGGTGGCGTCTTTGGCGCTACCGCCACTGGTTGTTCAGGGACGTCCACGACGTACTCGCTAAGACAGTTAAGTCGACGTCTGTGGGCGCGAGCTCTGTACTCAGCTCCATGTTCCGGCTCTGGTGCGACCATTGATCCGCTAGACAGTCCGCTTCTTGGCGTCGAACTAGACGGAATAGCCGTGAAAACCATAGGTAGACAGTGGATATGCAGCTTCGACCAGTTGCCTGGCCGTCGTCACCGCAGCCTCGGCTTCTTTTTTGCTCAGTGGAACACCTTCGTGAATTGCTCGGTTTCTGGGCTTCGCGACTTGCTCCTTTGCCTGCTCGGACAACGACGGCGACACGGTCTGAGGCATCTTTTCGGCTACTAGCCCGAGCAAGTTCCCGAGCATTTTGGTCTTCTCAATCTGTCTTGTGACGGTTGGGCTGTTCGCGGCGATCGCATATTGATCGAGAAGTTCCGTCACAGCCAATTCAGTTGCGGTGGCCGCATCGAGCGTTGCCCGCCGGTGTTCGTCGTGGCGCGCAAGCGAATGCGCGTCACAGATGAGACGCCACGCTAACGGCGGCCGCTTCGAAGCGCCGGCAAGTGCAAAACACCGCTCAAGCTGTGCTCGGCTAAGCGGTGCACCGCAGTAGCCACGTGTGTCACCGAAGCTAATCGTCGAAAAACCCGGTGCATCGCCGTCTGCGGGTTCGAGTATCCACATCGAGACAACGTCAAGCATCGCACGGCGACTTTTCTGGCCGAGTCGGAGTAGATCCTGAGAAGAAACGACACCTATCCACTCAGCGAACCGTGGCCACCAATGGGCATAGTCCCGTCCGAAGTGCCCGACGGTGTCTTGGAGCTCATCGTCATTTCCAGCTTTACCTTCGGTCTCGAACCGAAGTCTCTCCACCACTGCGGCGGTGTAAATCGCTCGAAGTTCGGCTGATTCGGGGTCGTCATAGGGGTTCTGCAAGCAGCCCCACTTGCTGTCGCCAGCGTATTGCGCTTCGGCAGCGTCAGCAGCATCACCGCGGGCGCGCAACGCTGAGAACGGTGCCACCAAGTTGTAATCATGTTTCTCGGTATCGATTCCAGGGAGCTTTACGGTCATCGGAAAGCAGGCAGTGCTAGATTCGAAGCTCGCGTCGAGGCATTCGACCTGTACCAAAAATCCTGCTTCGCAAGCCATTTCGCCTTCCAGGCGTTTCTTGGTCAATTCTTCATCGCTTCCCGGCTCGCGGCGGCACTGATACCGCGATCGGCTAGGCCACGACCATTGCGGCCGGTCCAGCGGCCGTGTTCGAAATTCATGCTGCGCATACCTATACATTCGCACAGCGTCGATATTTTGGAATCATCTGACGCCATTACCTCGCCCCCCTCGGTATCGATTCTGCTGAGTCTGCATGTTCCCGGCTGCCTAGCACCCGTCTTACGCCGCAAATGTTGCGGGGAGGTCCGCGAGCGACTCGAGGCTGCTGTAGATGACCGATGCGGGCCTGTCGCTCGGCTTCGGCAGGCTACCGAGATCACGTGGTACAGGACGTACTGGATCATGCCAGCCCACGGACCGATGTCGACCGGTTGGTACTGTGCAACTTCGGTCTCCGGCCAATGACCGTTGTCGCCGAGCGCCCAAGTCGACTCAGTTCTCCTCCGGCGTAACGTATTACGTTCCGGAGGTAGCTTGTCTCGTTGCTCGAGAGTGGGCCGGATATGTCGGTTCTGGGATGTGCCGCGGTCGACGAATTATGTATGAATTGTGGCGAACGTTGGTAAGTTGCGCTTCGTGGAATGGCATTCACCGTTCAGTGCCGAAATGGACATGCGGAAGGCGCACCTGGAAGCGTTGCCCGGTTTTCAGCTGAAGGAAGACCTCGAAGCACTCCAGCGTTGCCTGCACGTTTTCAGTAGGAACGCTGCTGACCTTGCGGGGCATGTCAGCCAATTCCTGACCTCGCCGCAGATCGCGAAGGAGATCTCTGAAGAATACGTGAATGAACTGGTGCGATTGCTTCATAACTATCTCACCTCAGTTACATCAGTGATTGATTCGCAGCGGGTTGTGATGCGGCATCGGTGGCCGACGAAAGGAAGCTCGCCCGGCATATGCGGCGAATGCAGACGACCGTTGCCGATGGAGGAAAATCTTTCTGAATTTGAGTCCAAGGTCTACGCCTCGAAGCTTGCCGAGGCATTCGAGACGGGAGAGGGCGTATTCATGACGAAGCTCCGGAATTACTGCACTCACTATTCAATCCCGGTACCTGAACTGGCGACGACTCTTAGCTGGGGCCAGGGCATGCCCGGTACCGCCCGCGTTAACACTCTGCAGCTTGACCGAGACAAGCTGCTGAGGTGGGGCGGTTGGACGGCCGCCGGTAAGGCCTACTTAAAAAGGCTCTTCATGATTGAGGGTGTAGAACGGTCAGCTGCTGTCGGCCTGTGATTGGGGTGTCTGGTTGGCTGGGTGTG
>NZ_JBJIAL010000083.1:0-7440 GCF_045310895.1 Mycobacterium sp. SMC-18
CACCCGACCCACCCGGGTCGCAGTTCAACGTAACCGTCACAACATCACGAAATAACTGCAACTACGAACTTAAGGAACCCCCGATGAGCACCACAACCCGCGTCGCGATCGTCACCGGCGCATCCCAGGGCATCGGCGAAGCCCTGGTGGCCGGCTGCCGCAAGCTGGGCTACGCCGTCGTCGCCAACTCCCGCACCATCGCCGAGAGCGGCGATCCCATGGTTCTCACCGTCGCCGGTGACGTCGCCCGGCCGGGCGTCGGCCAGCGGTTGGTCGATGCCGCCGTAGCGGAGTTCGGCCGCGTCGACACCGTCGTCAACAACGCCGGCATCTTCATCGCCAAGCCCTTCACCGAGTACACCGACGCGGACTACGACGCCATCACCGGCGTGAATTCCCGCGGCTTCTTCGAACTGACCCGCGCCGCCATCAGGACCATGGAGGCCCAGGGCGACGGCGGGCACGTCGTCACCATCTCGACCAGCCTGGTGGATCAGGCCAACTCGCAGGTGCCCTCGGCGCTGGCGTCACTGACCAAGGGTGGCCTGAACGCCGCGACCAGGGCGCTGGCCGTCGAATACGGCACCCGCGGAATCCGGGCCAATGCCGTCGCCCTGGGCATCATCCGCACTCCGATGCACGCGCCGGAGACGCACGAGTTCCTCTCGGCGCTGCACCCGGTCGGCCACATGGGTGACATCTCCGACGTCGTCGACGGCGTCCTGTACCTGGAGAACGCCAAGTTCGTCACCGGCGAGATCCTGCACGTGGATGGTGGTCAGAGTGCCGGGCACTGACGTGGTCCGCGAGGTCCTGGACCGGTGGCAGGCGGGCATCGCCGCCCACCGGCCGGACCAGGTCGCGGCGGTCTTCACCGACGACGCGATATTCCAGGGGCTGCGGCCCTACACCGTGGTACGCCAGGGCGTCTTCGACTACTACGAATCTCAGCCGGTCGGTCTGACGGTCGACTACCGCATCAACGAGATCCGGGAGCCCGCGGCCGGCGTCGTCCTGGCCTACACCCGGGCCGACTTCACCCGCCCCGACGGCGCGGTGATCAGCCTGAACCTGAGTGTCCTTGTCACACAAGGAGACAATGGCTGGCAGATCGCGCACTATCAGGTCTCGCCCGTCGGCTGACGGTCGAAATCAGAACTGCGGAACCGGCTCCCCGACGCGGTAGGCCTCGATGACATCCAGGTTCGCCATCAACTGCTCGACCGTGAAGCTGTAGATCTCGCCGTCCTCTTCGGTACCGACGAGGATGAGCTGCGGCTGGTCCGGATCGGAGACCCAGATCCGCGTCACCAACTCACGCGGATCGTCCTCGGTGGATTCGAAGCCCGACGGCGGGTAGTACCAGATGAGGTACTCGTCGTTGGAGTAGTCCGAATCGAATACCCAACCGCGCGGCAGGATTTCGCCCGCGATCCGCCCGACGGCCTCGACTTCGGCATGCACCTCGTCGGGCAGCCAGTTGGCGTTGCGCGTGGTCTGCCGCTTCTTGCGACGGGCCTTCTTGGCCGCGGTCTGCTTGGACATGCTCCAGCCCCCTAGCTCAGCGCCTGGTCCAGGTCGGCGATCAGATCCTCGGTGCCCTCGAGCCCGACGGAAATCCGCACCACGCCGTCGCCCAGCCCGATCGCGGCCCGGCCCTCCGGCCCCATCGCGCGGTGCGTGGTGGTGGCCGGGTGGGTGATCAGCGTCTTGGAATCGCCGAGGTTGTTGGAGATGTCGATGACCTGCAGCTTGTCGAGCACCTCGAACGCCCGGTCCTTGCCGCCGTCGAGCTCGAAGGTGACGACGGTGCCGCCGCCGCGCATCTGCCGCTTGGCCAGGTCATGCTGCGGATGTGACTGCAGGAACGGGTATTTCACCCAGTTCACGCCGCGCACACCTTCCAGGAACTCGGCCACCCGCTGCGCGGACCGGTTCGAGTAGTCGACCCGAATGGCCAGCGTCTCAAGGCCTTTCAGCATCGTCCAGGCATTGAACGCGCTGATCGCCGGGCCCGTGTGCCGCATCAGCTGCTGCACCGGCCCGGAGATGTACTCCTTGTCGCCGAGGATCGCACCACCGAGCACCCGGCCCTGGCCGTCGATGTGCTTGGTACCCGAGTACACGACGACATCGGCGCCCAGCTCCATCCCCTGCTGCAGCAGTGGTGTCGCGAAGACGTTGTCCAGCACCACCTTTGCGCCGGCGGCGTGCGCCAGCTCCGAAACCGCGGCGATGTCCACCAGCGACTGCATCGGGTTGGACGGCGTCTCGAAGAACACCGCGGTGGTCGGCACCGACAGTGCCTCCTCCCACTGCGACAGGTCGTCGCCGTCGACGAAGACGGTCTCGACGCCCCAGCGCGGGAGAATCTCGTTGCACACCACGAAGCAGGACCCGAACAGGCTGCGCGCCGCGACCAGCCGGTCGCCGGCGGCGAGCAACGCACCCAGCGCGGTGAACACCGCCGCCATGCCGGTGGCCGTCGCGAAAGCGGCCGGCGCCCCTTCGATGAGCCGCAGCCGTTCCTCGAACATCTGGATGGTCGGGTTGCCGTAGCGCGAGTACACGTAACGGTCGATCTCGCCGGTGAACGCCTGCTCGGCGGCCGCCGCCGACTCGTAGACGTACCCCGAGGTCAGGAACATCGCCTCGGCGGTCTCCTCGAACTCGGACCGCAGCAGGCCGCCGCGGACACCGATGGTCGCCTGGCTCACGCCGTCGGGCAGCGGCGCGGGAACCCGGACCGAGGGGACGCCGTCGGCGTTACGTTGCTTCATGCGCGATCCGCTCCGCTTCTCGCTGACTCCCTCACGACTGCACCCACGGCAACCCGATGGCGCGCCAGCCGCTGCCACCGCGATGACCCTTCTCGTCCAGGTGACCCTCGAAGCCGTCGAGCACGTTGTACGACGGGCCGATGCCCGCCGCCGTCGCCGCCTCGGCGGCACCGATCGAACGGTTACCCGAGCGACAGAGGAACACCACCGGCCGCTCGCCGGGCGTCACACCCGCGGCCAGCAGGTCGTCGACGAAACCCGTGTTGCGTTTGCCGTCATTCGACACCCACTCGATGTACACAACGTCACGTCCGAGGCTGGAGATGTCGGGCACGCCCACCCAGCGCCATTCGGCGTCGGTCCGGCAGTCGACAAGCACCGCCTCGGGGTTCTCGCTCAGCAGTTCCCAGGCCTGCTGCGGCGTGATATCTCCCGCGTAGCTCACGGATGCGAGTCTGTCACAAACTAGCTCGGGACCGGCGAGCACACCTTCCACGCGCCGTCCTCGTTCACCAGCACCACCGGCGCCGTGGGCTTCTGGTCCGGCGTCTTGTCGAAGTGATACATCAGCACGGCGGTGGCCTTCTGGCCGTCGAACTTGATGTCGCGCACCTCGTCGACGTAGCGCTGCCCGTTCTTGGCGGCCGAATCCTCTTGCTTGGCAAGCACATCCGCCTCGGTACCGGCCTGGGCCTTGCAGGTGTACGTCTGGAAGCGCGCGTAGTCCTTGCGCTGCAGCCCGTCGTTCTGGCCGACGACCGCGGTGCGCACCAGCTGCTCCGGCGTCGGATCGTTCCGGCCGAACACCCCGATCGCGTTCAGGACGGCGATTATGACCACGAGGACCACAATCAGCGCCAGCGCGGCCAGGAACGGGCCCAGCGTCTGCCGCGGGTGCGATTCCGATTCGGTCATGGTCACGTCCCCGTCTGGTTGATCGCCGAGTGGTTGAGCACAGCGGCCACCTGATGCGCGCGGTCGCGCGCCCGCACGACGTCCGGCGCCGTCGCCAATGCCACGCACACCTCACCGGAGAGCCGCACGTCGCTCTCGGCGATGGCCAGCGCATCCGGCAGTGCGCGCACGAGCGCGGCCCTGTCGGCCGACGGGCGGCTCACCTCACCGGCGGCCGGCGAGATCATGATGGTGTCGACGGGCAGTCCGAGGATCGCCCGCGCGTGCAGGTCGAACTGCGACAGCCGCTGCGAACGCGTCGTGACGAAGCCCGCGCCCGTCAGCATCGGATGGACCGTCGCGAAATAGACCTCCTCGGCCCCGGACTCCGGGTCGGCACCGAGCAGCAGGTCCACCGTGAACAGCCCCGTGCCGCCCAGCTTGCCCGCGATCCGGGCGGCGATCGAGCGCGCCGCGTCCAGCGCCGGCTCCGACAACAGCTGCGGCTGCCACAACTCCAGCGGACCGCCCGTCTCGTGGCGGTGACCGATCGGCTCACAGAACTGCACCACCGGACCCGCCTGACCCTGGGTCCGCACCGTCAGCATGGTGAACTCCGCCGTCACGTCGACGGCCGTCTCGGCCATCACGCGCTCGCCGCCCGCGGCCACCGCACGGTGCCACGCCACGTCGACGTCCTCGAGACGCGACAGCACCGAACGCCCCGCGCCCTCGTTCGCGGCATGCGTCACCGGCGTGATGGTGAGCGGCAGCCCGGCGTGCTCGGCCACCGCGGTGAGTTCGTCGACCGATCCGGCGAACCAGAACGGCGCCGTCGGCAGCCCCAGCTCGTTGGCCGCCAGGGTGCGCAACGCCTCGCGGTCGGACGCGAGCCGCAAGGCACCCGGCGTCGGGAACACCGCGACTTCCTCGAGCCCGGCCAGCGCCTGCACGACGTCGGCGCCGAGATCCGCCGCCGGGGACTGCACGACCACCACCTGTGGGGTGTGCCGGTCGATCAGGGTCCGCAACGCCGCCGCTCCGGTCGGCGCGGGCACCGCGGTCGCCCGCGTCCCCAGCCGCTGGAACGACAGCACCAGTTCACTGCTCAGCTCACCGGCACCGAGCACCAGAACCGTTGTCCGGTCTACCAAGTCACCAAACTCCCCCGTCGCTCCGCTCGCCCCGCCGGCCAATCTCCCGTCAACCCAACCTGATGTCGACGTAGCACCAGCGCCAGCTCTCCCCCGGCTCGACCGAGCGCATCACGGGGTGGCCCGTGCGACGGTAGTGCTCGTTGGCGTGTTGGTGCGGACTGGAATCACAACAGCTGACCTGTCCGCAGGTCAGACACATCCGAAGGTGCGCCCACGTATCCTCCCCAAGTGCCGCACAGTCACCACAGCGGCCGGGCGTCTGCGGCTCCGGTTCAGCTTGGCCGACGGCGTCGGCGAGGTGCGTGCAGGTGGTCGGGGAATTTTCTTCACGCGGACGCGTTGCCCGTGACTGCATCCATTTCCCCAGCATGTTGAACAAGGATAGGGCCCGGCTGACCGAGGAGGTTTGAGGACATGGGTGCCCCACTGCTGGCAGTGCTGGTGGCCTCGGTGTTGTTGGCCGCGCTGGCCCGCCGCTACGACGTCTCCGCGCCGCTGGGACTCGTCGTCGCCGGACTGGCCGTCGGGCTGATCCCCGGCGTGCCGGCCATCGAGATGCAGCCGCAGTTGGTCATGTTCGTCGTGCTGCCGCCACTGCTGTGGTCGGCCGGGCTGGAGAGCAGCTACCTGGCCCTGCGCAAGAACGTCCGTCCCATCGGGCTGCTCGCGGTGGGGCTGCCACTGGCCACGACCCTGGTCGTGGGGTTCGTCGCGTTTCACACCGTGCCGGAGCTGACGGTCGCCGCGGCCCTCACGCTGGGGGCCATCGTCGCGCCGCCCGACGCGGTGTCCGCCGCGGCCATCGGCCGGCGCCTCGGACTGCCCCGCCAGATCATGACGCTGCTCGGCGGCGAGAGCCTGCTCAACGACGCCACGGCGCTGACCGCATACAAGGTCGCGCTGGCCGCCGCCATCGGTGCGGCAGCGACCTGGCAGGGTGCGCTGGGCACGTTCGCGCTCGCCGCACTGGGCGGTGTCGTGATCGGCGGGCTCATCGGATGGCTCATCGAGTTCATCCGGACCTGGCTGGACGACCCCCTCGTGGAGAGCGCCATCGGGCTCGTCGCACCGTATTTCGTCTACTGGCTCGCCGAAGAGGCACACGGCTCCGGGGTGATCGCGGTGGTGGTCGCCGCGCTGCTGCTGGGACAGCGCGCGACACGGGCGTCGTACGCCACCCGGCTGCAGGACGACGCGGTATGGAAGTCGATCCAGCTGGTACTGGAATCCTTCGCGTTCCTGATGATCGGACTGCAGCTGCCGACCGTCATCGACGAGCTGACCGGCATCCGCGCCGTCACCCTCGCCGTGGCGTCGGCCGCGGTGCTGGCGACGGTGATCGCGGTCCGCATCGTCTGGGTGTACGTCATGGCCTACACGCCACGGATGCTGTTCCGCGGGGTCCGGGACCGAGAACCCGCCCCGACCCCGTCGCAGGTCTTCATCGTGGCGTGGGCAGGCATGCGCGGTGTCGTGTCACTGGCCGCGGCGTTCGGTGTGCCTCTCGTGACACTGAGCGGCGACCCGTTCCCCGGCCGGCCGCAGCTGGTGTTCCTGACGTTCGTCGTGGTGATCGGCACGCTGCTGTTGCACGGCCTGACGTTGCCATGGCTGATTCGCACGCTCGACGTGCGCAGTGAGGCCGAGGCCCATCAGGATGCCCTGGAGCAGGCCGCGGCCTCGAGTCGCGCGGCGCAGGCGGCGGCCGACCGGCTCGACGAATTGCTGGCTCGCAGCAGCGATTCCAGCGCCCAACAGCACGTCGGCGAGGTATTGCAGAGCTGGAACGACCGGCGCCGCAACGCGGTGTGGGAACGACTCGGGCGCAGTGACGACGACATCGGCGAAAGCCCGGCGTCGGCCATGCGGCGGCTGCGGCTCGAGATGCTGGCGGCCGAGCGCGAGACCTACATCGCCGAACGCGACGCCGGGAACATCGACGACGAGGTGCTGCGCTCGGTGCTGCACGGGCTGGATCTGGAAGAAGCGGCGCTCAACCGGGAGTAGTCCCCGCGCGCCGAGAAGGACCAAATGGTTGCTGGTAGGCACTCCACAGCCGCCATTTGGTCCCTTTCGAGCGATGATGGAGCCGATCAGCCCGCCCACACGTCTTAGAGGACATGCCGATTCCATTCGTCGGGGGCGATGCGATCGCTGCCGGCGTGCTGACCCGAGCGCAATTGCGCCACCGCTACCGACCGATCTTTCATGGCATCTACGTCCCTCGGCATCATCAAGTGAAATTGCGGGACCGGATTCGTGGAGCCGCCCTAGCGGTGCCGCTCGGCGTCATCGGTGGGATCGCTGCATCCGCAGTGCACGGCGCGAAGTGGGTGGATGACGATATGCCCATCGATGTCATCGGGCTGTGCAAAGGTCAGCGTGGACTCGTCGTCCGGCACGACTCCCTGGCCGACGACGAAGTGGTCACCATCGGTGGAGTGCGCGTAACTTCGCGTGCGCGCACGGCATTCGACCTGGCTCGCCACCTACCGCGGGACTCCGCCGTCGCGCGGCTCGATGCGTTGATGAAGATAGCGTCCCGGGGAGTGGTGGACTTCGGATCTGGCGTGGTTCACGCGTTGTGATCAACGAGTCATGGTGAACGC
>NZ_JBJIAL010000084.1:0-7048 GCF_045310895.1 Mycobacterium sp. SMC-18
ACTATTCCCAACTCGTGACCGGTAGACCGGCCGGATCACAGAAACCTGAGGGTGCATGAAACCCGGGACGGTTCATCATGACTATGAATACTCTCGATGTTTCGAGCCTCGATCCGGTGCGGCAGTTCGCGTGCTCGGCATGCTAGTGACAAGTCACGAACCAGATCCTCGACGAACTTGGGATTGTCATACGCCGCCATAGTGATCGCCCGTTCGTCAGGCCTCTTCACCACTGGATACACAGGGCACGACGACGAATCCCGAACCAACGACACCAATTCCCCCACGGTGGCCGGGTACGGATTGTCGCCTTCCCCGTTGATAGACAACGACACCCTGCTCCGTTGGTTATGCGCGCCGTAGTCACTAATCGCCTTGCTGCATGGACACAAAGTAGTGACATCGACGGTCACCGTTGTCGTCAACGTGTACCGACTGCCCACCAGCGAGCCATTCAAACTGACATCGTGGACTTGATAGCCGCTGTTCGCCGTCACGGGCGACTGCACGCGAATCGCAACCGGAAGGGACAAAGTGACAAACAACTGCGTTGCGTCCAGCAGCTCCGCGATGACTTTGAACGGACCGTGCAACTCGTACGGATTCACCACCGAAAGTTCGGATTCCACCGCTCGGATCATGCGGCTCATGTGAGTGCCGCGGCGGTCAGCAGGCAGCGCAACAGTCATCTCGACGTTGGCAATACCGGATTGTGTTAGGTCCCCGTCATCAAAACTGACCGGATATCGAAGTGCGCCGATTCCGACTTCGTCGATGTCAACGCCACGACTGTCCTGCGCACCCTGAATATCCGGCAATAGCGGGTTCATTCGGATGCAGGCCCCCGGTACACGCATCCCGAGGTGCACGTCTCGCGCACCATGATTGCCGACATCATCGGAAGCGACGCAGCCAACTCGTTCCAGATCCAAGCCGCCAGCCGCTCGCTCGTCGGGTTTTCCAGTCCCGGAATCTCATTGAGGTAGTAGTGATCCAAGCGGTCGATGACAGGCTTGCACGCGTCCTTGATGTGCGCGAAGTCGATCACCCAGCCGGCGTGATCATCGACTGGCCCCTTCACGTGCACTTGCAACTGGTAGGAATGCCCGTGTAGACGCGAGCATTTATGATCGCTCGGCACGTTCGGAAGTCGGTGTGCGGCTTCGAATTTGAACTCGCAGAAGATCTCGGCCGTATCAATCATGGGATCCCTAGGAACTTGTGGGTTTGCAGGTTTAGGCGCCACTTGGGGCGCTTCAAGCAGTATTCGACTGCAGCCGCGGTGTTCTCACGCACCGCCGGACCGTCCATCGGCGACAGGCGGAAGGAACCAAAGTCCAACTGTTCGAACTGCGCCGGGTCGCCTCCGTCTTGGGGATACACCAGTTTCAACTCATCTCCGGAGGTGAGCAGAAGGGGTGCCCCGATCTTTGGGCTGACGCATATCCAGTCGATGCCGTCGGGGGCTGGGCGTGTTCCATTGGTTTCAATCGCAACGTAGAAGCCACGCCGATGCAGTGCCTCGACAAGCTCGCCGTCCAACTGCAACAGCGGCTCGCCGCCGGTGCACACCACCATCCGGTCCTCGTGGCTGCCGTCAGGCCAAGTCTGCTCTACGGCGTCGGCCAGTTCCTCGGCACTTCCAAAGTGCCCTCCCCCAACGCCGTCTGTGCCGACGAAGTCAGTGTCGCAGAATGTACAGATCGCCCTGTGTCGATCTTGTTCACGGCCCGTCCATAGATTGCAACTCGCGAATCGGCAGAACACTGCCGGCCTGCCGGTGTGGAACCCCTCGCCTTGCAGGGTGTAGAAGATTTCCTTGACGGTGTAGGCCATCAGGCTGCCCGATACACAAGCGGATCCGCCAGACCAGCTTCCGCGAACCCCTTCAGCCTCAACAAACATGAATCGCATTGACCGCACGGTTGCCCTGCCGCACTTGGGTCGTAGCACGAAGATGTCAAGCCATAGTCCACGCCCAGAGCCAAGCCAGCTTGAACAATCTGCGCCTTCGTCATCTCGATGAGAGGAGTGTGGATCGTCAAGGACGAACCTTCGACCCCCGCCCTCGTCGCAAGGTTCGCCATCGTCTCGTACGCCGCGATGTACTCAGGCCGACAATCTGGGTACCCGGAATAGTCCAACGCGTTCACACCGATGAAGATGTCCTGAGCCCCGACAGTCTCGGCATAGGCCAACGCGAAAGACAGGAAAATTGTGTTGCGCGCGGGCACGTAGGTCACGGGAATCTCATCCGTCAGGTCTGCGGCGTCGTCATGTTTTGGAACCTCGATGTCCGCAGTCAAGGACGAACCGCCGAAGACACGCAGGTCGATCTCTGCCACGACATGGCGCTCGACACCGATAGCAGTCGCGACGCGCCGAGCTGCCTCCAACTCAACGGCGTGCCGTTGCCCATAGCGGAACGACAACGCGTAGGGGTCAAATCCGCGACTCTTGGCGATCGCGAGCACTGTCGTGGAGTCCAAGCCCCCGCTGAGCAGAACCACTGCTGGCGTTCCCATCGAACCTCCGATTACTGGTCGGGCCGTGCGGCTATAGTATCTGAAACTACACCGTCGAGCCGACACATTTCTGACGTAGTTTCCGGGCCGGAGAGCGGGGTGACGTGCAGAAACTGACGATAGTAGTCAACTGCACCGACAGGAAATCTGTCGCTCCTGAAGCTGACCTGCGCATTCGCTCGATACCCGCGGGCGCGCTCTCCGAACGTTTCGCACAGTGGCGAGGCCGACTTGACCGGGCCCATGCGCGTGTCGAACTGCTCAACCTCTACCAGGGCGATGCCTGGCTGCAAGCCAAAGCGCTTGCGACTGACGCCCGCGAGAGTGGCTACTCCGTCCGGATGCTTGTCGCGTCGGCGGGGCTCGGCCTGCGGGACATCACCACGTCGGCGCCCTCGTACGCAGCGACGTTCGCGAGTGGCCATCACGACTCCGTGAGCGATGTAGCGACCATATCCACCTGGTGGAATCACCTGGCCGACCTCCCCGACACGGTGTCGGTAGCCGAACTCAAGAACGAATCGGTATTGCTGGTGCTGTCAGAGAACTACGCCCGCGCCATGAATGCCGACCTCACCGAGATGGCACACGGCCGTGGCGAAAAGTTCCTTGTCGGTGGTTGGCGAGACATTGACGGCATGCCACGACTCCCCGCAAATCGAGACCTCCGTAATGCGCTCGGAGGCACCGTCTCGACGGTCAGTTTGCGGATGGCGAGACGCTGGATTGTGAAGCGCTCAACCAGCGACTTGTTCGCGTCGAGCGACCTCACTCGTTGGAAACGTTGGGCAAGGACCGCTGAACGGCCTGAGGTCTACGAGCGAATTCCGATGGACGACAACGAGATCATCAAATACATCCGAGTCCTTCTCCGCCAGGACCCCAGCCTGTCAGCCACCCGCGCGCTACGACTCATGCGCGATCAAGGCATCGCCTGCGAGCAGAAACGGTTCGGCGTGCTGTTTCGAGCTACCAAAGGTCAGCGATGACAGAACCTCAAGACGGTGTGCTTGAGCGGCGAGCGCTACGCATCGACCAGAACAGTCACACTCCGCTGTACCTGTTCGCTCTCGCGGCCGAAGAAGTCGGTCTCGTTGCCGATGTTGCCCGCATCTCGCGCGACGAGGCCGGCAAACTGATTGGCTACCAACGTCCCGAGCGCCGAAATCACGTCAAGCAGATTCTCGATTACCTGAATTCCGGTGATGTCTTGTTCCCGAACGGATTGATCCTTGCTCTTCCGGATACCGTGCGCTTCCGCTCAAGTCGTGGACCCGGTACCACTGACGGCCTAGCCACCTCGGGGACCATCGAGATTCCGCTCCCCGACGATGATTCCGAGCCTCGGCCGGCATGGATAGTGGACGGGCAGCAACGCAGTATCGCCCTCGCGCGTGCCGCTAACGGTCGACTCGCCGTGCCCGTCGCCGGGTTTGTGGCGCCCACACTCGAGATGCAACGAGATCAGTTTCTGCGGGTGAACACGGTTGCGCCGCTGCCAACCAATCTGGTCACTGAACTGCTGCCCGAGGTTGTCTCAGCGCCCTCGCCGCGCCTTTCGCAACGCAAGATGCCCTCCGCGTTGGTGGACATGCTCAACCGCGATCCCGAGTCTCCGTTCTTTGGACTCATCCGACGCGCGTCCACTGAAGCCGAGGACCGACGAACCGCGGTGGTGACCGACAACAGCCTCGTTGAAGCCCTGAAGGAGTCACTGGAGTCCCCGTCGGGTGTTCTGTTCCCCTATCGGAATATGGCCACAGGATCGACAGATACCGAGGGCATCAGGCGAGTACTACTCACGTACTGGGGAGCCGTCAAGGATGTCTTCCCTGACGCATGGGGACGCCCCGCGGCCGATTCCAAATTGATGGGAGGCGTAGGCATCCGGGCCATGAGCCGACTGATGGATCGAGTTATGGTGCATGTGTCGCTCACACAGACAACAGCCCCCGAGCAGGCGCGAAAAGAGTTATCTCGCATAGCGAACCGTTGTCACTGGACCGACGGCACCTGGGATGAGCTCGGACTTCCGTGGGACGAGCTGCAGAACGTCTCGAAGCACATTTCGGCACTCTCCAACTATCTTGCCCGCGCGTACGTAGTTGCCCGGAAGGAGGACGTATGAGGTTCTACTTCCCCGACAGTCAGGACCAGGTCAGCCCGACCTACGACTTCATCCACGACGAACACTCGCCGCTGCGCGTCCGCCAACGCGACGACCGCTACGCGCACGAAGTACTGACTGTGCCCGCGTACGACGGCATTTTGGTGTCCAAGGCGATTGTCGACGGGTCGATCAAGGGCGTAGGAAAATACTCGATGCCGCAACGGCAGCGACTGTACCGTCTCGGAGTTCGAGGCTTCTTCAGACTTTCGAATGCTGTTGCGACGCTTGGCGACTGTGGCGCATTCAACTACGTCAACGAACCGGAGCCTCCGTACACCGTTCATGAGGTCCTGGACTTCTACGAAAAATGTGGATTCGACGCAGGTGTCAGCGTCGACCACATTATTTTGGGCTACCTTCGACCTGGTCAAGATGTGCCCGACGAGTGGACCCAGCGCCGGCACATATCGCTGAAGCTCGCTGAGCAGTTCAGGGCTGCGGCATTGGAACGCAGCAGTCCGGTGGAAGCCGTCGGCGCAGCGCAGGGCTGGGATCCAAAAAGCTACGCAGACAGCGTACGTGAACTACAAGATATGGGTTACGCGCGCATTGCACTGGGCGGCATGGTACCGCTCAAGACTCCAGACATACTGGCGTGTCTAGCTGAGATCGATGTGATTCGATCGCCCTCGACGCAGTTGCACCTCCTCGGGATCACCCGCGTGGAGTCCATGGCAGAGTTCGAAGCTTATGGCGTCACCAGCTTCGACAGCACCTCGTCGTTCCGCCAGTCGTTCATGGACGATCGGGACAATTACCACACGGTTTCCCGCAACTTCGCTGCAATCAAAGTTCCGCAAGTAGACGGAAACATCTCGTTGAAACGAGCCATCTTGGCAGGCCGGGTCGCCCAACGCGATGCCATCGAAGCTGAACGAAACAGCCTGCAGGCACTGCGATCTTTCGATCGCGATGAATGCTCGATCGACGAGACCCTCGATGCGGTACTTGCATACGAAGATGTGATCGGCGTCAAGAAGTCTTATCGCGACCTGTACACCGATACGTTGACGGCTGCGCCCTGGCGCACGTGTCCGTGCGGACTGTGCGAGAAGCACGGAGTTGAAATGGCGATCTTCCGAGGAAGCGAACGCAACAAGCGGCGAGGCTTTCACAACTTGTCAGTGCTCGCTGACAGAATGAGCCGACTCCAGGCAACGGAATTGCCCAGCCTTGAAAGGATCCGCGGTGGCTGACAGGTACGAAATCCGAGTGCCCGCAATACAAGTTCGTCAGGGCGCACGCTACATCTACTGCTTCGCGATCGATGGCAAGCAACTGCTCAACTTCACTGCGGTATCGCGTGTCCGCAGGACAGACGGGGGTGGACTCGACGGCTACCAGCGTCCTGAGGTGATGAACCACATCCGCGCGATCAGACGCTACATCGAATCCCCCGAGGCGCTGCTGCCAAACGCGGTCGTGCTCGCCTTTGATGATCGAGTTCGGTTTGTAGCGACTAGCCGGCGGAGCAAGGTCGGCTACTCGGCCATGGGCGAGCTCGTGATCCCGGTCGATGAAGCATTGCCGGAAGCCGACAAACCCGCTCTGTTGGTGGATGGCCAGCAACGTGTCGCTGCAATCCGAGACGCAGATGTCGCTGAATTCCCAGTGGCAGCAGTTGCTTTCATCGCGGAGGGAACTGACGAACAACGGTCGCAGTTCATCCTCGTCAACAACACCAAGCCGCTACCGAAGGGCCTGATCCACGAGTTGTTGCCGGACGCCTCTGGCTACCTCCCACCGAAGTACGCGCGTCGCCAGTTGCCTGCTCAGCTCATGACTCGACTCAACATTGATAGTGACAGCCCGTTCCGCGGCGCCATTGCGACTCCGACATCCCCTGACGGGTACATCAAGGACAACAGCGTCCTCAAGATGATCGAGAACAGCCTCTACGACGGAGCACTGTACGCATATCGCGATCCGAACGACGGCTCCGGCGATATCGAACAGATGCTTCTACACCTCAAGATCTTCTGGAGCCTTGTAGAAGCCACATGGCCTATCGAGTGGAAGCTCATCCCGCGCAAGTCACGACTCACCCATGGCGTGGGTATCCAAGCATTGGGCTATGTCATGGACGCCCTGACGGAAGGCTTCGTAGCTGACGACCTACCAAACATCGGGCTCGACAAGAACCTCGATGCGCTTTGCGTAGTGACTGCCTGGTCATCCGGCACTTGGAACCTCGCCTCGGACGACCAACGGCGATGGAATGGCCTTCAGAACACCCCAAACGACATCAAGTTGCTGACGAATCTGTTCTTGCAGAACCTGAACCGTCCCGGGTTTCATGCACCCTCAGGTTTCTGTGATCCGGCCGGTCTACCGGTCACGAGTTGGGAATAGT
>NZ_JBJIAL010000085.1:0-6703 GCF_045310895.1 Mycobacterium sp. SMC-18
ACGAGCACGCCCACTACAGCGCCCTCGACCGAGAGCGTCAACCCGTATAGCAGCGGCGGAAAACCTGGGGCGGTTCACCGCTGGTCGCAACGCACACGCCGAAATGGCCCGAGAACTTGGCGAATCCGACCGCCTCGAACGCCGCCATCTCCTCGTGTCGAGCTTGCACGAACTGCGGACTATCGTCCGCGCGCCCCCACGCCGCGAGTAGGCCGTTGATCCCGTCGCCAGGGAAGCCGAAAACTTGTTTCACACCCCAGTCCCGCAATCGGGCTAACAACACATCCGCAACCGTGTCCGACAAAGTGATCACTTCCCAACGATTCTCGAGCGCTCGCGCTACGTGGCCCGCAGCATCACAAATAGCGGCATCCCCGTTTTGCGCCTCCTGACACCTGCCGTGACCAACTCTTAGGTAAATCCCAGGTCTGAGGACGCGACGGCAGTTGCAGATCCGGTGTCGTCGGTCGCCTACGCGATCGAAGCCGCACTGCGGGCCCTCGACGGTGATCTGGCGTTGCTGATTCCAGCAATGTCAGCAGTGCTGCTGATCATTGCCTTGGTGGTGGTGAACTACCAGCAGCTGATCGCTCGGTATCCGAGAGGTGGCGGAGCCTCAGCCGCGACCGGCGAGGCCTTCGGCGAAAGCCGGGCCCCCGCCGGGCCCGACCACCCGTGGAGTTGCTTCGTGATCGAGTTGAATTGCCTGGACAACCCCTGAGCGCAGTGAGTCCAAACGGCCGCTGACTGCCTCAACGACTGAGGTTGTAACTCCAGTTCACGACACGAATATGTCTATGCCACTGCAGTATTCGTGAGTCGGTCATCAATCCCGTCCTTCGCTGATGCCGCCGCGATCACCGCGCAGGCGCGGGTTGTGTCGTGAACGTTTCGGTAGCATATTGCAATAGTTGCCAAGTGCGGGAATGGATCAGCTTCGCGATGAGGCGAGGCGGGGATCACTCATCTGCCGCGCCAGGACGCAAATACAGGAGTACACGATGGCCAGTCCCCACGCCGCAACCGTTATCGAGCTCGACAGGCGAGCTTCGCACGCCGGAAGGAATGCATCGCTCCGACGTTCCGCGGATGGCCGGAAAGTCGCCGATACGGGCCCGCTTCGGAAAACCAGCACCGCACTTGGGGACGTCGCCACGAAGCGCATTGCCCTTGGCGGCACTGAACAGTTGCCGCGATATCGGGGCGGCGTCGTAGGTGACGCGGCAGCGATGACCTCGTTCATCTGCCGTCGTCTGATGGGCGACTACATGGTGGATGAGTTCGGCTATGACGCCGAGTTCGCCGAACAGGTAGTGCTGCCGGTGTTACGTCCACTGTTCAACACATGGTTTCGGGTTGACGTTGTTGGTGTGAACAATATTCCCTTCGACGGTCCGGCACTGATCGTGGCCAACCATGCGGGGGTGTTGCCGCTCGATGCGCTGATGACATCGGTCGCGGTTCATGACCACCATCCCGCCCGCCGCGCCGTACGGATCTTGGCCGCAGACCTGGTGTTCACGCTGCCCTTGCTCGGTCCGATTGCACGCAAGGCCGGTCACACGTTGGCCTGCGCTCCGGACACGCACCGCCTCCTGACGAACGGCGAATTGGCAGCTGTTTTCCCCGAGGGGTACAAGGGGCTGGGTAAGTGCTTCGGCGATCGGTACCGTTTGGCCCGTTTCGGTCGCGGCGGCTTCGCGGCAGCGGCGCTGCGGGCGGGTGCGCCGATTATTCCGTGCGCGATCGTGGGATCCGAGGAGATCTATCCGATGGTGGCCAACGTGGGGCCGCTGGCCCGAATGCTGGGCCTGCCGTATTTCCCGATCACACCTACGTTCCCGTTGACTGGCCTGATGGGCTTGGCGCCCCTGCCATCGAAGTGGTCGATCGAATTCGGCACGCCCATAAGGACATCGAGCTGTATTGATGCCGAGGACCCGATGGTCGTGTTTGGCCTCGCAGACCATGTTCGTCAAACCATCAGCTGCCTGCTGCGGCAACGGTTGGCCGCGCGGAACAATGTCTTCACCGGTTGATACCCAGAAGCAGCCCGGGCGTGGACTGAATGGGGATGTGCGGCACGGTGGAGAAGCTTCCGAGTTCCTCAGGCCGCCGCAGCCGCCCGTATGCGGTGATTCCCACCTCGCAGCACACGCAATCGTCACCGCAGTCCTCATGGCTGCGGCACTGGCGCTGGCGGTCTCCCTGTTATTCGGCGGCGACGCGCCACCCCGGTGTGCGATCGGCACACGCACTCCGACCTGCACCCGCGTGTAGCCGAGCACGCAGCGATCTGAAAAGGACTACACCACAAGATGATCCGACAGGAGCAACAATGACCAACCTCACCGCGGTCGAAACCGCGATCGAGCCACGCTGATGGACACCGTCATGAGCCGTCAACAGCTAACCACCGTTCAGCTCCGCCCCGGAGTGCGGGCTCTCGACCGCGCTGAGGGAGTGCTGATGGCCTTACGGCGCTGCAGCTGCGACGACGCCTTCGGTGAATTACTCGAAGCAGCGCGCCGCCAGCACGTACCAGTCTTCACGATTGCTTCGGCGCTCGTTGAGTTGGTGGATGGCAGCAACACCTTGGCTAGCGATCCGATCGCCTCAGCCGCCGCCAACAGACAATGGGGCGAGCTCATTGCCTGTCACCGTCGGCCCAGCTGACCTCTCGAACGCACTCGGACTCACGTTGGGCCCGGACTCCATTCCGCGGGTGCGGGCACGGAACCGAGGCGAACACGGCAGCACCACAGCACTTGTCGCTGACACGGCCGCCGACCAGTTGACCAGGCCGGAGCGAGGCGGTTAACGGCGCGAACGGCGCAGCACCACCGTGACCAACGCGAAGCCCTCGCTGCAGGCAGGGCGGATACATGCGGGTTCGACGGGCTACTTGCGGCGGCGAAGACCCTCTTTGGGCGGCACGGCGATCCAGCCGAATGCTGCGGTGAACATCATTGCGTAGCTGCACGCCGCAACGACATACACCCCGCCGGCGATGCCGGGAGCCACGAAGACCGCGCTGCCGATCATCGCCGCACCAATGAGGAACACCGGCGCCGCGGCAGTGCGTCGCCGACGCCGAATCCGGGTCGCAGATGTCATTTCATCGAACTGGCGGGCCAGTCGCGGTGCGGCCAGCTCCAACTCATCTGAGATTTGTTCAAGAATCTGCTGTTCGCGTTGCGACGGCTCCATGGCGCACCTCCCATGCCACATCGACAGCCAGGTGATTCCCGCACGTCACTGTCCGGTTCCATGCGGGCCGTTGCCGTATAGTGTTGCTTATAACAATAGTTGCAGTGTATTCCCATCTCTGAGTTTGAGCGCTCGCTGCACGGAAAACGGTTCTGCGGAAGTCCCTTTGCTTGTGGGAGGTGCACCATTCCCGAAGTCGAACTCAGTGCGGGCCGACTGCATTATCGCGACCGCGGTAGCGGACCGTGCGTCCTGCTGGTCCACGGATTGTTCGTCGACGGCACTGTGTGGGAGCCATTGGTGCATCTACTCGAAGGACATTCGCGGTGCGTCATACCGGACCTACCGCTGGGCGCGCACTCGGTACCGATGAACGGTGCCGACCTGTCCCCGCCGGCGCTTGCGGCAATGCTGGCCGAGTTCATCGAGCGGTTGCAGCTGTCCAACGTCACCGTGGTCGGAAACGACACCGGCGGTGCCTTGTGCCAGATTCTGTGCGCCCATCACCCCGACGTTGTCTACCGGTTGGTGCTGACCAATTGCGATGCGTTCGACCATTTTCCGCCCGCGGTTTTTCGCCCCATCGAAGCGGCCGGGGCTTACGTTCCCGGCCTCATCGCCGGCCTGGACCTGCTGTTGCGTATGCCGTGGTTTCGACGAGCGGCGCTGACCGTCGTACCGCTGACGATCCGGCCGTTACCCGACGCGCTGCTCAGAGAATGGTTTGCCCCGCTTCGTGACGCCCGCATCCGCGCGGACCTACAGACTGTGCTACAGGGGATTTCGTGCAAGCACACGCTCGACGCTGCCAAACGTTTGCAGCAATTTCCGCGGCCTGCGCTCGTCGTATGGGGCGCGCAAGACCGCTTTTTCCCGCTGTCGGACGCGGCGCGACTGACCCAGACGCTGCCCTACGCGCGGCTGGAAGTCGTCGACGACGCCCGCACGTACATTCAGTTCGACCAGCCGCAGCGGCTTGCCGAGTTGGTGCTCGAGCATATGCGGTAGCTCGCTGACGCCGCCCCCGCAAGGTCCGTTGCGTTCTGCATCCCCGTCGATGCGAGGTACCGCGAAATCCCTATCTCCACAACGTAAATCATGCCCAAGACGGCCTTCCACCGCGGCCGGAGGACTTGGTTACATGCCGTACTGCGGCAGTACTAACGCATCGCTGATTTCACGGCGCCAAATCCGCTGACCTAACCAGGGCAGCGCGAGCAGTTTGGTGGCCTGATTGCGCGCCCACACTCCCATCGGGGTGGTCGGGGCGAACACTGCGGCGAAGCGGCGAGCGGCGGCTTGTTTTCCTTCGATGAATCCGCGCAGCAGACGCTCTTGGCGCGCGAACGCGCGACGGTAATCGGTGTCGGCGCGGTTGAGTTCACCGGCAAGCACGTACGCCTGCGCCATCGCCAAGCCGGTGCCTTCCCCGGCCAGCAGCGATACCGCGCTGGCGGCGTCGCCGATCAACGCGACCCGTCCGTTGGACCACCGGTCCATGATGATCTGGCTCATGTGGTCGAAATAGATGTCCTCTGTTCGCTCCAGTGCCGCGAGAATTTGCGGACATTCCCACCCAGCTGTTCCGAGGACATGCCACAGGGCGTGTTTGATGCCGTCGATCGTGCGGGGGGGGCGGGGCCGGGTAGCCGATCGTCGGTGAACACGGTGAGAAACATGGTGCGATCGCCCCGCATCGCGAAACGGCTGATCATGCGTCCCGGACTACTGTGCGCGAGATAGACCAATTCGTCGCGTGGTCGGTAGCCGGGGACCTCGAACGCCGCTACCTGGTATCCCAGATCGGTTTCGAACCGATCGTCGGGGCCGAACACCGCCCGTCGCACCGCTGAATGCGTGCCATCTGCACCAATGACCAAATCGAAGGATTGTGGTCGCCCGCTGCGCGGGCGCACCTTGACACCGACCTCTGATTGTTCGATGTCGACCACGCGTGACCCGAACCTGGTGGACACCTGACCCTCGACGGAGTTGAAGATCATGCGTGCCAGGTCACCGCGTGCCACACTGGTGAATCGTCCGTCTGCCATGCGGCGCAGGGCGCGCGTGTTGAATCCACCAACGCGGCCACCATTCTGGTCGACCAGGCGGAGCTGTTCGACGTCGTAGCCGGCCGCGTGCACCTGTGCTGCGAGTCCCATCTTCTCGGCGACCTCGTACCCGACGCCCCAGAAGTCGACGATGTAGCCACCGTCGCGCAGCTCGGGCGCCGCCTCGAACACGGTGACATCGAAGCCGCTGCGGTGCAACCAGAATGCTGCCGTGGTCCCGGCGATCCCAGCGCCGACGATGGCGATCTTCATGAGTTTGTTCTTCGGATCACGCCACGGCGTGCAAACCTCCGCGCGCCCTGGTTGTGCATGCGGCCTCCTCGTGCTGCGCGTGGCCGGCGACGCGGTCACTTCAGCGCATTACCTATTATCGCATAATGCAACAGTTGCCGTTCGCGATCATTGGAGGTTGGCGCCGGTCGGTACGACAGCGCGGCGCCGCCCTGCCCAGGAGGACCGGCTATCGCGGGAACTTCGGAACGCGCCTGCGCAGCGCCGCAATCTGCATGGCGATGATTGCGGCATTTGTGCCACTATCCGGATGCGACACGCGGGTGCCCGACCGCCGTGACGACATCAACCGACTCAGCGCGCAACTGGGCTCGATGCCCGGGGTGCAAGCCGCTCACGCCGACTATGCCAACCACTGGGCCGAGGGCGCAGTGATGTTCGCCATCCACCTCGACGCCACGGAGAGCCTCACCGCCGACGAGCTGGCCTCGGTCGTGGATACCTACCTCCAAAATCTCGCATCGGGCCGATACCGCGACTATCACACCGAACTCGAGATCCGCCGCGGCTGGAACGTCTTCGCCGTAGACAGCAGTGACCGGCCTATTGCGAACACAACGCAAATCCTCGACCAGGCCCGCAACTGGATTGCCCTGCGCACCACGCTGCCGGGGGCCACTGTTGCACTGCGGTCCACGATCAGTCACCCGTTGGCGCACTTGAGCCCCAGGGAGATCGGGAGTTCGAACCGAGCGGATATCGAGCTTCCCGAAGGCACACAAAGCATGGACATCGCCGGCGCGGTCAGCACCATCGCAGCCCGATTCCCCTACCTGGCGGTGCTGAACTGGACGGTCAGCGCAGCACGGGCACAAGACCAGATCGCGTATACCGGGCGCTTCCCGACGGCCGCCGAACTCGAACTCTGGCGCCGGTTGACCACCGATCAAACCATCGCTCATACCGACAGCATGCAGATCAACGGACCCGTCACTCCACCGGTATGGCTTTCCGAAGCAACGGGCACCGACGCCCTTGACGTGGCCCTCGCCCTCGCCACCCAGCACCTACCCCTGGCCGCAGCATTGCCCGCTCCGGTCCTTTACACCGCAGGTGTTGACGACGCCTGAAAACTGACCCCCTGTCGACGGGTGAATTTTGACCCCCGTCATTGATAGGAGGGTGATTTC
>NZ_JBJIAL010000086.1:0-6386 GCF_045310895.1 Mycobacterium sp. SMC-18
ATCCCGGGGCCGCTGGTACCGGCAATCATCCATCACGGCCACCTCAACGGCGGCCCACACGCAAGGAATCCCTATGACTATCAAGGCTGTTCATCGTTTCGCGGTAGCGATCGCCGCACCAGCGGCCGCCTCCGCACTAGCCCTCTCCGCTCCGGCAACCACGCAAGCGGCAGGCCATGGTGCGGCACCGCCAGCCACATTCAGTGCTCCAACGCGACCCAGTCCCGGCCACCACGACAAGTGCTGGTTAATCCCACCGCACGGCAATTGCGACAGCGGCCACGGCGGTTGGGGCGGCGCGCACGGAGCCTGGGGCGGCGGCCAGGGCGGCCAGGGAGGCCATCGCTAGTGTTGCGTGTCGTTAATTCATTTACGTTTGGTTGGCCGCAAGAATTAGCGGATGTATACGGCCGCAGCATTGCAGTTGCGTGATGGTGACCGGGCTCGACTGGAGTCGTTGACACGGGCTTCGACGGTGAAGGCAGGACTGGCGACCCGGGCGCGGATCGTGCTGCTGGCCGCCGACGGTATGCCCAATACCGATATCGCCGACCGGACGGGCACCACGCGGCGCACGGTGCTCGAATGGCGTGGCCGCTACCAGGATTGCGGTATCGAAGGACTCGATGACGATCCCCGGCCGGGGCGTGCGGCGGTGATCGACGAGATCGCGGTGTTGTCGGAAACATTGGCGGACAGGGGCAAACCGCCGGCCCATCTGGGGGTCACGCACTGGTCTGCACGGTTGATGGCCACCCGGTTGGGAATTTCATTCGCCTCCGTGGCTCGCATCTGGCGCAAATGGAACATCCAGCCGCACCGGGTGGAAACCTTCAAGTTCTCCACCGACCCGGAGTTGGAGGCCAAGTTGCGTGAGGTGGTCGGGCTGTATCTGGACCCGCCCAAAGGAGCGGTGGTGGTCAGCGTCGATGAGAAATCCCAGATCCAGGCCCTGGACCGATCTCAGCCGATTCTTCCTCCACGATCTCGGGGGAACCACACTTCGGCGTCGGGGTCGAGCTGGCCGGTCAGTTCCTCGTTATCGCTGGGGACAACCCCGAACGGATCCGCAACGAGAAAGCCTTCGCAAAACTCTGTGGCGTGGCCCCACAGCCCGCCAGCAGCGGACGAACCACCGGCCGCCATCGCCTCTGCCGCAGCGGCGACCGCCAAGCCAACAGTGCCCTCTACATCGTCACTATCGTGCGACTACGCCATCACGAGCCGACCCGCGCTTACGTCGAACGACGTACCAACGAAGGACTCGGCAAAAGAGAGATCATCCGGTGCCTCAAGCGCTACATCGCCCGGGAGATCTACGCCAACCTCCCACGACCACAAGACAACTCACTGACCCGAACAGCCAACCCGCCGCGGCTTGACAAACATAGGAGCAGCGAACGCTACAACCGGACGCTGCAATGCGAATGGTCCTATCGCCGGGTTTTCGTCTCCAACGCAGACCGCGCCCGAGCCCTTGCACCTTGGGTCGAGTTCTACAACACTCAACGCCGCCACAGCGCACTCGACGGACTACCACCCATCAGCCGACCGCGACCAACCTGATGGCCGAGTACAGCTAGGGCTTATGCTTGGCGCCGGCAACGAATTCGGGGCGGCGGCGGCAGACCAGGGTCTCCTGGTCTTGTCGGCGCCGTCGCCGTGTGCAAGGAACTTCATACGGCACATCAAACTCGGAAAGGTGGGGACCATGAGGGTGGTTGGTCGGGTGCTGTTGGCGATGGCAGCGGCGGTGTCGTCGCCGTTCCTGGGCGCGGGGGCGGGGACGTCCCATGCGGGTCTGGACAATGAGCTGAGCCTGGTCGATGGTCAGGATCGGACGTTGACGGTGCAGCAGTGGGACACGTTCCTCAACGGGGTGTTCCCTCTGGATCGCAACCGGTTGACGCGTGAGTGGTTCCATTCGGGCCGGGCCAAGTACAACTGCGCTGGTACGGGTTGTGATGAGTTCGCGGGCACGTTGGAGTTGGGTTATCAGATTGGTTTCCCATGGTCGCTGGGTGTGGGGATCAATTTCAGTTACACCACACCGAACATCCTGCTCGATGATGTGACGCCGGCGACGTTCTTCCCGGGCACCATCGGCAGCGGTTTCGGTGGCATCATCACGCCGAACCTATTCCCGGGTGTGTCGATTTCTGCTGACCTGGGCAATGGTCCGGGTATCCAGGAAGTCGCGACGTTCTCGGTGGACGTGTCCGGCCCGGCCGGTGCTGTTGCCGTCTCGAATGCCCATGGCACGGTTACTGGCGCCGCCGGCGGTGTTCTTCTGCGTCCCTTCGCCCGGCTGATCGCCAAGACCGGTGATAGCGTCACCACCTACGGCGAACCATGGAACATGAACTAGACATGTGCTAGTGACTCTCCTGGACACTGCAGATGAACTGTCGTCCGTCGCAAACTTCATATGACACATCATCAATCCGCAGAAGGTGGGGACCATGAGGGTGGTTGGTCGGGTCCTGTTGGCGGCGGCGGCCGTGTCGTCGTTGTTCCTGGGGGCGGGAACATCTCATGCGGGTCTGGACAATGAGCTGAGCCTGGTCGATGGTCAGGATCGGACGTTGACGGTGCAGCAGTGGGACACGTTCCTCAACGGGGTGTTCCCTCTGGATCGCAACCGGTTGACGCGTGAGTGGTTCCATTCGGGCCGGGCCAAGTACAACTGCGCTGGTACGGGTTGTGATGAGTTCGCGGGCACGTTGGAGTTGGGTTATCAGATTGGTTTCCCATGGTCGCTGGGTGTGGGGATCAATTTCAGTTACACCACACCGAACATCCTGCTCGATAATGTGACGCCGGCGACGTTCTTCCCGGGCACCATCGGCAGCGGTTTCGGTGGCATCATCACGCCGAACCTATTCCCGGGTGTGTCGATTTCTGCTGACCTGGGCAATGGTCCGGGTATCCAGGAAGTCGCGACGTTCTCGGTGGACGTGTCCGGCCCGGCCGGTGCTGTTGCCGTCTCGAATGCCCATGGCACGGTTACTGGCGCCGCCGGCGGTGTTCTTCTGCGTCCCTTCGCCCGGCTGATCGCCAAGACCGGTGATAGCGTCACCACCTACGGCGAACCCTGGAACATGAACTGAGCCTGTCTGATCCGCCCCGGCGTGTCTGGAGAGTTCTTCTTTTGGGAAGGATGGGTCCATGGCTGCAGGGACGTCGAGACGGCGGTATCCGGAGGAGTTGAAGGCGCGGGCGGTGCAGATGGTGGCCGATCTGCGCAGTGAACCGCCCCGACTTTGTGCGCGCCTTCTTTTGAGGGAAGGTTGTTCGCATTATGGCGAAGAGGTACGACGAGAAGTTCAAGGCCAAGGTGAATCGCCCCGACTTCACCAGGTCGTCGCGGGTGAGCTCGCCGGCGGGCGTGTCAAATGGTCTGTGTAAGTCCTGTTAACGGAAGGATCGCAGGACGTGACAACAGGCAAGAACATGGATGCATCCCTGGTTGAGGCGGCTTCCACGGTGGAGATGGCCGAGGCGCTTCGGGCGTCGGGCGCGGTCGATGATCTGCTGGCGCAGATCGATACCGGCGAGGTCGCGCTGACCGGTGAAGGCGGGCTGCTGCCCGGGCTGATCAAGCTCGCTCTCGAACGCGGGCTGGCCGCCGAGCTGACCGATCATCTGGGATACGACAAAGGTGACCCGGCCGGTCGGGTGCTTCCCAATGCTCGCAACGGCACCTCACCCAAGACCGTGCTCACCGAAGCCGGCCCGGTGCCCCTGGATGTGCCGCGGGATCGCGATGGCTCGTTCACCCCCACACTGGTACCTAAAGGCACCCGTCGTATCGGCGAGCTCGACGACATGATCATTTCGCTATATGCAGGCGGAATGACGTTGCGGGACATCCAATTTCATCTTCAATCGACGATCGGGACCGAGGTGTCGCACGAGACGATCTCCAAGATCGTCGACGAGAGATCTCCGATGAGGTGCTGGCCTGGCAGCGCCGGCCGTTGGAGCCGCTGTATCCGGTGATCTACCTCGACGCGATGATCGTGAAGGTCAAAGACGGTGGCCACACCCGCAACAAGGCCGCGCACATCGCGGTGGGCGTGGATATGGCCGGGGTCAAGCACGTTCTGGGGATCTGGGTCCAGCCCAATGAAGGTGCCTCGTTCTGGGCGTCGGTGTGCGCGGACCTGGCCAATCGGGGTGTCAAGGACGTGCTGATCGTGTGCTGCGACGGGCTCACGGGCTTTCCGGAGGCGATCGCCGCGACCTGGTCGCAGGCCGCGGTGCAGACCTGCGTGGTGCACCTGACTCCGCAACGCGCTGCGGTTCGTGTCCTACGGCGACCGCAAGGCCGTGGCCGCGGCGCTCAAGCCGATCTACACCGCACCCGATGCCGACGCTGCCCGCGTCGAGTTGGACGCGTTCGCCGCCTCGGAGCTGGGGAAGAAGAACCCAACGGTGACAATGGTTTTCGAACGGGCATGGGAGCAGTTCATCCCGTTTTTGGCGTTCCCGCCCGAGCTGCGCCGGGTGATCTACACGACCAACTCAATCGAGTCGTTGAATATCAGCTGCGCAAGATCATCAAGCACCGCGGCCAGTTCCCCAACGACGCCGCAGTGGTCAAATTACTGTGGCTGGCGATCTGCAACATCGAAGACAAACGCGCCGCCGAGCGGGCCAAGGAACGCGGCCAGAAACAGGGCCGCACAGCCCCTGGACGGCTCGTGGAAGGGCAGGTGGTCACCAACTGGAAGAAGGCACTCGAGCAACTCGCGCTGGTCTACCCAGACCGCATCGAACGTTATCTGTAAGCACCACAACAACTCACATACGAAAACTCACATACGAACAATCAGGCAGGCGATTTACACAGAAAACTTGACAGGCTCTCGCCGGCCCCTAATTTTGAGACGCATAGCTGCGACGATTGTGCAGCACGTTAACGCCGGCCAGAGCTGCACATACCGCTGCGACGGGCAACAACGCATGATCGCCGATGTTGCCACCGACGATCACCCCTACAGCGGCACCGCCGACGAACAGCACTATTGTCGTGGTCAATACAGCGGCGCGCCACACGTCCACACCGTGCCAGTAGCCACGCGCCACAAGCAGTCCCAGGTCGGTAAGCGTCCCAGTGAAATGGGTCGTTCGTACCGCCATCTCCGGAAATCCCGACGTCATACCATTTTGTAATCCGCATGCTGCTGCGGCCAGCGGCGCCCTGATTAAAGGGTGTTCGATTCCGGCCGCAGCAACCAGCAGCACCGCCTCGGCGAGCAGCACCCCCCCGTGCCGAGGGCCGGTGTGGCCACGCTGTGGAGCCAGCACCACACCAGCCCCCATGACGCCGATAAGGAACCCGATGACGATCACCGCGATCATGCGGCCCGAATACAACAGCGGATTGCTGGCATGCATCCCCACGCTGGTGGTCAACGCGGTGAGGTTGCCCACCGGAAACAGCCATACCAGCAGCGCCACCGAGTTGACGTAGCCAGCAATAGCAGCGAGTGCACCACTGTAGCCGAGCGCAAGCAGTCGGCTACTTTTTTCCTTCGCTGGGTAAATTCTTAGTGCCATGGCCTCTCTCATTTGGTGATGGTGCGGGCGCATGAGCGCCTGCACGTCTGCAAAAAATCGACGCGCGTGGTGGCCGATCACGCTCCGCTGGGTCCTGCGTCCAAGCGCCGGGTCAGCACGGCCCGCGTGAGACGCAAGCCCCCGGCCGTGCCAGGGACGCGGGCCGCCGTAGGGCGTTAGTACGGGCCACCTGCCCGAAGCTGTGCCGTCATTGTTCCGACTGCAGTGGTCACTGCGACAGCCGATTGGGGCAATGCCACTATTGACGATGACACGGCTATCAGCACCATCAGAACCCGCGCGATGCGCCCAGCCATCGCAGACGAGTCGATGGTGCGGACCGGGCCGGTTCCGTCGGGAGCTTCGAGGGTCTGGCTATGACGTCAGTGTGCCGAAGTGTGAAGATATTCAACAGTCGTATACCCAGCGCGGTCGGGGCGGGGTGCCGCCCGCGGCGTGAACAAAGGGCCGGGGGCGGCAGGCCCGCGAGGGAACTGAGCGCGTGTCAGCGGTGGCCGCTCCAGCCTCCACCACGGCCCCAGCACTTATGCTTGTGATGGCGGCAACCGGGCGAGGCGGGTACCGGCACCCGGGCGCTGATGGAACTGATGGCCGGGGCGAGTCCGCTGGGTTGTGCCACTGCCGGAGCCGGTGGTGTTAGCACCAGGGTCAGCACCACTAGCGGAGCGGCCGCAACTGCGGCCAGTTTGCGATAGTGGAGGGAACGGTCAATCACAGTGCGGTTCATAGGGATTCCTTGCGTGTGGGCCGCCGTTGAGGTGGCCGTGATGGATGATTGCCGGTACCAGCGGCCCCGGGAT
>NZ_JBJIAL010000087.1:0-5894 GCF_045310895.1 Mycobacterium sp. SMC-18
GACTCGGCACCGACCGAATCAACTGGAACGGAGGTCGCCTGAAACAAGCCGATCCACAGGTATTGACAATTCCTCCTTGTGGCTTCACCGGAAGACAGTGAACGATCGCACCTTCGTTGACCTCGAAAGTTCGCGCGGGGTGGGCACTGGCGACTACAACCGTCGTTGGAACGCGCAACTCATTCAAGGCCTAGTGGAACTCGGTGAACTCAAGCGAGATCAGTTCGATGTCGAGGATATCCGAGAACTAGTGGAGGGTGACAGCGTTGTAGCCTCCGACTGGGTTCCGATCATCCGCCATGGCGCTGGGCTCGGGACCCACGCTTTCTGGGACGAGGATTGGTCGCGTTGGCAGCAGCGGGAGTCGGGGCGGTCCCGAGATGCCCTCCAACGGATCCGACACCTCTCCACGCAGGTTACGGGAGCCTGCGGCGGGATCTCCGAGGCTTACAGGCCTAGTCGGGAGTTGCTCGAGCGGTGGGGAAATCGACTGCAGCACATGGAACCGGTCGGACTTTGCGGCAGATGTCCGGATTGTCGGAGGAACTGCACAGCTCAAACTGACGACCCGGCCCCGGGCCCCGAGCAATTATGGGTTGTTCCGGCCAAGGAAAACTCTGAACTGGCGGCTTTCGTCACCGCTTCAAGAGGAGCATGTGGGCTTGCCGTTCTGACCTACCGTCGGGATGGCGACTATTTTGCTTCCAAAGTCGCGGAAGGATTGGTTCGGCTTGGAGTTCGTCACTTAGGCGGAGCGATCAACCCCATACCGCAGCCACCTCCTGGTGAGCTGATTTTTACCGACGACTTGCCGCTCACGCCGACCGACCTCTGTCCCGTGTCAAGCTTTTCGTACTTCGCATCTGGACAAGTGGTCTCACGCTATTGGAGTTCGCGTCGGCTACGCCAACGATTCAATCTCGACAGGATCGCGATGTGCGATGTACTACTCGTGTCGGCAGATGCTTGCATCGGCGCCAATCAGGTTGGCATCTCGATACCAGCGATGCCGGTTGAGACCGCTGTCGAGCTTCTTCAAGGGGGATAATGTGGACTACTTGCGTGGAAACGCGCCCGCGAGTGCGGTCGGGTTGTATGTCATCTGCCGGCAACTCAGCCGAACCAGCGCACCAGTATCGGAAGACAGTCTTCAGAAATCGCTTCAAATTCTCCGCCCTTCGGACCCATCACAGTCGGAAGCCAGTGCGGCGCTTCAACATAGCCTCAACGTGGGGTGTGGTCTCGGTCTCGTGATCTGCAACGAACGTGACTCAACGTTGACCCTCGATAGCGAGATCGCCAACGGACTTCAGGATGACCAGAACGACTGGCCGTGGTTTCGGGCTGAGCTCACTCACCGCGTGATGACGCACGCGCTCACCGATGTGGCCGACGGCGTGCCCGACCTAGTGTTGGGGCTTACGTGGTTTCTTCAAGAGAGCCCGTTGAGTCCATTGTCTACTGCGTGGGGCGGCGGTACTGAGAGAAGGATCCGCGACCTTGGCTTCGAAGCCGTGGCTCGCAGCGAACAATGGTTGCCCTTTCAACGGTGGGCGCTGTCACTCGGATTCGCGCGTCGATCGGATCAGCCCAATGCGAAGGTGTTGATTCCTGACTGCAGTACGGCGATCAGCGACCAACTGCGGTACCTCCCACGTGCAAGTTCTGCACAGGAATGGATCAAAGCGATGCATGACCGAATTCCTGTGGCTGGAGCCAAGGCTCTCACGGACAAACTTCCGGAGGGCAGCAATAATTGGGCCAGCTTGCCGCAAAGCGTGATATTCGGTCTGCTGAAGCTCGAAGCAACTGGAGTGCTTGAACTACTTCCCTCTGACGACGCTCGTGACGTGCTCGTAATCGGTTTGGGCGCAAGCACGCGGCAGGTTGGTCGAATCTCGGTACGGAGTTCCAAATGATTGAAAGCTCGATGGCGACGTTCCGCTGTTGGAGTTCGGCGAATATCGCCCAGACAGTATTCCCCGATATAGGGGCTCTCGCCGGCGATGCCGACGCGATCTTCTTGGCCGCGCATACGCCGACAGAATTGGAGCACAGGAAAGGCGCGGAATTGGGAACCAGTAGCTCGGGTGAATCCCGGGTTCTGGAAGCCCTTCTGAGCAGGGTTGGCGACGTCGAACGCAACACTCTTGTCGCGGTGACCGGCAGTTCGGGTAGTGGGAAAAGTCATGTTGTGCGCTGGGTCCGGGCACACCTGCCGATGGATGACCCTAGGTTTCAAGTTCTTTATGTCCCGCGAGCTGTTCAAACGCTACGTGAATTGTTGCGCAGGGTAATTGAGGGACTGCCCGGTGTTGAGGGTGCTGACCTCATGAAACGTGTTGATTCGGCGTTTACGGGCGTGAAACCGGGCGAATTGCAAGAGCGGCTCATATCGGAAATGAAGATCGCGCTCAACTGGATCCTCGACGATCATGCTCCTTTTGATGGCGAATCATCGGAGGATGCTGCCAAGCGTGAGGATCGAAACAACATGCTAGGGCTTCGCGACGAGGAACGTGGTCGTCGGGACGGCCTCGCGGAACTGATTGATCTTCCAGCGTTCAGGGAGTCGCTTTTGCGTCCAGACGGCGCATTAGGGCAACTTGTTCAGTCGTATTTTCGGAAGACTTCTCGGCGCGACGATAGTGACGAGATCTTCACTGCCGATGACCTCCCACTTCGAGCACGGGGTATTCGGCGCGAGCTTTCTTCGCGAAGAGAACTGTCCGAACTTTGGCAGATCATTGTGCGGAATCCCCAAGATGCGACAAGACTTCTTGCGGAAGCATTGCGGGTGGCTCTGCCTAAAGCAGTTGGGCTTCGAGTTGCGGGCGGAGACACGCTGGACTCGCTGTTCCGCGCATCCCGCAAAGCATTGCGGAAGGAGAGGCAAGAGTTGGTCCTGATCTTTGAGGACCTCGCGCAGTTTGGCCTCGTTGACGGCGAACTCTATGACCAATTTGTGACGCAACCCGGTGAAGATCTCGC
The DNA here is from genome assembly GCF_045310895.1 of Mycobacterium sp. SMC-18. Lineage (NCBI taxonomy): Bacteria > Bacillati > Actinomycetota > Actinomycetes > Mycobacteriales > Mycobacteriaceae > Mycobacterium > Mycobacterium sp. SMC-18. The sequence continues at coordinate 2,992 of NZ_JBJIAL010000087.1, forward strand.
TCCATTGCGTGTGATCTTTGCAATCACCGACGGTCCATACGCGGACTTGGAACGCACAGTGTTGACCCGTATCGAACATGAGTTTCACGTAGGAGGTTCAGCACTGGCACAGCCGGATGAGTTCGTGGGCCGATACTTGAACCTCACCCGCGTTGGACGTGGTGAGACACAACGCCTTTGGCGAACGGGCAGTGATCGGCGAACGGAACGGAACTGGATGTCCAACGCGTGCGACACGCGAGAGAACGGTTTGGCCTGCAGGCACCGCGACGCCTGCCATGCCGCGTTTGGTTCGGTGTCGATCACAGGCCTAGGCGAAGTCGGGCTCTATCCCTATAACACGGAAGCGCTCTCACGAGCTCTTCGGCGTATCGGTGAATCAGCCACTCCGCGTGAGGTACTTGACAAATGCATATCGGAGATCCTCGCAGAGGCTGACGCGCACATCGCAAACAGCAGCTATCCTCACGAACGCGCAAAAGATCAGTTCGACTTCAGGACTCGCATGGCGAAACCTGCCCTATTAGAATCGAACCCATCATCGGACCCAGAGCGGACCTATCGCGCATTAGTTATCTGGGGTGACGAATCGCCGCTTGAGTCCGGGATCCTTGATGCTTTCGCGATCGAGGCGCCCTCGACCGCTGCCCATAACCGTTCGCCTGGTGCACCACCAGGCAGGGAAAAGTCTTCTCAGGAAACGCATCGGACGACAGAAACAACGCAGCTTGAGAATGAACTGCTACCGCTATTTCAATGGCAGAACGGCGAGGAACTCCCCGAGGATGAAATTAACATCCTTCGATCAACGTTCTGTGGCCTCACCAAGGATCGACTGCAACTTGATGAGTTGTGCATACACGTACATAGCGGCCGCGGGAAGGAGATTTTGGACAAGCTCTTCAACACGACGTCGTTTTCTATCGACGGCGCACGCGGCGCCAAGGCTGGGCCAGAGTCAGTGAGGTTCCGCCTTACCAGAAGTTCCGAAGACATTCTGGTGATGGCTGCTGCACGCTGGTTCCGCGACCATGGACATTTCGATATGGCACGGGCGAAGTGGCAGTGGCCTCAGGGGTACGGCCCCGAACAACTATTGCTTGCGCTTGATGTTCGCCTCGACGATTGGGCAAAAGAAGTTCGGAATCGATTTCTCGCGCAAACAGGTGGAATTCGATTGGCAGAGAGTGCAGTGGGCCTCTACGTAGTTGCGTTGGCTGCGTCTGGGCACGATCCCGAGGCGATTTCCTCCACGGCCAGCGCCTTAGGAACGACGAGTAAACGAGCGAGGTTTCCTAGCGAAATTTGGTCGGCAGTGGACGAGGCAGCGACTCGCATCGTCAGTTCACTCGCCGTTAGCGACTATGTTGGCGAATTTGCGGCCGTGAGGCAGGGCGCGCGCGGTGCAGCCCAATTGATCGATGTGTACCCGCTTGACTATGCAATCAGGGAATTTTTGAAAGATCCCGCATTTTCGCTGCAACGGGTGGCGCAATCCGACGCTGAACCAACGCTGGCTCGTGATGCTCGGCGACTGTTCGAAGCGATTACAGCAATTGCTGCTGACGAAGCTGACAATGTCGCAGGTAACCTAGCTATTGTCGAGGCGCTGTTAGAGGGGCAAAGCCCAGCGGTCTTAGCTCAGCAGGCAGAGGCAGTCGGCGAGGCTGCTAGCATCGCTGGTTTCTTCCGACCGCGTGATGAGCTAGGGAACTTCAGGCGACATATCGAGGCGCTTTCCGGCTTCAAAACAATGGAAGCTCCCAGAACTCCGCGAGGTGATATTGGTGCGGTAGTGCGCAACCAATTTGCGGCACGTCAGATTGCGCGGTTGGCTGACTCGTTGGGCCTTGTTCAGCGAGTCATGCAGACTACGAAGGTCGAGTGTGAGCGATCTGCTGGCGGGGATGTTGACGTTTCGGCCCTGAAAGCGGGCGTCAAGATGCAAGTCGCCAGGCTGCAGACACTCCTCTTGTCCGTCGAACCGGAGAACACGCTGTGACCTCAACGACCCCAACCGTGTCATGGATCGCTGACACCGATTACGCACTTGCGTTGGCCAGCAGTAAGAGCGAGGCGCAGCAGGAGTTCTCGGAACTACAAGAGCTTGATGTCCACCTGGGTGCGCTGGTCGCGAAATTCAGCGAGTTGGCTGCTGCTGCCGCGGTCGTTAAGCCACTCGGTTGGAGCGGACGCCTTCCGTCACCCGAGGTCAAGAAGTACCTCGGCGAAGCTGGTAGGAGTCTGGGGCGCCGACCCTTGCATCAATCGGTTCGACTACTTGAACGTTTCGAGTCGGAGCTCAGACGCGACCTAGTTGAATTCTGGCGTCGATATGCTGCGGAACGAATGGGCGACCTCGCGGAACTGCGCGACCTCGCCACAGCGCTTATCGACGTGTCGGGCGTTGGCGAGCTTTCGAAGCAACTCGAAGTTGTCCTCGGTCAATTGGCTCGCGACCAAACGGACATTCCTACAGATCGATCCCTAGAACTGCTCGAGCACGCAGAGTCCATACTCCAGCAGATCGAGCAAGGACTTCAGCCGGACTCGGTACGACGATTCCTTGCGGCGGCAACCCGCGGAGGGGCTTCTCTTGCTCTGATGACGGATGAAGTCGTCGGGTGGCTCCAGTCGCACAACGCATCTCGCAGTTTCAAAGTGGTTGCCGGCACACCCAGCGGGAACGCCGATGATTGACACTCTCCAGCGCGCTCTTACAGCCATTGAACTCCGAGAGTCTGAGTTGCTTGCTTGGGGTGCGGTCGGCGCGCAATGGCGCCGGGAAGAACTCATTGATGTACTAAGTACTTTCGGTGATCCTGAGGAGCAATGATCAATACCTGTGGATGAGGCCCGAGGAGGCGGCCTGAAAGTGGGCGCACCTTCCCGAGGATGATCAT
>NZ_JBJIAL010000088.1:0-5851 GCF_045310895.1 Mycobacterium sp. SMC-18
CACGAAAACCACTACCCAACAACACAACTCGGCATCACACCGAACCCACACCAATTACCACGCAAAATCCGGGCTAGACCGGCTGATCGAAGCGACCGTCGACGCGGTCCGCGTACCACGGACCGGCGGAGGTTAACCGGCCGGCGGCGGCCCCGGTGGACTTACCGGCGGCGGCCCGGGTGAAACGATCGGCGGTTGATCCGGCAAGACCTGTCCCAGCCCGGCCGGAATCGCAGTACCGGGCGGGGGCGCGGTACCAGGCAGCGGCTCACCGAGCTGATCCAGTGGCATCTGGCCGAGAAGCCCGCCTTTCAGACGGTCGTCGCTATACATCGCACGCAGGCGCCTGAGGTAGTCCAAGCCGGAGATGTCCGCATTCTCATCGCCCGGCGCCACCCCGAACATCGTTCCCTGGCCGGGCGCTGCGGGATCGACGTTCTGCGGGAGCAGGTAGGCGTTGTTGAACGCGTTGAGGTTCGGCGGCGTGCCTGGGGGGCCGCCCGGTGGCGAGGGAATTGGGTTCTGGCCCAGCATCAAGTCGTTGCCGACGGTCGGGTCGGGCATCTCGGGTAGGCCAAGAGGGCCGGCGGCAGGAGCCCCAATTTGCGCCAATCCCGAAAGCCCACTAGGCCCTAAAGGCGCGCCGATGATCGGTATCGTCGGCCCTTGCGGCGGCGGGACCGGAATCGCCGGATCAGCGGGCGGCGCGGGAGGGTCCGCAGCGGCGGGCGCCGCGTGGGCGACCGCCGCACCGACGGCGAGCGCACCGGCCACCACAATGCTCGCGATCACGTCCTTGGCGACCGCCCCGCGATCTCGGCTACTCATGGCTGGCGTCTCCTTCGGCTCGGATACCCACGCTCCACCTCTGATGTCAGACGGTCTTGGTGACGCCGTAGTAAGCGACGATGTCGTTGGTGTCCGCGGTCGAACTCGTCAATACCGCGAATGACCGCAGGAACGACTGACCGACGCAGCCGTCGATCTTGATGTGAACATCCTTGACGGTGACCCGGGCATCCTGGGCCTTGAACTTCTTCTTGGTCACCGAAACGGTGGTCACCTCGCCCGGCTTGGGCTGGACTTCAAACGTACCGCTGATCGGGAGCGAGGCGCCGGTAGGTACGAGACCCGCGAGCGTCGACCCCGACGTGCCAATGCCGATCTGGCCAGCCAGCCTGACCCTATCCAGTTCGATGCCGCAGCCGATCTGATAGCCGACCTCCAGCTTTCCGCCGTCCAACGTGGTGTCACCCGAGCCCGTGATCGACCCGGTAAACGTGGCGCCCACGAGGTATTCGCGCGACGACAGCGCGGTAGTCAGCGGCGCCACCGGCAGCTGGGTCTCGTTCAGCGCAGCCACCGTCAACTGCCAGCCGTCCGGGGTCGTGACGATTCCCGGCTGCTCCGACGGGACGGCGCCGGTGTCCGGCGGGGGACCGGCGTTTGCGACGGGTACCGGCGGCGGGTTGGGATCCGGCTCCGCCGCGGCGAGCGGAGCTGTCCCGGTCGAGACCAGCATGCAAACAGCGGCCAGAGTGGCTAAACGATAAAACATTGTGCGGGGGCGCCTCTCGTCGTCGTAATCCAAAGCAACTGTTCCGCCGAATGATCGATGGACCAGGTATCTAAACGGTGAACGGATGAACAACACTTGCCACCCGAAACTATCGAGTGCGCGTCTCTCAAGCTGGTAAGCCATTTCTGAAATGGATTCGCCGGATAACGGCACACGTGAACCATTGGCGCGGCTTGATCGCGCCGCGGCCAGCCGGCGACGCACCGTGACCCGCGGGACCGCTTCGGTCACTGCGCGATTGATCACGTCGGCGGACAGTTCAGGGCGTGACCACGGTGACGGATACGCCGGTGTCGGCGGGAGGCGAACCGGCGCCTCGATCCCTGAACCCACGAGGTCTCGCTGCATGAGCGGCTTTCGCGGCGGCACCAAATCGACGCCGGCACAGCCGCGCTTGCGAAACCGCATCACACGGCCTTGGTGACACCGAGATAGGTGATGACGTCCTCGGTGTTCTCGGTCGAGCTGGTCAACGTCGCGTACGACCGGATGAACGACTGACCGGCACATTGGTCGACGCCAATGCGGAAACCGGTGATCGTGACCCGCGTTTCTTTCCCCTCGAACTCTTTCTCGTCGACCGCAACCGTGGACACGGTGCCGGGACGGAGGTCTATTCTTCCCCGGTATGTGAGGTTCGGAGCGAAGGACGGATCGTTGCCAGCAAACGGTATGCGGATCGAAGGGGTAATACCGGCCCCGACAAGAGTTTCGATAGCATTTTGCGTAATGCCGCAGCCGATCTGATAGCCTGCCTCCAGTTTTCCGCCGTTCAGCTTTGTTTTACCCGAGCCCGTGATCGCCCCGGCGAACGTGCCGCCCACGAGGTATTCGCGCGACGCCAGCGAGGTAGTCAGCGGCGCCACCGGCAGCTGGGTCTCGGCCACCGCGGACACCGTCAAATGCCAACCGTCCGGGGTATCCAAGACCCCCGGTGCCGCGGACGGGACGGCGCCGTTGTTCGGCGGGGGTGGAGGTGCGGCGTTTCCCGCCGGCTCCACCGCGGGATCCGGGGGCGGTTCGGCCGACGCGAGTGGCGCAACCCCAACCGGGATCAGCATGCAGACGGCGGTCAAGGTGGCAAAACGATTCGGCATGGTCGCGGTGACGCCTCTCGTGGTCCGAATTCAAGGGAACTGTCGCGTCGTATGATTGAGTGGCCGAGTGTCCAAACGGTAAACGGACCGAAAACAGTTCATGCCACATACCCATCGAGAGCGCCTCTGGCTGTCCACAGCATCGAATGGACGCCGCACGGGCACCCAGCGTTGAGCGGCGGTTCATCATTTGGTGAGCTGTAGACTCGACCATTCGATATATACAACCATGCCTTGAACCTGATCATGAGAGCTCTCTGTCGATCACCGCGGCCTCGTATTCGCCTGACTCTGCTGTGGTCTCGCACGGAGAGCCGCTCAATGGCGGTGAGGGCAAGATCAGCTGGTCCGGTGGCGCGGCATCGCCCGCGATCAGGCCGACACGGCAGGAGGAATTGTTGAGGTCATCACATGTTTGCGAGCGCGGGTTGGCCGCGTCTCTCATCGCGTTTGGCATCGGGCTAGCGGTCGTCCCAACCGCATCCGCCGACCCCAACGACGCAGAACAGACGGACACGCCGGCTCCGGGTATGGTAACGGTCCCCGCGCCGACCTCGGACAACGTCAATCCCGCGGCGGCGGTGGCCTGCAAGCAGTTCGCCACAACGCTGAATTTCGCCGCGACCAATTACTCGGGTTTCGCCGACGCCACCGAAGGTACGGACCTTCCCGACTACAGAGATCCGACTGTCAGGAACAGTAACGTGACCGCTCGGACCGCGCTGCGGGAAGCGGCGGCCGCGGCCATGACCGCGGCGGCGACACCGGGTCTGCAGCCCGAGATCGCCGCGCCGATGCGGGCATGGTCAGTGGACGCGACGAAGCTCCTGTTGATCATGGGACTCCGCCGCGGCGGTGACACCCTTGACAATGTGGCCACCGAGCTCAACAACGACGCCTACAACGCCCAAACGGCATGTGCCGCCGCAGGAACGCACGCCTGAGGTTAGCCCCGTCGTCGTCAGAGGAGCTTGAACAAGAACGACTGCGTCCGTTCATGTTTGGGGTGAAGAGCACCTCGCCGAGGCTGCCTCTTCGAGAAGCATAGAGCGTCGGCTTCGACCCATCAGGGCGTGGATGAAAGTTGCCAGCAGCTCGCGCAGCACATCGGGGCGGCAGGCGGTGAGTCGATCAGCCAGCACAGCCGGCCTGTCAATATTGTGGCCAGTGGTCATCGCGTCGATTCCTTTGCTCGAGTGACTTTGGTCGGTCCCTCGACGAATCACGCGATCGCTCCGGCGACCATGCGCCCCGCACCCTCGCCCGAGTTGGCCCGCCGGCCCGCAACCGCATCCCGGCGATCAATCATCCGGGCCGGCGCAGATTCGTGAGACCGATTGGAGACCCCGCTGTCGAGGCCCGAGGGACTTACCCTGTTGGAAGAGTCAGTCGTTCGGCGCGCCGAGGTTTTCGACGTCGCTCTCTGTAATACGCAGTACCCGGCCCGAGGCGATATCGAAGAAGAGCCCCAATGTATCCAATCGCTGCTCTTCCAGAGCGGGACCCACCACGGGATGGACTTTCAAGTTCTGAATTTGCCAAGCGACGTTGACCATTGCCAACTGATCGCAGGCGTCATACCCCTGCCTGGCCGCCGCCCGGCCGACGGGGTGACCGGCGCGGAACGCGTCGAGGCTTGGCAGCGCCTGTTCGATCCATGCCGCGACAGCGGGGGGAATGCCGTCACGATGGCCAGCCTCGGAGAGCAATGCCGTCATCGCTCCGCATCTGGAGTGGCCGCAGATGATCATGGTGTTGACGTTCAACTCGATGATTCCGTACGCCAATGCGGCTTCCATCGACATGTCAGCGGCGTTCGGCTGAACGAGGTTGCCGAGGTTGCGCACGGTGAAAAGGTCACCGGGCCCGCTGGCGGTGATGACATTGGGCACCAAGCGAGCGTCTGCGCAGGTCAGGAACAGAGCGCGCGGTCGCTGCCCGCCGCGCAGCTCGTTGAAATGTTCGCGAAGCAGCGGGGCGTGTCGGCGATGGTAACGCGCGACGCCGTCCAACACCGGGGTGAGCATCGAACCGGTGTCCCCTGGGTGGTGGCCGTGAGAGCGCCAGGGCGATAGGCCGCGGGCTATCGCGCTGTGCGACCGGCGAATCGGCGGCCCTACGGTGGCCGCTGCCATCGCGCTCTCGCCGATTTCGTCGATGCAAACCGAGCCGCCAGCTAGGCGGTGCCGCCGAGCCCACTCCTCGATGGCCTCGTATGCGGCGTGATCAAGGAAGTCGACTGTGATCTCCACGGTGACCCGGCTGCCACGCGGAATTGAGGCCAGCACGCGCGATAGCCGCGGCAAGGAAAGGAAACTGAGGGCTCCTTCGAGTGTGAGACGCCATTCGTGATGCTCCTCGTCGATCGGTTCGGCATGTACTGAGGCGCGCACCACCCGCCACAACACCACGACGAGGGTGACGGCGACGCCGATGGCGACGCCTTCCAGCAGGTTCAGGAACAGAACTCCGGTGACTGTGATCGCATAAACAGCCAGGTCGCCGGTACGCCAGGCCAGCCGGATGTGTGCCAACTTGACCAACTGGATACCGATCACGATCAGCAACCCGGCCAGGGCGGCCTTCGGAATTTGTTGCACCAGACCGGCCAGCAACACGGAAAACAGCAGCACCCACACGCCGTGCAAAATCGACGAAGCCTGCGTGCGTGCACCGGCCGCCACGTTGGTTGCGCTGCGGACGATCACGCCGGTTACCGGCAGCCCGCCGAGCATCCCCGACACCATATTGGCCGCGCCCTGACCGATGAGCTCGCGGTTCAGATCGGCTTTCGGGCCGTTGTGCATCTTGTCGACCGCAACTGCCGAAAGTAAGCTTTCCACGCTGGCGATCAACGCGATGGTCAACACAGCCAGTACAAACGGCACCCAGGTGCCGTGCGGCAGAGTCGGCAAGCCGATCGCGTCGAGGATCGAACCGTTGAGTTCGATTCTGTCGGCGTTCAGCGGCGGCACGAACGATATCGCCGTCGCGGCGACGATTGCGACTAGCGGCCCGGGAAGTATTTGTAGCCGAGCCGGGCTTCGTTTCCAGCTCAGCATGATCGCGACGACAATGAGCCCTACAACGATGTCGCTTAGCCCGGATTTTTCGTGGAATGTTGACTGTGGGGGTGTGTAGATAAGCGAAAGTGCCTGTCCTGCAAGGAATAATT
>NZ_JBJIAL010000089.1:0-5748 GCF_045310895.1 Mycobacterium sp. SMC-18
TCATTTTCGAGAGACCTCGACCTCTATCCCGGCAACGACGCGCCAACCACCTCTACACCCTCATCTGTGAAGAGCCGTGAATCCGTCAGAACCACTGTCGTTTGTCCAGTTTCCGACCGCCATGAGGTCGCCACTATGGTGTGGGCAAGACATGCGCGTTGGGACGGAAATCATTGCCTTATCTAATGATTCGACACAATGTCGATGTGCGCACGAACCCGACCTGTGTCGTCTATCCAGCCCCGGCTACTGGCGAAGTCCACCATTGCGGCGAGCTGATGCTTCCACTCATCGTCCTGCTCGCGCCCTGCTAGTGCGGCCAGTGTGCCAGGTGCTACCCACGCATGTTCGGGAACGTCGACCGTGACCTTGAATCCACTGAAATCATCCGGCTCAAGTAACTGAACTGCCGGCGGTACCTGTGCCAGGTCGATACGTAAGTACATAGCGCGCTCCTCAGCTGAAGGTGGTAGTCGAATAGTTGTCACGCATCACGCAGACCCGCGAACTTACTGCGGAAGAACAACAACGGCGGGCGGGCGGTGTCGACCGAGATACTCTGCAGGGTCAGCAAAATCAGCTGGTGATCGCCTGCGCTGATCGGCTCGCCCGCTGTGGAGTGAAACCATCCGGCGGCGTTGTCGATGACGATCGCGCCGGAATCGGTAACCGTGTAGTCGACGGTCGCGAACCGACTGCTGGCGTCATCCGCGGCCAACCGCCTGCCGCAGTCGCCCTGATGTTCGGCGAGGATGCTGGCACCGATCACGGCGGCCCTGCTCAGTACAGGCCAGGTGACGGATTCGTTTCGAATGGACACGACAACCAGCGGCGGGTCCAACGAAACATTCGTGAATGAGCTGACTGCCATGCCCACAGGTGCTCCATCCACCATCGCTGCGAGGGCGAGCACGCCGCTGGGCATCCCGCCATAGAACGCCCGTAGCGCTCGGGCGTCTGGAGTCGCCGTGCTGATGAGGTCGGCATTGTTGGTCATCAATCCGTGCTTTCATCGGTCCGCGTGGCACTTTGCCAGACTCCGATTCTGCGACCAGCCGATGCGGATGTAATCAGTAGAAGTACGGACCGGTCTACGGATTGTCACTCGATTGGCAGGAGCTGGATATCTCAAATACGGATGCAATCCGCAATTGGTCGGATTCGCCCCGACCTCGTTCGTGACTTCTCCGCGAGAAAGTCGCGCACACGCCGACAGCTGGGGATGCCACCACCCTCTGGGTCGACCGCGCGACCCTCACACCGCTGGGCGTCCCGGCCCACTGCTCTGTTCGGCACCGCATGGGCAGCGTGTCGGGGCACAAACCTGACCCAAGATCTGGCGATCTCTGAAACGCTGGACCGTTCCGGGGACTTTACCGTGTGGGCGTCACATCGCATGGCGGAAACGTCGTCCACTATGTTTGGCACCGAGGAATGGAACTGAGTGCGGCTTGCCCGGTGTGGCCCACCAGTGAATTTCGAGCGGCATCGGTGACCGAGCTGGGAGTTGGGCTCAGATCTCAAGACAGTCGCGACCAGCGCACTGCGAGACTGCGATCTCTAGTCCTGGCTGCCCCGGATTCGCGGCCGGCGCCGTCTAGGCCGGCCTCACACAGTCAAGATGCCGGCAGCGCTGGCCACCGCGCAGATGAGCTCGACTCCGAAGCGATCGCTATGGGGAATAGTGTTCGCGATCATTACGTCGCGAGGCAGTCGAGCTCATCTGCGAAAATGCGTAGTCGGACGTGAAAATCTCACCGGCCCTAAGCAATTCGACATTCTAACGCTTGCGCTGCCGGATTTCGACATACGCAGAGGAAGTCGTTCCGGCATGATCGCCCATGTCAACCTAGGCGTTGCAACGCCAATATTCCCGGGCCACAGGCTTGTTCGTCTCAAACTCTGATGCGGGCAGCGCCATCATAGATGTCTGACAACGGCACAGCACGCTGGGGAGTAGCCGACGAATACCCACGGGGTATGCCTCTGATGCGCCCATCGCGAGAAACACCCAACGTAGTTCACTAAACACAATAGCGGATGACAGCATATGCCATTGTGTGCCAACGCAATTCAGTTAGTGACGCTGAGTTCCGGGATTACCTCGGTCGCGAACCGCCGAAGCCATCGCCGGCGGTCGGCGACCGGTACGCCCGGGGTTGCGGTGTGCAACAGAAAGTGGTTGAAACCCGCATCGATGAATTTCTGCGCCTTCTGCCGCACGGTCTCTGGGCTGCCGATTAGCTGCCACTCTGTCCACGCCGGGATATTGGCCGGGTCCGTCATCCGTTTCATGCCTGCGAACATCCCGCGCCATCCCGCGTAACTAGGAATGTCTTCCCAGTTGGTCTCGTGCGGCGTGTAGTGGTCGATCTGGGCCCGCATGAACGCCGGGATCTGCTGCTGTGCCTCAGCGATCGCCTGCTCGTCGGTGTCGGCGATGATGCAGTTGATCATGATCGGGAAGGCGTTGTCAGGATCCACACCTCGGGTGGAAGCGACTTCTTTCCACGACCGCAGAGTGGCGACCTGCGCATCGAGGTTCCCCACCGACGTACAGATCGGTGGTAGGCCAAGATTTGCCATCATTCCCGCGCTCTCAGGGCTTCCGATGGCCCCGTAGAACTGGACGTTCTCGGCCCTGGCCTCTGGCCGCAGCCGTACGCGCTTGGGCATCGTGACATGGTTGCCCTGGTACTGGAACGGCTGGCCTCGAAGCGCGCTGTCGATCACCTCGTAGTGTTCCCGGAACAGACTGCGGCTGGCATCCATGTCCAAGCCGAACGCGTCGTATTCGTACTTTGCGGTGCCGCGGCCGATCCCCAGATGCAGTTTTTGCTTGGTAAGCAGACTCAGCATCGCCACCTCCTCCGCTGTCCGCAGCGGGTCCTGCCAAGGCAGCACGAGAACGCAGGTGCCTAGCTCGGCCAACGGGAATCTCGCCGCGAGGTGGCTCAACATGAGCAACGGGCTCGGAGTGGGAAAGTAGTCGCTGAAGTGATGCTCGATCAGCCAGACCGATTCGTAGCCCAGCCCGAGGTTGTGTTCGCAATCGTCAACCAGATCGCGGTACAGCCGCGCATCGGTGGTCCCGGGCACGCCGGCGGCGCAGGCTACGAATCCGAATTTCAGGTCGTTTTTCATTGCAAGTTGTCCAATTCTGAGATGCGGGCCTGCTCCCAGGCCGCAGCAATCTGCATGTCGTCGGCGAGGAGGGCACGCAGCGTGCTTCCGATTCGATCTATGGCATTCCGGCCGGCGCTAAGCCGACCGGCCAGGACGGGGAACGCGTGCATCATCGCGGGTTCGCGATGCAGCAGGACCTGGGTTCCGGCCGCGCTTGCCTGATCGGCGAACGTCTCGGCCTCGTCCCTGAGAATATCGAGTTCTGCGGTAATGACTAAGGTGTCGGGTAGTCCGCCGAGGTTATCCGCGATACCGGGGGCCGCGTACGCCAACCGTCTGTCCGCCGGCTCCTGAACGTAATGCTCCCAGTACCAACGCATTTCCGCTGCGGAAAGGAATGGGTCGGCTGCGAACTCGGCTGCACTGGCCGATGCCAAGTCCGGATCCAGGACCGGGCAGATCAGCACCTGTGCCCGGATCACGGGTCCGCCTTCGTCCCGCGCCTGAAGGGCCGCCGACGCAGCCAAGTTGCCGCCGGCGCTGTCCCCGGCAACGACTAATCGACTGGGGTCGAGCCCGAGCCCGGCACCGTGCTCATGAATCCATCGCACGCTGGCAAACGCGTCATCAGCCGCAGCCGGAAAAGGATGCTCCGGTGGTTGCCGGTAGCCCACACTGAACACCGCCGCTCCCGACGCATCGGCCAGCGCCCGGCACAACCCATCGTGGCTTTCGATATCACCGAAAACCCAACCGCCACCATGGAAGTAGAGAATCACCGGCAGCATCGGAGCCGAGGTTGACCGATATAGCCGGCCAGGCAGAGAGCCGGAAGTGGTTGCCATCTCCACGTCACAAGACTCAACTCCTGTCGCTGTCGCCGACAAAGGACCAAAGAGCGTCCGGAAGTTGCGCCGGCCTTCGTCCAGCGGCAGATCGCGACTCGACGGAAGCGGATTCTCAGCCAGCTCGGACAGCAACGCCATGGCCTCGGGATGCAGCCGTTGCAGGTGAGGCACGGTCATGCCGTCACCGGCCGATCGAGGTCCGCATATCGGGCTGTAAACGCCTCGGCTGCCGCCGCGAAGCACTCCACCGGAGCGACCAGAAGCCCGGCGCCGATCTGACCACCATCCCGGCCCGCCAGCCCGCCATCGATGATGGGTAGTACACCTGTGTCGAGCACGGAGAACAGATCGATACCGGTCGGCGTGCCACGGTATCCGAGGTACGGGATCCGGTAGTCGGGACTCTCCGCAGCCGTAATGCGGTACATCGCAAGGTTTTCTCTGACCATCGCGTCAGCCGATCCACCCTGGTAATCCTGCAGCGCGAACGCAGCCGCCTGCGCGAAACCACCCAGTCCGACGGTCTCGGTGATCATGCTCTCGCCGCCGATCCACTCGATGTCGTCTTCGGTGTAGCCGTCGAAGAGTTGTGCCTTCACCGTCGGCATCGGACCTGTAAACCACTGTTCACCAAGGCCGCTCACTCTAATGGCGAAATTGCGGGAACCGAGCGTCATCGCGGTGATGATGCTGGAGCCCTCGATCCCCGCAGCGGCATCGGCGGTAGCCTTCGCCGCCGCCATGGACAAGCGCAAGAAAAAATAGTCGTTTTCCGACAAGAACTCCCATGCCTTGATGATCTGTTCACGACTGACATCGGCGTCCGCGCCGAGGTCGAACAGCCGTGCAACCAACTCTCGGGAGAACAACAGCGACGCCGCGGTGTTTCGACTGTGCAGCTCGTCGCCCATGTTTAAGGCGCGACGGATGATCGGCTTGAGGGCGATACCGTCTGAGGCCCGCACGGCTGCTCCGATAACCGGCCCCACGACATCCTGGAGAAACCGTAGACCGTCGCGCACCCCCTCGTCGTACGAGCCGTAATTCAAGCGGAATCGTGACTTTCCTTCGTATAGATTGCAGTATGCGGTGTTGCTCCCGGCCGCGTTGCGCACAACGAACACCGGCATCGACGCCGTATAGATGCCTGCCACCGAGCCGACACAGTCGTGGTCGTGACAAGCACCAACGGTGATGTCGCCCCGGTCAAGCAGCTGTGCCGCCCGCTCTGGGTCTGCCGCCAAGCCTTCGTAGACGGCACCATAAAGGATCGCTCGCCGCTGGCCGGGACCGTATTCTCGCCAAGGCAGCGGCGGCCCCGAGGTCAGGATAGTTTGCGAGTCCATGCCGGGCACTACGTCCCCGGCCGGACGTACGCCCACCAGAACCGGGTCAGCTGCGAACATCGCCTGAACCGCAAGCGAATTCGCATTCTGCCTGCTGCTGTTCATCATCATTCGTCGATCACCCTCAGCACCAGTTGAAGTACTGCTGGAATTCCCAGGCGGTGATCTCAGAACCAGCGGGATCGGTTCCGGATTCCTTGCACCAGTCGACATACGCGTTCCATTCGTCGTTCTTCAGCTGTGCGTACAGCTCGACAAACTGATCGCCGAAACATTCGCGGGCCAACGGTGATTCCGTAAAGGCTGCGATGCTGGCCGGCAGGGTAGATGGCAGCGCCGCGTACCCGCCCTGGCTAAGTCCCCTGGGGTGGTGGGAATTCGGGGACGGGGCTGAGGTGGGCGGAGATGTTCAGGCCGTGTCGGTGCCG
>NZ_JBJIAL010000090.1:0-5474 GCF_045310895.1 Mycobacterium sp. SMC-18
TACTATTCCCAACTCGTGACCGGTAGACCGGCCGGATCACAGAAACCTGAGGGTGCATGAAACCCGGGACGGTTCACAAGCAAGGATGGACGCGTTCGACCGATTTGGCGGTGTGCTGTGACGATCGAAATGGCGCTTGTCGAGTTAGTGGGCGACCTCTCGCGATTTGGATCCAGAACTGACCGGATCGAGGGCCTAATCGAGTCTCAAACGTCGCGTTATCGACCGAACACGAGTGACTGGATAATCCTACCTTGGCGTGACGGGTTCTACCTTTTCAGTGAGGACACAGAAGGGCAGCGACGCGGTAGGGAGTCGGTTATCGCGTTTCTCGGCCCCAGCTTGGTGTCGGTTGAGGCAGTACCTGCCGAACGATTGCGGCAAGACTTGTCTAAGGCTTCGAGGTCAGTCGGCTTTCGCTGTGCGTCTTTCCTTCGCCGTGTAGTCCCCGGCCAAATAGGCGCAGACGAGATGCTGGCACGACTCGAGGACATGGTGGCCACTCTTAGTGGGCGCGTTTGGCGGCGACTCGATCTGAAACCTGCACACACGGACCTACTCCGGGATTTTCGTTTGGCGTTGCTGGCGAAGGATGACCACTCTGCTAGTCAACTCCTGGGTGACCTCCAGCTAAACGGGCATGTGAGTGCGGAGAACCTCCGGTATCTCCGGATCGAGTATCTAGGCGCGTTCGGTCGCTGGAATGATTTGCGGGCACTGCCCCATATCGATGCGATGCTTAAATCGCGTAAGCCACAGGCTGTTTCCGAAATTCTGCTGAAGATGGTGTGGTGGACCGAACTCGTTGGGACTAGCCATCAGACGATCTCGACTGCGTTCAATGAGCGTGCAGTATTGCAGATATTCGGTCCATTGCTCCATGTCCTTCGGGTGCCCTCCTCCCGAGAGGGGCGGGCGGTTGCATTTCTCACTGCCTTAGCTGACAACGATGTCGGCAGGCAACAAGAAATACTCAGTCGGGCAGTCGACTTGGATGAACGAACTCAACTCACTGAGTTAGCTGTACCGAGCACAGCCTCATTCCTGACTGATATCGCGGCTACGGCAGAAGATCCGATCGCCGCAGCCTTCGAACAGGGGCGGTTCAGTGAAGTCGTAACAGACTTCGTGACTCGACCGACCGCTGAGATGGCAGACATTGCTGTTCAGGCGGTGCTGGAGGGCAGCCTGACCAATGATGCACCACGGGTCCTCGAGTTGGTTCGCGAGTTCAACGCTAATGGCAAGTTGAACCTCAGTCGACGCGAGCGGCGCGACCTTGATGAGCTTGAGCAGTTTATAGGGAACACATGCGACGGATGGCTGACATGGTCGCGCCGACTCGCTGCCGGCGAACGTTGGGCTGATGGCGGTTCGGTGATGCGAGACCGTCGATGTGAGTGGACGCCGATCAGTGGCCTTCCCGCCGGCGGGGCTGCAGAACTCAGCGATGCACTCCTTGAAGCCGTTGGCGGTGTAAACGATGACCAGGTTCGTTCTTGTCTAGATCTCTTGTGCAATGAGGCTGCCGAGGTGCTTTCGCGCGGGGTGGCGAACGATTTCTGTCACACTGTGCTCTTGCTCCTTGCGGAACAAGAAAATTTCAGCGAAATGGTCCGTGGCGCGTATCTGGACCTCTTTTCTGCATGGCTCGATAGTGGTCCTAACACTGACGAGTACCGCACCGTCCTGGAGCAGACCACTCACATTTGGACGACGATTGCTTCACCCGTCGCAGTCAGTTGGGCGATCGGCGTGCTGGAAGCTGCCGCGAATTCGTCGTGCCCCGACGATGTGGCGCGTACTGCATTCGCTGTGAGCACAATTGAGCGCGCGCGCCAGTCCTATGGGCGTGCGCGCCTTCATGAGCGAGTTGAGATTGAGTCATTGGCGGAAGAGTTCGGACTGCTGCCTCGACATTTCGATATGCCAGATACTGAACGCGACGTGTGGTCTGAACTTGACGGAAAGCTGTTGGGTCTCTATTCATTGCTGCCGCGTGCGGCAATACTCCTGGCAGGTCGACTTTCGAAGCTGAGTTCGGTTCAGGTCAAAGGCAATGACGACAAGGTGGCCACCCCCGGGCTTCGAACACTGGCCGAACGTGCTGATTACTTCATCGTAGATACCTGGCATGCCGCCCATCAGGCGACCGGAGGCATCGATGCTGTGCGGTCAAGGGATCGGCAAATCTTGCCTCAGCAACGGGGCGTAACGGGCTTTCTGAGAGCGCTGGAAGCCGTCCTAACTCGATAGCGTTGGCGACCTGTGATTCGATTACGCATTGGTTGGGCTCGGGGGCCCCGGGGGCTGGTCCGTGGCCAATTCTGACCATGTATGCGCAGCGTAGTACACAGTGGCGAGTCCCCGATTCTGAGTCCACCCGGAATTAGAGTCGGGTTTGTTGATCCAGATTCAGTTGATTTCGCAGGCCATCGGGGTGTGACTGCACGTACAGACGGCAGCGTACTCGGCGGGTGTTCGGTAGCCCAGCGCCGAGTGCCGGTGCCGCAGGTTGTGGTCAGCCTTGAAGTCCCCGATCACCACTCCAGTTGTCGCGCAGAGATCGGTGGCCAAGAGTTGGACGCTCCGTGATATGGAGTCGACAGACATCTAGGGAGTGAAATTGGGATCGGCATACGCTCCTCTGCATCGCCTTGGCAGATGCTGTCGCGGGTCGATGTGAGTATGCAGGGTGGACCCTCCCCTGCTAACTCGGCGCCGCCCCAATCCAACTCGACGCAAACGCTATGTCGAGTCGTGTGCTTGCCTTGTATCCGGACCACGTCGCGACCCCTGTCGGCTGGCCCCGATAGATTCCCCGGCCAGCCGATTCAACGCGGTTGTATTCAGTGGGCCAACGGATTTCGCCGGCGATCTGCTCAAGAACGTCTCGGTCGCGACCCAGCACTCAATCCACCATGGCGACCGACGGTAGCGCGTGACGCTTGTCTGTGTTGCACCGAGAGCACGCGAGCACCAGATTGGTCAAACCGTCGATCCCGACCAGTGACCATGGCAGCACGTGATCGATGGGGTTGTCGGCAGGCAGACGGGTTTGCAATAGAAGCAGTGCGGACCGAAGGCGTCCTTCAACGGCCCTCTGACTGCGGCTAAGGCGGTGCGATCCCGCCCGAACAGGTGCCCCGCGATATCGGGGACGTCGGCGGTAAGGAACCTGTTCATGCGTCGCACATCGTCGACCCACATGATCTCCAGCGCCGGCTTGAGCAATCCGGCGAGCCGAGCGAGCCCGGTGGCGACTCCCGGCATCAGTTCGATCGAATCACCGTGCTCGCGAAGGGTTCGACGGGAGACATTCGAGTGCAGAAACCCGTCGTCGTAAAGGAACAACTCGCTGGTCTCGGTGCCGGGCAGTCGCTGCAATCGGTAGAGCGGCTGCTGCGCCAGGCACAGACCGATCTCGTCGATACTTCCGCGGTAGACGTCGGGTGCTGACGTCATTGCCATCGATAACGTCGACCCATGCGCGGCATCTCGTAATGCTCGGACCGCGCGAGGAATTCGCTCGCGCTCCTGAGTCGACTGGCGTAGATCATGCCCCTCGAACGGCCGGACCTGGCGCCAGTACAACTCCATGACCCTGTGCGCGAGCGCGGGGATGGGTACTGGTAGCGGATCAGCCGGGTATTGCGGCAAGTTCTCGATGCAGTGATCGATGAGTGCCATCAACGTCGCCAACTTGTACGTTGCAACCCGCGCGCCCGTTTCCAATATTGCGACCACGCGCTGCCCAAGCAGCAGAGGATCGATGCGTCGAGCACGCATTCTTGTTGCCACTTCCCGTGCGGTCTTGTGCCCGGCTCGCGTGAGCCTCCGAACTTGTCGGTGGCCGCTGTCATTCTGTAGGGCTCGCAGCCGGCGGGCAGTTCGCAGAAGAACGGAGACCCTGATGACCACTCACCTTGACCGGCTGCTCGCCACCTGCGGCCTGGCCCTCATCGGTCTCATCGCCGCAGCGCCGGCTCACGCCGATCAGTACGACTTCGTCGCCGACCTCGACAACAACGGTGTCTTCTACGCGTCGATTACCGATGTCATTGACCAGGGCAAGCTCGCCTGCCGCTTGATGCGATCCGGTGCCGGGGTGCCGGCGGCGCTGAACTTCGTGGCGCGGGGTGGATACTCCGACTACGAGACCGGCATCATCGTCGCCGCAGCGTCGCTCAATATGTGCCCCGACACCCAGCCAGTGGTCCGGGCGTTTCTACACCCTGCCGGTAATGGGAATACAAGGACGTGAGGTGCGATGATCAGTTCGTGCCTGGCTACGACGTCATCGGTGATATTCACGGCTGCGCTGAGCCGCTGGAAGCGCTGCTCGATGCCATGGGCTATCGCCGCACCGACGGCGCTTACCGGCACGCCAGCCGGCAAGCAGTGTTCGTCGGTGACTTGGTCGACCGCGGCCCGCAACAGCTGCGCGTCCTGGAAACTGTCAAGGCCATGGTCGACGTCGGCAGCGCGCAGATCACCATGGGCAACCACGAGTTCAATGCGATCTGTTACGCCATCCCACGGGCTGACGGTGACTACCTGCGCCGGCACTCGGACAAGAACGCCCATCAGCACCGCGCCTTCCTGGAACAGTTGAGCGCCGAGCAACAGCGGTACTACCTGGACTGGTTCCGCACCATCCCGCTGTGGCTGGACCTCGGGGGAGTGCGAATTGTGCATGCCTGCTGGCATGAGCCCTCGATGAAAGTCGTTGAGCAGGAATTGGGTTCGAATGTCTTTGGTGACGATAAGCAGTTCGCGGCGGCATCGACTAAGGGGCATCCACTGTACGAAGCGATCGAGACGCTCATCAAGGGACCGGAGTTGAGTCTGACCGATCACGGCCAGCTGCCGTACCTGGACAAGGACGGTCATACCCGCGAACAGGCGCGCCTTCGGTGGTGGAGCACCGGCTCGACGCTGAACGAGTTGGCCGAGATGACAAGCACTTTCACGACTCCCGACGGGGCGCCGTACCCAGAGCTGCCGTCACTCTCGATCGCCAACGCCGACCACGTCTACCGCGGTGATGTGCCGGTTGTGTACGGCCACTACTGGCGAACGGGCACACCTGAGCATGGTCTCGACTGGACCGACCGCACGGCATGCGTCGACTTCAGTGCGGTGAAAGGCGGGACATTGACCGCGTACCGGTGGTCGGGGGAATCGACTGTGCGGGTGGAGAATTACTGGCAAATACCTTCTGATCCAACTTGGGTTTGGTGGTCCAATCTGAGGTGGCAGATTCGTCGATCAAGACAACATCTGCTTCGCTTGGTAGTCGTCGTGCGTTGCGGCTGAGGCATTCTCGTCAAGGCGGCGGGAGTCTGGTCAGCGCGAGTACCCGGCTGATTCGGCCGGATTCTGCAGTCCGAGAAAGGGTCTGCTGCACGAATAGGTGACATCTGAGTTGGCTTGCCCAGCATGGGCGGGCTGGAAGGATGTCCCCATGGCAA
>NZ_JBJIAL010000091.1:0-5157 GCF_045310895.1 Mycobacterium sp. SMC-18
GACTCGGCACCGACCGAATCAACTGGAACGGAGGTCGCCTGAAACAAGCCGATCCACAGGTATTGACAATTCCTCCAAACGAGATGTGAGTGCTTGCAGCGACATTGGACTTCCTTCTCATTGATTGATTTTGAGGGCGTGTTGCACAACGGTGTGTCATCGGTACGGCGGGGCGTTACACGTTGCCGCCGGTCGGTCGTCCCCACGCCGATCCACGAGGCGCCCCGGTCAACCGTGTAACGAATACCGCCCATCCGGACACTCACTTGCGTCTGATCACCGTGCAACGCCGGAAGGGCCCCGCCCGGGTGATCGAGCGACAACATCAAAGGAGCAAAACCCATGACCGCGTCACCGTCGCAAGGCCGCATTCCGCCCATCACCAGCGCCGCCAGCGCACCCGTCATCACCGAATGGCGTTTACAACTGCTGGCCGGCTACCTGCCGCCGCTCATGGCGGTAGCAGTCACGGCGGTCGTGCATTGGGCCTCAGCGCGAACCTCCTAGCGCTCAAATGCCCCAGCAGGGGGCTTCTACGACGCGCCTTTGCGTGCCCGACGCCTGTTCCGACCCGAACGTCTTCTAGACATGACGCCCGCGCTGTCCCGTTCGGGCGGGGACGCGACGCATATATGCAGAACAGCTCTGAACCAAACAGGATTGGTCCGCGCACTGCTGCGCCGCCTACCAGACTGTGCAAGCTGAACGGAGACTAATCGTGAACAACTTTTCGCCTCGTAGGTATGTCTGCCGCGGTGCGCAGACTGCGCATCGCGGGCGCACCCGCACGGTGATCGTCGAGGCTGCGGCGGCAATGATGTATGCCCGCGGTGTCGCGGCCACCACTATCGGCGAGGTATCTCACGCGTCCGGCGCCGAGGTCGGCGAGGTTCACCGCCATTTCCGCGATAAGGCCGACCTGGTGCGTGCGGTCATCGATCGCGAACTTGCCGTCGTCCTGGGTGGTCAGGATGCGGCCGACGCAATCGAATCTTGGGACGGTCTCGACTTTTGGGTGTCGCGCGTCATGGCGGCTCAACCTGCCAAGGACGGCCCGTTCGCGTGCCCGCTGGGCAACTTGGCGACAGAGCTGAAGGACTCCCCGGCCCACCGCCCCGCGCTCGACGCCGCTTTCCGCACCTGGGAGGGACATTTGGCCGCGGGGCTGCACCGCATCCAGGAACGCGGCGAACTCGACGCCGAAGCCAACCCCGACCGCCTCGCCGCGAGCCTGCTCGCGGCCCTGCAGGGTGGCTACCTGCTCGCCTCAGTGCACGGCCGCATGGAGGTCATGCGCGACGTACTCGAGGACGCAGTGGCAGCCTTGCGGCGCTACCAGGTGTGAAACAGACATCGGGCCCATCCGCCGAGGGCGGCCGTCACCGACACTGGACGCGGCCGGCGGCTGCGTCAGCTCTTCGTCTTCAGCGTCCGCTGCCGCGGTATGGCCTTGCGGCGCAGCGACAACAGGGCGTTGTCGACAGCGTCTTTGAAAACCGTGTGATCGTCGTGGATTTGAGCCATCAACAGACCGCCTTGCACGGCAGCGACGATCGATTGCGCCAACCGGGCAGGGTTCGCCTGTCGGGTGAGCTGACCGCGTTCCCGCATGACCTCCAGGCCACCCGCCAGCGGCTCTTCCCAACGCCGGAAGGCGGCGTCCAAATGCGGAAGGTAGGCGGGGTCGTTCTTCAATTCAGCGGCCATGGTACCGAGCGGGCAGGCCAAGGGCCCGTCCTGCACACCGTGACTCTGCACCACCTGGTCGGCCCATCGACGCAGGCCCGCCCAGGAGTCGGTGTGATGGATCGCTGGCTGCGCGGCCAAGATCAGTTCGACCTGGCGGTCGATGACGGCGCGGATCAAGTCGGCCCTGTCCTCGAAGTAGTGGTACAGCTGCGACTTACCGCAGCCCGCTGCCGCCAAAACTTCGTCGAGGCTGGTCGACGCCACTCCGCTTCGGCTCATCATGGTCGCGGCCGCATCGACGATAGCGGTACGGCTACGAAGCCCACGCGGGGAGAGCGACCTCGCACTCTCGCCCATTGACGACTTCTCGGGCGTCCGCGTAGCTGCCATCTGATCAGGATACGTTCCCTCTTAGCCACTCGACCCTCCGCGATTCGCCGGCCTCAGTGAGGGTGCAGCTGCCGTCAGGCACCGTCAAGGGTCTAGAGCCGATCCCGCGACGACCGGAAACAGACATGTTGCACGCGTCGACATGTCGCTCTCACGGAGGACTCGCCGAGTGTCAACAACGGCGAACAACCCACCGCAGAACTGTACTGTGTAGTACATTGCTGTGGGCACGCCCCCTGGGTGCCGCGTGCCGACGGCGTGAAGGGGCCTCATGACGGCAGCCGCACCAACATGGCGTGCGTTGTGTCCTCGATGTCGATCTGTCCGAAGTGCCTGTAACGGTTCGCCACCGTTCCGACACTCACCTTCACCGCCATCGCACCAATGAACCTCGAAGGCTCGACGACCAAAGGAACGCTCATGACCATCAGGCACCCCGCTACCCGACCCGTCGACGCTCCGATCGTTCCGGTGCCTGGATGGCGACTGACCTTCGCCGCGGGCTTCGTGCCGATCACCGCCGGGTTGATCATTCTGGCCGTCACCTGGATCTCCGCGGTCCGCGCGAACTCGCCCTACTGGTTGGGCACCGGAACCCTAGACTTCACCCACGCCAGCCTCACCCACGACGCTGCGGCCTGGCTGGACACCAACGGCTCAGTCGGTGGTGTCAACATCATCGCCGCCGCCGCAGGTGTTCTTGTCATCTCCCGGTTCGGATTGCGCGCCGGACACCGATGGGCGTGGTGGTTCCTCGCATTCAGTTTCGTATGGGTGGGATTGCACGATGCTGTCATGGCCACTCGATTCTTCTTCGATACGGGCCAGCCTTTCATGCTGATGCCGTACACGTTCTGCGCGTTGCTGGCGGCCGGACTGCTCCGCTCACGCCGCGCGATATTTGGTGCGACGACCAAGAGCGTGACCGGTTAGGGCGGGGGCGCGCGCGAAATCCGTTCCGGAGCGGAACGTTTCGCCCGCGACGACATCTTCCAGCTCACGCCGTTTGAACAATGAGCTGACGGTTACCGCCGGCCCTCGGCGTAATGCAGCTCTTCGAAAAAGTTCGGTACTGCGCAACAAACACCAACTTCGTCCCTTCGCCAGCTCACCCTACAAACGTCGCACACGTTGCGTGCAATAAAGGAAAGCCGTTATGTCCCACCACTTCGACACCCCTACCGCCCAAGAAGATCCCCGCCTTAACCTGTGCGACTTTTACCTGTTCGGCGGCACCGCGGACACGACGGTGTTCGCGATGACCGTCAACCCCGCCGCTGACCTGGACACGTTCGCACCCTTCCGGGATGAAGCTCTCTACGCCTTCCGAGTCGACACCAACGGGGATCGCCGCGAAGATGTCGCGTTCAAAATCCGCGCCGGAGACGTCGTCCACGTCGCCGATGGTGACGGCGAGGCGCATGCTCAACGCGTAGAGGTTCGCTACGCTACCGGCGCTGACGCCACCAGCGGCGCAGCCGGCCAGGTGATTGCTTCAGGCACCACGGGTTCGACCGTCTTCGGCAATGGCGGGGTGCGAGTCTTCGCCGGTGTCGCCCACGACGTCTTCGCCGGCGATGCCGCTGCCGTGGCGGAGTTCCAAGCGGCATTCATGCGCGACTCCTATCAACCCGAAGCGTTCGACAGTCACGTGAACTTTTTCGCCGGCAGAACGGTGGGCGTCATCGTCCTAGAGGTGCCCAACACCATGCTGGGAACCTCGGGTCTGCTCCACGCGTGGGCTACCGTGTCCCTGGTCGGGCACGCGCCAGAACAGCAGGTAGCCCGATGGGGTTTGCCCCTGTTCACCCACCTTTTCCTCGGCGACGACGAGCTGAAGGAAGCCTTCAACCGCAGCGCACCCTCGGCGGACGACTCGGCCTTCGTGGCCAGCGCCCGTGCCACCGTCGCCAAATACGTCGAGCTGGCAGGCACATCACCCGACCCTGAGGTCTACGCCCAGCGCGTCGTCGACATGTTCGGCCCCTTGGCGCTGCCCTACGTGATGGGCAGCGCCGCATCGTTCGACTACACCGGGTTCAACGGCCGCGCACTGGCCGACAACGTCATGGACCACATGTTGTCCCTGCTCACCAACTCGCCCCTCGGCACCGGCATCAAGCCCGACCGCGGATACATCTCGGCGGAGTTCCCCTTCTTCGACATCCCCGCGAAGAGCCCGTAGCCGGTACCGGGTGCATCCCACGTGAGCCAACTATCGCGCTGTTCACTCAGCGAATACGGCGCAGAATGAGCGGCGGGTCGCTGCGCGGTCGTCCGTGTACCACCGAGAAGGGATACCCACATGCAGGAACCGGCGGACATAGCACTGTTGGCTGAACAACTGCGCAACGGCGACCGCGAGGCGTTCGGCAAGCTCCTCGACTTCTATGGGCCCTCAATGCTGCGGGTAGCTCGCGGATACGTTTCCAGCCGCGAACAAGCAGAAGACGTCGTGCAGGAAACGTGGATCGCGGTCTTCAAGGGCATCGATCGGTTCGAGGGCCGAGCTTCCCTGCGGACGTGGATTTTCTCCATCTTGATCAATGTCGCCAAAAAGCACGGCATGGCCGAACGTCGTCACACCGACACCGAGGTACGCGTCCTGACCGGCGGCACCGTCGATCCCGACCGATTCCGTGACGCCGGGGACCCCTACCCAGGACATTGGAAAGAACCGCCCGCCCCGTTTCCGGAGACCCCCGAGGGATCGCTGCTCAGCGGTGAACTCACTCGAGTCGCCACCGCGGGGCTGCGCCGGTTGCCTGAGCGCCAGCGTGAGGTGGTCCAACTACGTGACGTGCAAGGGTTCAGTTCCGAGGAGGTATGCCAATTGTTGGACATCACTGCGGCCAACCAGCGGGTGCTCCTGCACCGCGGTAGAGCCGTCGTCCGTCAAGAGCTGGAATCTTACCTGGGAACAACCGCATGATCCCGGACGAGATCATCTGTGAACCGCCCCAGGTTTGATGCCGCTGCTGTTTGAGTCCGGAAGGATGAACAGCATGCCCAAGAAGATCGATCCTGCGTTGCGTGACCGTGCGGTGCGGTTGGTGACCGAACATCAGCAGGAGTACT
>NZ_JBJIAL010000092.1:0-4979 GCF_045310895.1 Mycobacterium sp. SMC-18
AACCAGCAAGTAACCACAACCAAGGGGGTCAAAATTCAACCGACGCTACGGGGTCAATTTTCGACCGTCGTTGACAGAACTGAACGTCAGGGAAGACGTCCTTGAGCAGACTGCAGAACTGCCGTCGGTGATTGGTGTCGACGGAGGTAACGACGTCATCCAGCACGGCTAAGCGGAAGTCGTCGTGCAGGAGCTGCCTGATGAGCGCCAGATAGAGGCACACTCCCATACCGTCTTGATGGCCCTCGCTGTGATAGGCCATTGGAGGAAACATGCCCAGTCCGTAGAAATCGACTTCTAGATCCAACTTCCCAGCCGACGGAGCCAAACCAGCCTTGAACGACGACTCATCGTCTGCGTTGATGCGGCGGTAATAGTCACTGAAGTCGTGTTCCACGGTGGTGTAAAGCCTGGTCAGCTCGGTGTCTGCCACGTCGTTGTAAATCTCGTAGACCGCCTTGGCGGTGCTGTGGGCTGCGCTTGCTTTGATGTGTGTGGCCCGGGCCTGGCGCAGCCGGGTCCACCGTTCATGAGCGACTGTCAGGGCACTGCGAGCGTTGGCGGTGGCGCTCTGGTCCGGCAGCGCCTCGATATCTTGCCGCACCCCGGCAAGCAGGGCCGTCAACCCAGGGGGAAGGGCTAATGGGTTGGCGCCGACTCGCGTCGCCTGTTCACGGATGGTCGTTAGATGGTCCAGTACGGCGGCGAAAGCGGCCAGATCGGCTAGCCAGTCGACAAGCACAGCTTGGTCGTCGTTACGTCCCACCTTCAGCGCATGGGGTTGGGCGGCGCGAATCAACGCCTCTGCCCGTTGCACCTGCCCCTTCAACCGCGCTGCCGCAAGCAGAATCCGACGCTCCAGCGTCTTGGCCGCCTCCGAGCGCGACAGCTTGCCCTGCAGGTGCAGCCGGAGCGTCTCGGCGTCCTCCCATGGCTGATCGCACAATGGGCACGCGGCCTCGGTGACCAGGGGCAGCCCAGCCTCGATGAGCTCGCGATGGGTGAGGGCGTGGAGAATGCTCGGGTCGTCCTCCAGTTCGGCCAAAGCCTGCGCCAGGTCCAGGGCGGCGTTATCTAACTCTGGGTGATCCGTAGCGAAGGCGCTCAGCTCGTTGACATCTTGGAGTGCGGAAGCTTTGTTGAAGGAGGAATGCTCACCGGCAACCTGAGCCCCGACGATTAAGTCGGTGTCGGGCTGCAGCGAGTCCAGCGGCGCAATCCCGAGGACCTGACGATGCTGATTGACTGCGCCGAGGACCTGCGATTCCAGCAGCGTTGTGAGATCGAGATGACGGCGCAAGGCGTCCTCAGCGTTGCCAACCTCGGTTGTCGCCTGTTTTTCGTCACTGGCGGACCTAGTCATCGCGGTCCGCAAGAGCCGGCGAGTCTCGTCGATGCGGTCGAGCTTCAGCAGCGCTTGCACTTCCTGAGCGCGCTTACCCGGCTCGGTGTACACGTACTTGATGACCTCGCGCCGCGACAAAATCAGCTCGGGATGCTGGGCAGCCCAATCCACTGCGGAATGCAGTTCGGGGGTGTCGGGCTCCAGCTTGTAGGTTGCGGCAGTCTTCACGCACCTCGTCAGCACGCCGGTCTGGCCACTCGCGCTGTCCACGATCGTCAGTGCCACCGATGCGGCGGCAGGGTTGTCGCGTTGGTGCACGTGCGGGCCGTGTTTGGCCAAGCTGACTCCACCGGTGCCCGCGCCGCTCAGTCGAGCAACGGAGCCTGTTAGCGCGAAGTCGATCGCGTCGACGACGCCACTCTTGCCAGAGCCATTTGGCCCGGCAACGACGAACGACTGGCCATCTAGTCGCAAATCCAGCAACCGGATGCCGCGAAACTCTTCAACGTGAATGGCTTTGATCTGGATCACGCGCGTCGGTCGCCGGTCTCTTCGGCAAACAACGCGACCAGTACGTCAGCCTTGGGCAACTTGTCGGCACCGAGTAACGCGCCCAGCTGTGCTGCTACCGCCGCGGGCACCACCTCGTCGACCTCGTTCAGGCGCTGCATAAACGTGCGCAGCACCTCAGACTCGATTCGAGACACTCGACCCCCTGCCAACGGTTCACCCCGCCTCCCCAGCGGTTCGATCACCGTAGCGTCAATTTCAGCAAACATGCAGCGTGTTCGCTAACAGCAAACCTCGGGAGGATCTCCCTGCTTGCCGGCCGGTTTAGATACGACGCAACAGACCTTCCGCCTGTGCGGCAGTCTGCATTGCTTAAAGAAGGCGCGCCGGGGTGTGCCACGCCGGGAGTCGACTATCAACACGGGTGTCGGTACCACTGCATATGGTCGTCACGTGCCCAGCGAACTCGTGAACGAAACCGTCGGCCGCCTCGCCCGCCGCAAGCCGATCCGCGCGGAGGCCGAGACCCAGGCGGACATCTACATGCTGCTGACCACCGCCGGTCTCGGACTCGATCCGGACGACGTTGTGAAGATCGAATCCCAGGTCGCTGACGGCACACGACGGCGTATCGATATCGAGGCCGGGCACGTCGTGATCGAGGTGAAGAAGGACCTCACCGTCGGCAACCTCGCTGACTACGAACAGCAGCTCGCCGGCTACGTTCAACAGCGGCACAAAGAGCTGGGCACACGCTACGTCGGCATTCTCACCGACGGCACCGGTTGGATGCTCTACAACCTGGAAGGCGACGCTCTCGTCTTCGTCTCCGAGCTGGTCCTGAACCCCAGCGCACCCGACGTCGCTCAGCTTCTTGTCTGGCTGGAATCGGTGATGGCGACACGGGAGCAGATCAAACCAACCCCGCAGGAGATCCAGGACCGGTTGGGTGCCGACTCCCCGGGCCACCGGCTCGACCATGCTTCTCTGGCCGCGCTTTTCGAGGCTAACGTCGACGACCCGGAGGTGAAGCTCAAGCGAGAACTGTGGGCAAAGCTGCTGCGTACCGCGTTCGGCAAGAACTTCGTCGACGACCCGAACCTATTCATCAACCACACACTGCTGGTGATCACCGCTGAGTTGATCGCCCACGCCGCGGTCGGCTGGGACGTATCTCCCAGCGGTGGCCTGTCGCCCATGCAACTGACATCCGGGTCGGAGTTTCAACAGGCTCAAATCCACGGCGTCGTCGAGGCAGACTTTTTCGACTGGGTGGTGCAAGTCAAGGGCGGGCAGGAGTTCGTCGTCGAACTCGGCAGGCGCATCGCACGGTTCGACTGGACAAAGGTTGAACACGACGTGCTGAAGATCCTCTACGAATCGGTAATCGCCCCCACCGAGCGCCGCCGGCTGGGCGAGTACTACACGCCGGACTGGCTCGCCGACCGTGTCGTCGAAGCGACCGTGACCGACCCCCTAGGCTCTCGGGTGGCAGACCCGAGCTGCGGCTCCGGGACATTCCTGTTCCACGCCATCCGGCGCTACCTCGAGACCGCGGAGAAGTCGGGAACGCCAACGGCGACAGCGGTGCACGAGGTAACTGCGAATGTGATCGGCATGGACGTTCACCCGGTCGCGGTGACCCTCGCCAGGGTCACCTACGTCCTGGCGATCGGATTGAATCGGCTCCGAGACGATGACAGGGGTCCCATCGCGATCCCTGTGTATCTGGGTGACTCGATGCAGTGGGAGCAGAGCCGGGACCTCATCGGAGGCGTGGACCGGGTGACCATCAGTACCGAGGGGGACTCCATCATCGCCGGCGGAGGCGGTGTCCTGTTCGGTGACGATCTGGTCTTCCCGCGCAGCATCCTCGGTGACGCCGGCCGGTTCGACCGCCTGGTGTCGGAGATGGCCGACAACGCGCTCGACTCAACGAACAAGAGGAACGGGACGCTGATCGACCCGATCCTCAAGCGCTTTAAGGTGACCGCTGAGGAGGCAGAGGTTCTCAGCGCCACCTTCGCGACCATGCGGGCGCTGCACAAGTCGGGCAAGGACCACATCTGGGGTTACTACGTCCGCAACCTCATCCGCCCCCTGTGGCTCGCCGAGCCGGACAACCGCGTCGACGTACTCGTAGGAAATCCGCCGTGGCTGGCGTACGCAAAGATGACCGCCACAATGCAGGAGAACTACAAGAAGCTCGCCAAGCCGCGCAATCTGCTCACCGGCGGCCTAGGAGCGGCCAGCCGCGACCTGTCCACGCTGTTCGTCGTACGGGCTGTGGAGCTGTACCTCCGCCCCGGCGGCGCGTTCTCGTTTGTGATGCCCTACGGCATCCTGACGCGCAAGCCACATACCGGATTCCGCACTGGCAAGTGGATGACGAGGAACTCCGAGCACCTCGCCGTCAAATTCGGGCTCAGCTGGGACCTCGCACGCGCAACCACCGGATTCCCCATGGTGTCTTGCGTCATCCACGGCGAGAGGTCCTCATCAGCGACTCCGATCGACGCTGAGACCGTAACGTGGACGGGATACCTTGCACGACCAGACATTCCGTGGGACGAAGCGAAGGACAAGATCACCGTCGGCTCCGGCACCGTCGCTGCGCACGATGCCGGAGCGGTGCGCCCGGAGTCCCCGTACAAGTCGCAGTTCCGGCAGGGCGCCGTGCTCGCTCCCCAGATGGCACTGTTTGTACGCGAGGCTCCGGCAGGTCCACTGGGCGCGGGCGCGGGCCGCGTTTCGGTGTCATCGAACCGAAGCGTCTACGAGCCCGAACGGTGGAAACAGTTGCCGGCGATCACCGCCACAGTCGAGACGAGGTTCGTTCGGCCAACGTATCTGGGCCTGACCACGCTTCCGTTCCGCACTCTGGAGCCGCGCCGAACACTACTCGCGATCAGTGACGACGGGGTGTTGGAGGAAGCGGCAGTCGTTGACCACCCGGGACTGAAGTCGTGGTGGGACCAAGCTGAGAAAGCGTGGGCCGAGAATAAGTCCGAGTCCGACGCAGGGACGCTGCTGGACCGCATCGATTTCGGCTAAGTCCCCTGGGGTGGTGGGAATTCGGGGACGGGGCTGAGGTGGGCGGAGATGTTCAGGCCGTGTCGGTGCC
>NZ_JBJIAL010000093.1:0-4964 GCF_045310895.1 Mycobacterium sp. SMC-18
CAGATCATCCTCGGGAAGGTGCGCCCTTTCCTACGCCGCCTCGCCGAGGCTCATCCACAGGTTCTGATCATTGCTCAGCCACAAGTCGGTCCACCGTTTGCGCGCCACCTTCGATGTCAGAACGGTTACGCCCAAACTTGACGCTTCGTTGTCGTCGCCCGGGGCTGTCAGCAGAAATGCCCCGCACACCTCACCGTCACGCCCACCGCGCCCCAATTCCTGATACCAGCGATCAACAGTTTCCGGAAGGCACGAGTGTATAACGGTTCGAATGTGAGAGTAGTCGATGCCTAACCCGAACGCGGAAGTTGCGACGACTAGATCGACCGTCTCACCATCTCCGGACTTGGCTCTGATGCCATCAAGAACTGTGGCCCGTTCTGCCGCAGTGCTTTCCCCCGTCACCATCGCGATCCTTGAATAGCCTGCCTCGCGCAACCCGGAAAACCAGTCGCGGGCAGTAGTCGGGCTCGTGACATAGAGGACTGCGGGACGCGCACAGTGCGCGAGCGTTTCCTGTACCCACTCATTGCGCTCTGCCACGTCCGTCGCGTGTCCGATCCATATCTCCGGTTCACTGCGCAGAGCATTCGCGACGATGGGACTACATGGGCCAGGCTCTCCGAAAAGCCCTACTAGGTCTTCCATTTCAGGGGAACCAAGGGTGGCGCTGAGAAGTAACGTTATGGCCCGCGCATGGCCTCCAGCCTCGGCGGCTTTGAGCAGGTCCCTTCGAAAATCCGCGAGAGTCCGGAATTCCGGCCTGAAACTCCGTCCCCACTGTGTGACGAGATGTGCCTCATCAATAACAAATCCCTGGAATCGACCTATAGAAGCGGCATCCAAGAGTGTGTGGCGTAGAGCCCTTGTGATCGACTCCGGCGAAGTGACGAGTAGTCGCTGTTGGCCATTCATGATGGCCCGCCTCAACTGCTCTCTGGTTGGGTCATCAGTACTGGCGGTCCACGCAAAATGCAGCGCCAAGGGGTTTACCTTGCGATTT
The DNA here is from genome assembly GCF_045310895.1 of Mycobacterium sp. SMC-18. Classification (NCBI taxonomy): domain Bacteria; kingdom Bacillati; phylum Actinomycetota; class Actinomycetes; order Mycobacteriales; family Mycobacteriaceae; genus Mycobacterium; species Mycobacterium sp. SMC-18. Next base: position 1,004 of record NZ_JBJIAL010000093.1, read on the forward strand.
CGCTTCACAAAGTGATCGCGAAACCTCCGCTCGAAGTCATATGCAAGCGCGACCGTAGGGACAACAATCGCCGTAAGTCCGCGTGTCGCTCTATCTGCCAGACAGAGTGCTACCTCTGTCTTGCCAGATCCAGTGGGCAACATTGCGATTATCGTCGAACCCTCTGGCGCAGTGACGACAGCTCGGCATGCCGCACGCTGGCCCGGTGTCCGATAATTATCGAACCCCGTGCTGGAACTAAAGAATGGATCAGCAGCTATCGGCGCCGAGCGAAACCGAGCGCCCACTTCGGTGCCGGCAGCAGCTGCGGCATCGGGGACTCCGTTTGGGCCCAACCACTCCGGATTCCATGGATCCGCCAACCACATCCCGTCGGGAAGGCATCGCAGGCCCACCCGAGCCGCAACCTTGCGCACGGAATCTGTCAATACTTGAGCCAACTCGATAGGCACCGAGCGCCCGTCTCGCAGCGACCATCGCCGAAGCAACTGGCGAACAAGCACCGCCCTGTCTAAGTCGCTCGCATCCGTATCCTGGACGGCACTCGCGATGCGGGCGTGAACGTCATCGGTGAAGGCCAATTCGGTAGTACCAGTTCGTAGAAACTCCACTACATCCGATTCTTGACCTTCGTTCATTCGAAGTACTCCTCAGGGCACAGCACACAAGCTCCGCACGCCACCATCCGTATAGAGGGGTTCTGAATCCCAGCCCGGATGGCGTCCGCGGTCGCCCTCTCCCTTTGCAATTCCAACTCAGCCGAGTCTCGCTCCGAACCGGTAGGCAGCCGCAACGAACGCGCTTCCAATATCGCGATACGCCTGGCGCTGTCTTGATCCGCAGCATTCAAGGCTGCATGTAGCGTCGATGCTAATGTCCGGTCATTTCTGACCTCTGCCCATGCGACAGTCGCGCTTTGTTCGCATAGCGTCGACCACGCTGGCATCTCATCGAGGATCAACTGCCAGCTTGCCCCTCGCAGGATCGCGTCACGATCTCGGTCGAATGGTTTGCCCAACACGGCGTCGATGACGTTGTCCGGAGCGCGGCCGACTGGATCAGTCCAGGTGTCTAGTCGAATTGGTTGTAGATGGGCTTCGCCGCGACGAGCAAGGCGCCGACGACTCGGCCAGTCATCCACTCCGCCTTGACCTGGATCGAACTCGATGAGGAACTCACAGTGGAGCCACAGCGCAGGAGTAGAAATCTCGCTGTTGGGTCGAGCGATGGCAGAGGCACGCCCCCGTTCGTCCACCACTAGGTGCTGTTGGAGCCAATCGACGAGTGGATCGCCAATACGGAATGGCGTCACACCCGAGTGCTCTAGAGCCACAGATCGTTCGAAAGCCTTTGGCTCCATGAGTTCCTCTAGCACACGCGCTTCATCCTCAGTGAGACCAATGTTGCGCGCGTTTCCAAATCGGACAACCCCCCGGTGATCCTCATCAGGCGTAAGGGCAAGCGCACCCACTCCGATCGTCAACCGCCGGACAGAACTACGCAGACTTTCTGACTTCGCCTCGTACTCAAGCAGGTCCTCGATCGCTTCGTCATTGAATACAGTTGCCGATTCGACCGACTCCAATTCCTCGAGTAGGTCGATGTCTTCTCGCTCAACTTCGAGTTGCTCACGCAATTCCGCGAGGTCAACCTGTAAAGCTTCCACTCCTCGCCAAATGAGGTGCGCCTCGAGATCCCCGAGTACCGCGGCCAACAGTCGCTGGACGGTCGATACCGAGTCGTTTAGCACGCCGATACCGTCTCGAAGAAGTTCTATATGTGCTGACACCCAGTCGCTGCTAGGTTCCGTAAACACTACGACGTCAGCAGGTTCTGATCGGTCAGTGAATCGGTCGAGACGCCCTATTCGCTGTTCCAATTGATTAACGTCGAGCGGAAGGTCAAGGTTGACAAGCACCGACGCCGCTTGAAGATTTCTGCCCTCATCCACGGATGAGTCTGCTAACAGCACGCCGCCGCGAGATGAGCCGATGAAGAACTCCACTTCGCGGTCCCGCTGTGCGGGCGGCATTTTAGCCAAATGGCGGTGAAGAATGCGGTGGTCGACCAGTTCGCATGCAATCGACTCAAATCGGTCAAGGACTACCGGGAATTCAGAAGTGACGACGATTCGATACCCCAGACCGACTCGCTCCGCCACAACCTCGGCGGCGGCCCGCAAGCGACCCTCACTGCCCACCATCTCCAATCGAGCCGCGGTCATCTCGAAAAAGACCTTATCGTCCTCAAACGCGGGATGCGCGAGGTAGTCAAGCATCGCAATGGGGCCGGCCAGCCCGCGTACAACTGCCTGCATATACCGATGTGTGCCGGCTTCCTCGTTGGTCAAGCGCAGCCGATAGGTTTCGAGAAATTCGTCGATCAGAGGGCGAGCGGGATCAACAACTTCGACGTAGCGCGGTACACGCCCTGCGACGCGGTACGCGCGTGTGAGTGCACTGCCGCGCCTATTGCGGATCATGCGTCGGCTCAATCGGTAGATCTCACGTACATAGTCAGCCAAATCGCGCCAAGCAGGTGCGAGCGGGTCTTGCGTCCCTCTGCAGGCACTGACCATTGCCGTGACAGTTGGATCGCCCGAATATCTGGATTCAATACTGTTCAATACCTGGGCCTTCTGCCTGATGCTGGCCCTGCGTGCGGACAAGACTTGAACATCGGCGGCACTTCGTTCACGCTCGTCGACGCGGACCCGAAAGTCGTCCAGGGAACAGTTGGCGAAGGCGACGGGATCTACGAGTGCCAGAAGCCGACGGAAAGTGTCAAGATCGCTTCGCATTGGCGTTGCCGAGAGAGCGAGGAGTCCGTCGACCTCGCTGAGATGGCGCTCCACTACCGAACCTGACGGCAGGCCCATGAGCAGGTTATGCGCTTCGTCGATCACGATCAGCTCAAACCGACGCAAACCGACATCGGACTGCGCAGCAATTCGTCCTAGGGCGGAATGCGGGACCACTTGCACATTCCCGAGTGCAACAGCGGTTTTCAAATGTATACGAATGCGGAGTTCTGAGACCCACTGGCCCCGAAGACTATCCGGACATACGACGAGAATGTTGGCCGCAGGGTTGTCGATCAGCAGTTGACGAATCACAATTCCAGCTTCGATTGTCTTCCCGAGGCCCACCTCGTCGGCCAACAAAAATCGCATCACCGGATCGCCCAGCACCCGGGCCGCTGTGTCTAGCTGATGCTGAAAAAGTTCGATAGGGGCTGACATCGCAGCAGTGAGCCCGCGAGAAACACGCCTTTGCCGGACGAGTTCGTCAAGTAGTGCGGAGCGCGCCTCGTAATATGTTGGCGCCTCGACCAGTCCATTGGCAACTGCGCGCGCGGGATTCTCAAGCGGCCGTTCCAATCGAACCTTGAAGTGGCGTTCAGGGAGCGACAACGGTTCACCACGGCCAACCAATGCCACACGGTATCGGTTGCCCGTCAATGGACGGTCAACTACTCCGGCATGCCAACCGTATGGCGTGGTGGGCACCCATACCCGCGTACCTCGCGGCATCGCCGTTTCCACGATGTCATCCCTGGCCACGAGACGTTCTTCCTCAGCCACGTTAGGTACATCAACGTACGAGAGGACTAGTTTGCCGTGGCGTTCGCCTTTGCAGAAGCCAAAGCCAAGGTCGATATAGGGTTCCGCCCGAAGCCACCTCCCAACAAAATGAGCCGCCGGCTTGATACGCCCGGCACTCACGCCTGGACCGTCCGATCAATACGTAGCCAACAAGCCGGTAGATCTTGCACCATCCATCTCCCCATGCCGCCACATTAGCCATGAGGACCGACATCACGGTCCGAACCCCACGTCGACACACAGCGATTGTGGGCATTCACAGCCCAGCTGTGCTGCCCGCCGGGCCTTGCCCCCATGTAGTGGACACGGGATTTGTGGTTACGCGGCTACTGGCAGCGTAGCCGGTGTTAGGGTCCT
>NZ_JBJIAL010000094.1:0-4960 GCF_045310895.1 Mycobacterium sp. SMC-18
ATGATCATCCTCGGGAAGGTGCGCCCACTTTCAGGCCGCCTCCTCGGGCCTCATCCACAGGTATTGATCATTGCTCGCCGCGGGAGCGGCCAATGCCGTGGTCAGGCGGCTCGATCGCCAGATTCGTGTAATTCGACCCAGCCCCCTGTGTCACGGGTGAGGTTCGTGGCGTGCTGGTGTGCTCGGGCGATCGTGGAATCAACTGCCACCGCCCAATCGATCATCCCGGCCTCATCAGCGGCTGCCAGCAACCGGGCCAACACCACATCCCACGTACCGTCAGCGCTCATCCGACGATGCCACGTCCAGATGCTCTGCCACGGACCGAACACCTCCGGCACGTCACGCCAGGCAATGCCACATCGGTATCGGTAGATGATGCCCTCAACCATCGACCGAGCATCCTGAAAAGGCCTGCCCCGCTTACCCGTCCGGACCGGAAGCAAATCTTCGATCAACGACCACTGGGCATCGGAAAGCAACTGGAACCGCGACACCCTACGAGTCTCAGGTACCACGCCTGAAATTTTTGTCAGACACGCCCTAGATGCTCGCTGCGACGGGCCGCGGAATGCTCGGCGGAAAGTCTCGCCGTTCACGAAGCCAGGCGGGCACGCGATCAGCGGCGATGGGCGTGCTGTAGAGATAGCCCTGCACAACGTCGCACTTGAATTGCTTGAGCCGAGCGGCAGTTTCGCCGTCTTCCACGCCCTCAGCGACGACGCGGGCACCCAGATGATGGGCCAGCGAAATGATGGAGCGGACGATTTCGGCGGCACGATCGTCCTTGAGGACAGATGCGACGAACTGCCGGTCGAGCTTGACTTCGTCCACCGGAAGGTCGCGCAGGTAACTCAACGTTGAATAGCCGCTGCCGAAATCATCGATCGCGACCCGTACTCCGGTGTGGCGCAACCCGTTCAAGACGTACTGAACGCGTCCCAGCTTGCTCAGCATGAAGTCCTCGGTGATCTCCAGCGTCAGGTCGGCCGCAGAGATCCGGCGTTCTTCCAGCGCCTTGGCGATCCGCCGGGGCAAGGCGATGTCAGTGAGGCAATTGGCGAATACGTTGACTGCCACGGGAACAGCCAGTCCCTCACCGCGCCAGCGGGCAACGTCGTCAAGCGCCCGCTCGATCACCAGATCGTTCACCAAGGTGGTCAGGCCATGCGAACGCACCAACGGCAAGAAGCGGTCGGGGGCCAGCAGGCCGAGTTCGGCATGGGGCCAACGCAATAGGGCTTCCACGCCCATCATGGCGCCCGAGATCAGGTCGAACTTCGGTTGGTAATACAGGCAGAGTGCCTCACTGTCGATCGCCTGGCGTAGCTGGCCCAGCAGCCGGACCGTCTCGGTCGGCCGTGCTCCCAAGGCCGCGGTGCGCGTTGTCGTCGCAGCGTCGTCGTCAATGTCGCTGTCCCTGCCGTGGATGTACGCACTTCGCAGGTGCGAGTTCTTGGCGATTTGAACGGCCGCCGCCGCTCGCGCGAGCAGATCGTCGGCAGTCAGGTCGGCTTCGCCCTCGGTGGCCACCGCCAGGCCGACGCTCGGTCGGATCAGCAGGTCGTGCCCGTCGATGATGAACGGGTCGGCGAATGCCTGGACCAGGCGGTCTGCCACGGCCCGGCCGCGCTCGACACCGCCGTCCATGAGTACCGCGAACTGCCCGCTGTCCAGAGCCCCGACGCGGTGCGCGGTCACCACCACCGGGCTGTGAAGACTTTGCGAGTTCTGTTGAGGAGGTGGCAGTGACAGAGCCTGATCCCTTCCTGCACAGCGCAGCTTCATACCTGAGAACTGTGCCCGAACCCGGCTGGGACGCCATCAGCGACAGGGTGCGCGCGGCGGTGCATGCAGCGAGCCGGGTGGGTTGGCCCATCCGCGCGTCGCGGGATGCCGGCGCCGGCGTCGTGTACATCACCGACCACGCTCTGCGCAGCCTGCTGGCCCGGGAGTTGCGTCGCAGCTTCGTCTGCCAGCCGACCCGCATCGCTTTCACCCTGGACGGCGCCGTACTGCGTGCCATCGACATCGACGTCACCGGAAGCTACGGAACCCAACTGCGCGACCTCGGCGACGACATCCGCCGGCTGGTGCTCGACACGATCCGAACCATCCTCGACGACCTCGACCAGGACGGCAGCAGTCCGGCCGGCCCGATCGACGTCACCATCACGGATGTTGTGGAGGGTGACCCACTGGGGTGACGTCCGCACTGGTGTCGGCGATTCCGGCTCGCTGGGCTTCGCGGTCGGCCATTCCCAGCACCCGCCGGAGACGACCCGCGGCGGCGTGCTTCGTCAACGGCGGCTCGGCGAGCCGACCCAGATCCTCCAACGACAGGTCAGGGTGCTGGACGCGCAAGCGTGCGATCTCGATGAAATGGTCGGGCGCCTTGTCGCCGAGGATTTCCAGCGCTCGTTGCGCCCGGATGGCAGTCGTCATCGCCGACTGCTGCGCGCGGCGTTGATTGGAGTCCACCAGTGCCGCGCCGGCCGTGGCGGTGCCGCCACGATCGCGGTACGACTGCCAGACCTCATGAGTCTGTTTGGCGCCAATGAGATTCAGCAGCGAGGAGATGGTGTCGGGGTCACGAACCGTGACCCGGTCGGCCCCACGCAGCTGTCGCGCTTTCACGTGGACGCCGAGGCGTCGCGCGGCCCCCGTCAGCGCCAAGGCGGCTTCCATACCCGGGCATTCCACCTCCAGTCCCCGTGCGCGACCGGCCAGAGACAACGATCCCCGGGCGAGAAACGCACCACGCCAGACGGCTTCGGCATCCGCCCGGCTGCCGCCGACGATCTGGGCGGGCATCCCCCGGACCGGCCGCCCCCAGCGGTCGATGAGTCCGGTCCATCGGGCGACATCCTCCGCCTGGTGGGCGACATGCACCAAGTAGCGACGACGCGACCCCACGCTCGGCAATACGCGCACCTCGGGCGCGGATCCACACAAGTCTTTGAGGTCACGGCAAACCCGGCTGGCGACGGATTCGCGGTCCACGTCAGCGTCGATCACGACGCGCCCGTTGGCCACACGGAGTCCGCCCGCGAACTGCAGCAGCGCGGTCACTTCGGCCTTACGCGCACTGGGCAGGTGCACGACGGTACTGGCGAGCTCGTCTTTCACCCTCGGTGTCAACACCACAAAACCCCCACAACACATCGATTCCTTACTCACCACCACACCGGGAATCACGAAGGGGCTCAACGGCCATCATGCGACGCCGAACCACCTCACCGATTCCCGCGTGGCATCGGCCTTGCCGATCAGCGCGGCGATTCGTCCGTTCGGCGGGACAGTTCGGCCCCGGGCGCGGCGACGAGAAGCCTGCGGAGGTAGTTCCGCTGATCAAAGGTCAGTCGCTGTAGAAAGTTTGCCAGCGCTGACGCTTCGGTGCCGTCGTCGGGCATGTTCCGGGGAAAGACGACCCACACCGATTCCCCGCCCGTCATCCCGATCTCAGCGATGAACCCGCCACCGGCGAGCTGCTCCCCAAGCGCGCGCAAGCGCCAGCCCTGCGCCTGGAGCGCAGTGGCCCACCAATACGCCACCCGCACGGAACGCGGTGGCTGACAGATCATGCCTGGGATGTGCGCGCTGTTGCGCGCCGCCGGACGTGGCCGCCTCGACAGGTGTGAACCGATCAGCACCGCCGGCACGTCCGCGGCCTCGTCAGCCCATTCTGCGTAATCGTCCTGTGAGCAGCCCTGCCGTCCAACAGAATTCATTCAAGTCTCCATATCGTGCACGGCGTCTCCGTTGGCCTGCACCACCGGTACACTCTTGACCTGGTTGCTCACTGCGGCGACGTCCCACCAGCAACCACCAGACGACGAAACCTCACAAGCGCCGTTACGGCTATGCGAGCAGCGCCAAGGTCGGCACGACACTCCGCGGCACCCGCGGCAGAACACGAATCACTACATCCCCCTTGAGAAGACCGGCCCCAAGCCCCCCGGCTTTACTGGCACTCAACTGATGTCACGAGAATTCCATGAACCTACCGAAGCGTCAACTCTTCGCAAACATTAGCTGTCGTTGCATTCACAGGAAAGTGAGCTAACGTTCGTGCGACAGGCGCGCGCCCGAACCGCACCCTGTGGCGTCTGGCCCAGGCACCGCACCCCCCGGGCGGTCATCAACTGAGTCAACGTAAGTCATTGCACTGCAACTTGATTCAAGGGGGAATCCGATGGCCACCAAGAAAGGTCGCCAATATTCGGTGGGCGCAGCCACTTTCGCCGAACGTCTCAATCGATTGTTCGCCGCCGTCTGGCCGCCGGGGCGGGGGCCGTATCGCAGCTTCGAGGTGACCGAGGCCCTCGCCCGGCGCGGGTACCAATTGTCGGCGCCGTACCTGTCACAACTCCGTTCGGGCACCCGGAAGTACCCGTCCCCGCACACCGCGGAGATGTTGGCCGAGTTCTTCGGAGTAGAAGTCGAGTACTTCGATCCAGATACCAGCTATGCGCGGGTCATCGACGCGGAACTGGCCTGGCTCGATCTCGCCCATGACAAGACCGTCCGCGAGCTCACCACGGCACTCATGACGCTGACACCTGATCAGCGCGAAGAACTATTGGGGCCCGATCCGAGTCCGGTACCGGAACAACAGGATTCGCCTCATGGGGCGATCCAACCCTCTGGACGCACGACGTACGCGGCTCATCGTCGGCGAACGCATTGTCGACACCCCATGCCCGCAGTACGACCATGAGGTGAATCAGCTTCTCCCCCTTGGCCGCCCCGGCGTGTGGACCGCCGAGCGGGTCAGCTCATCGACCGGCGCACTGTGAGACTGGGCAACAACACGTCGTCGACCAGGATCCGTACGGTGTCCTCGGTCGGTGGTCGGTCGGAGACCAGCGCCCGGAACACCAGATAACCGGCTCTTCATGATTGAGGGTGTAGAACGGTCAGCTGCTGTCGGCCTGTGATTGGGGTGTCTGGTTGGCTG
>NZ_JBJIAL010000095.1:0-4828 GCF_045310895.1 Mycobacterium sp. SMC-18
AATTATTCCTTGCAGGACAGGCACTTTCGCTTATCTACACACCCCCACAGTCAACATTCCACGAAAAATCCGGGCTAGGTCCACGACCTGCTCCTGAGTGTCGCCCCACCGCAGGTGGTCGAAGCTGCTGGGAGAGTCGACCGTGCCGAGTGCAGCATGCGTGAGTCCGCTACCGAAGCGTCGCAGACGAGGTATGCGAACGCGCTGACGGCATGGGGAGCGGCCGGCGGCTACGAGATCGAAGTGTTCTGGGACGTCTGTACCGACGCCGCGCTCGGGACGAAGGGCGCGTCGTACGTTCCAGGCGGCGGAGTCTGTTGCGTTGAGCCGAATCGACACAATTGCTACCGGTTTTGTCGGCAGCAATCGACAGTTGCTGCAGCCGCCTACGAATTGCGGTTCGAATACCCGCCGGCATCATTCATCGATTGCACATGAGATCAACGTACGCAGTCTTGTACCGAACGAGATTGCCGACGTTCCCGGTAGGTCCTCGCTGTATCCAGGAGTGCTTGACGGCAGTGCCGTCGCGCACCGCGATGACCGTACATTGCTCGATGGGTGCGTTACCGACCTTGTTGAGTATCGGTCGAAGTCCCTGTGCTTCTAGCTCGCTGATCGTGGCCTGGGCCGATTTCTGCACCTCGGGCGCAGCCAGCGCCGGCGCCGCCGAGCCCAAGCTCAACACGATGGCTCCGCACGCAACCACGACGCCCTTGGTAATACCGCCGCCCAACAATTCAATTTCCTTTCCAGAATCCAAATACGTTTATCTGCGTATTCTCAAATTCAATTCTAGTCAGGTTCGAACGTGCGTCGAGGTATTCATATGCGACACATAATGATCGACATGCCAATTTCATGATCGATTCATAGCCATTTCAGACATTGCCAGCTCATGGCGTCCGGATGAGAGGGCCGCTGAGCGAAGCGACGCCCCTCGCGCGGTTGGGGTTGCCCGTCCCGAACGAAGGCACTCCGTGGGGCGCACAGCTATGTTTGTGCCGGCGATCTGGAGGCGCCGATGCCTGAACGGACCGATTCTGGGTATTCCGCCGACAGTGGACCGCCAGATGAAGAGGGTTGATGTGATTCGGTTCGGAATCGTCGCGGCGTTGGTCGCCGTTGCGGCAGGCCTTGCCGTTACTGCGCTTTTCGGTAGTTGGGTGTGGTGGATTGCGGCGGCGGCAGTAGGTGGGCTGGCCGCGGTAGGCGTCTTCGATGTGACGCAACGACGCCATTCTGTGCTGCGCAACTACCCGGTGATCGGACACATCCGATACCTGCTTGAAGCGGTGCGCCCGGAACTGCAGCAGTACTTCATCGAACGCAATTTTGACGGCCGACCGTTCGACCGCGACATCCGCTCACTCATCTATGAGCGGGCCAAAGGGACCGCGGCCGAGCTGTCGTACGGCACTGAACGGGATGTCGACGAGCCCGGGTACGAGTACCTGGTGCACTCGACCGCACCGGTGGAACCGCCGCCGCAGCCCTACCGGGTTCGTATCGGGGGCCCAGACTGCACCCGGCCCTATGACATGGCACTGCTGAACGTTTCATCGATGAGTTTCGGAGCGCTCTCGGCCAACGCGTTGAAAGCCCTGAATGCCGGGGCGCGACGGGGAGGCTTCGCACACGATACGGGCGAAGGCGGCCTGACGCCCTACCATCTCGGGGGCGCAGATGTGGTGTGGGAGATCGGGTCCGGCTATTTCGGCGCCCGCACCGCCGACGGACACTTCGACCCTGACCAGTTCGCCGACAAGGCCGCACACGACGCGGTCAAATGCGTGTCGCTCAAGCTGAGCCAGGGCGCCAAACCTGGGGTGGGCGGTGTGCTGCCCGCGTCGAAGGTGAGCAAGGAGATCGCCGAGTATCGCGGCGTGCCCGCGGGGGAGAAGTGCGTGAGTCCCGCTGCGCACTCGGCGTTTTCAACTCCACGCGAGCTTGTGCAGTTTGTGGGTCGGCTTCGCGAACTGTGCGGCGGCAAGCCGGTGGGATTCAAACTGTGCGTGGGATCGCGGGTGGACTTCTTGGCGATCTGCAAAGCGATGCGCGCCGAGGGGGTGACTCCCGATTTCATCATCGTCGACGGTGCGGAGGGCGGAACAGCCGCTGCGCCACTGGAATACGAGGACCACGTCGGGCTTCCGCTGACCGACGGATTGATGACGGTGCACAACGCACTGGTCGGTACCGGCCTGCGCGACGTCATACGCATCGGCGCCAGCGGCAAGGTTGCCGCGGGCAACGACATCATCAAACGACTCATTCAGGGCGCCGACTACACCAACGCTGCGCGCGCCATGATGATGGCCATCGGCTGTATCCAATCGCAGCGCTGCCACACCAATCACTGCCCGGTCGGGGTCGCCACACAGGACCCGCGACGGGCCCGAGCTCTGGACGTCGACGACAAGAGCGCGCGCGTGTATCGCTACCAGAAGGCCACTGTCGAGCAGGCAATGAAAATCATGGGATCGATGGGCATCGCCGATCCGGCGCTGCTATCACCGCATCTGCTGCGCAAGAAAGTCTCGGCCACCCAGCAGGTCTCGTACGCGGAACTCTACGAGTGGTTGGCGCCCGGTGAACTCATCGAGCAGGCGCCGGAAAGTTGGGCTTTCGACTGGGCGGCGGCCGATGCCGATTCGTTCCGGCCCATCCTGCGATCTCGGCGATTGTCCTGACGCCTGCAGGCCTTTGGCGTTCGAGCTGAGGCGGTTTGGGCGATTGACGTGGACGCGGCCGGGGTAACTCTCAGCCGAGGCCCGGACCAGTCGGGACCGTCAGGTGTGCCAGGGAGAACGATGAGCAAGATATCGAAGTCACTGTATCCGCCGCTGTCAGCTGCGTTCAGCGTGGTGGGCGGCCTGGTGGCCGGCAATGTCTTCAGTGTGTTGTGGGAGCGGATCGACGACTCTGGAGAGGGACCTCCGGCCCAAGGATCTGAACCGCTCGGGCGGGCAAGCCCTGCTCGCCGCCGGTGTGCAGGGCCTCGTCTTCGGTTTGGTCAGGGCTGCCGTAGACCGAGCGGGGGCGCGCAGCTACCGCGCTGTGGCGCGCGAGAATCCGGTGTAAAGCTCTCGCGGTTGGCTACGCGGGTTGACTCACATCACAGGTGCTCGATCGTCAGCCGTTGTCGATGCTTTGTGCCTGTTCAGCGCGCTGTCGGCTCTTCACGGACGGCCCAGGCCCGACCGAACGGTGTTTGAAGGAGACGCAAAACGAGCATGGCATGGTCATGGGCGAACACGAGAAAGCTGATGAGGCACGTAAAGGCCTGGTCGATTCGATCAAGGGCAGAGCAAAAGAGATCGCCGGCGCGGTGACCGGCAACGATTCATTGACCGCCGAAGGGCAGTTGGAGCAGGCGCAGGCGCGGGCCCGCAAGGAGGCCAACGCCATCGAAGCGGTCGCAGACGCCGAAGCCGACGCCGTCACCGGCCTGGCGTCGCAGGCCCGCCACCAGGCGGCCGGCGCCCGGGACGTGGTGCGGTCCGGCACGGACGCCGCGGAAGACGCCGCACAACAGCGGCAGGTGGACCAGGTCCAGCAAGCCACACAAACAGCGCGGCACCGCGCCGCCGAGGAGCAGGTCCGCGCCAGCGTCGAGGAGCAGCGCGAGGAACGGCAGGCGGAAATCCGGGAAACGGCCGACACCGCCGCAGCCGGCAGGGAGGCACGTGACGCGCTCGCCGAACATCGCGCCGCGCAGAGAGATGCGGACGAAGGGCAAGCCGAGGCCCGTCGCCTTCGCGAACGCGCCGAGACCCTCAGTGATCGAACCAACTTGTCCTGAAAGACATTGAGAGCCAAGGAGATATCGTGAGTATCATCGAATTGCCGTTACAGGTCTTGCGCATGCAATACCGCCTGGCCCGGTTTCCCCTGCAGTTCATCGAGGATCGGTGGATCGTCCGCCTGGACGCCGAAGCACCCGCTCGGCTGATCTATGAGCGGTCGCTCGGGGGTTTGGACGCTGCGGTCGGCGGAGTGCTGGGCGATTCCACGCTGCGCCGGCGGGGTGCGGCGCTGGCCCGCCGAAGCGAGGTTCGTGCCGAAGCTGTCGTGCGGAGCATGGACGCCGCCCAACGGCGCAAAGAGGCCGGCGCGCAGCTGGAGGACTCGCTGGAAGAGGCCGCCGACGACCGCGACGAAGCGATCGCCGCCAAGCAGGACGCAGTGGCGGAAGCGCGCGAGCGCGCGCAGCAGCGTAAGCGGCAGGCGGCGGAAGAGGCCGACAAGCGAATCGCTCAGGCCGCGAAGGCCAGCCGGGCCGAGGCCGAACGTAAGCGCGAGGCTGTCAAATCCGCCGAACAACAACGTCTGCAACGGATCGCCAAGGCCGAAGGGAAGGCGGCGGCTGCGGCCGAAGCCGCGCTCGAGGACGCGAGGGTCAAGCGTGCCGCGGCGGCAGCCAAACGCGAGCAGGCTGAGCAGGTCGAAGTACTGGCCGACGCCGAGAAGCAGAACCGGCGGGCGGGTCGGGTCTGACGCAGGCTTCCGAACCGACAGTGGCTTGTCCCGCGACGTTGCCGAGCATGGCGACTGTGCCGAAGGTGTCGCCGATCGTCGACACGAAGATATCGCCGGGGGCAGTGACGTGCCTGCGCGGCTAGGGACCTTCTTGGCAGCTGTCGAGACGCAAGGAAGGTTGACAAACGTGCACCGCTTGTTAGGCAAGCTCACCAGCCAGAGTTAGTTAGTGAGCGCAGATCGCCCCAGCATCTGGCTGCTGCTGGGGCGGGTCTGCTGCACGATCAGGTGACAGTTTCGGTCACGCGGCCTGACTGGCCGGTGTGGTCATGATTGCTTCGAATTC
>NZ_JBJIAL010000096.1:0-4349 GCF_045310895.1 Mycobacterium sp. SMC-18
TCAGATCATCCTCGGGAAGGTGCGCCCTTTCCTACGCCGCCTCGCCGAGGCTCATCCACAGGTTCTGATCATTGCTCAAGCGAAAGACGGGCATCGCGGTATGGCTTTCGCGCCGGATAGCACCTACTGGGAAGGCCGGGCCGACAAGACGCTCGAACAGGTCGAGCGCCAGCTTCGCGCGCTGCCACCCGATGCGATTCTCGAATGGCACGTCTCCGACCCGTACGGCGCTGCGGCGATACGAAAACTGTTTGAGGCCAACGGCATCTATGACGTCTCGGTCATCTACACCCCAAGGATGCCGTGAAAGTTAGGATTGACAGATCATGAGCACCGCAGGCACCGCGCCGGTATGGGGGAGCCGGGATGCGATCCTGCGCTCCGTGTGGGTCGCGACCGGAGAGTCCCCCGAATGGATCGCGCAACGCACCGACGCGTTGCTAAGTGAGCTTCAGGCGGCGTTCGATGTGTCGTATTGGCGGACGTCGAAGGATCAGCGTTGGGAGGGCTCACCGGAGGCCCTGGCCGACATCGTGCGCGGCTTCGTCGGCACCGGCATAGACGGTGACCCCGAGCCCGAGAACGGATACGTGTTCTCGGTCGCCGGTGCGGGACCGCGGGTGGCGCCGCGGATCAGGGTGTCTGCGGGATCCGTCTCCACGGGCGGGCGACTTCCGAGCCACCACATGACGGTGGAGCTTCGCGAGATGTATACCGGTGCGATCACCGCAGAGGACGGTGACATCGTGTGCGCGGCGGTGGCGCGGACCTGGGGACCGGCCATGTTCGCCCTAGCGGACGACCCGACGCGGAGCGCCGCGCGCCGCGGCAACTGGAAGATCGGCATCGGCTACCGCACCTGGATCAGCGCCGAGGTCGGGACGGTCAGTCGAGTCGCCGATGGGCTCACGGCGTCCGAACTGGCTGGGGGAACGCTCATTTCGGCTCCGGACAACTGGCCGGCCGAACGGGTGGTTGCTGCGCTGACAGAGACCTTGAGCGCCAACGGGCTCGACGAAGTGCCGCACTAAGCACGTGACAGGCGAGCCACCGAGCTTCGAGTTCACCTTGACGAGAGACCGCGACGTCGTCGGCCAGCTCGTCGACCACACGCTCATCCTGTCCATCGAGGCGCAGACCGAACTCATCGCCCGGTACTCGGGGCTGTCTTGGCGCGTAGACCTGTCCGAGCCGCCGGTGTTCTGGTTCGAGCGCGAGCCCGCGGCGGTGTTCCGCCCACATTTCATCGGCTCCACCTCGACGCGCACCAACACGTGGCTGTGGGCCTGGGAAAACATCAACGACTTCCCGGACTCAGTAGTCTCCCTCGCCCAGTACGTCCGGGAGGCAGGCGAGCGACTCGGCGCGGCGGAGCTGACGACCGCGTATCAGAACCTTCAACCGGCCGAACGGGTCTACGAGGGGCTGATCGCACGCGGCATGCCCGAAGCCGTCTACGTCTACTGCGCACAAGCACTCTCCGAGCTGCCCGCCCCGGTCTACTACCGAGCCCCGAATGGGAACGGATACAGCTGGTTTCTGCTTGACAACCCTGACGAGTTCTCGATGCCCACCGCCGCCGCTGTGTCCACCACGGCGGCGATTACCCGCGCGCTGCGAACCGGCGACATCACCGATCACCGCCTGGCGGTGACCGCCTATGCTCAACGCCGGCAAGGGATTTCGTTGGATATCCCCGGGCACGACCGCATGGTCCTGCAGGCACCGGACGGACAGGTTGTGATCGGAATTGACGAGGCCGGGCGGATCACCACGATCGTGAGTGACCCTGGTGGTCAATAGCAGGCTGGGGTACTTCAGCGGCATCGGTGAGCTCAAAGCCGGAAACCTCGCCACACAGTCTAGGCGGTCATGCGGTGCCTAACTCTGCGACGGCGCCGTCGAGAGCGGCATCCCTCACGATGCGGTAGGCAGATGCCCGGCTGATCCCGAGACAGAGCCGCGGAGTAACGCGCCGCGGCTACACTCCGTGTCCAGCGATGTCCATCTGCTCAACCGTAGCCGCGTCGTACCCGCGGGAACGTAGGTACTGATTAGCGGCGGCGACAGCGGCGCTGGCCTCAGACTGAGTGCCTACGCCCTTCGCGTTGGCGATCCCGTATGCGACGGCACAGTCCTGTTGGACCTCCGCAAGGAACTTGTTCGAGTTGACGTAGCCGTTCGCCGCAGCTGCGTTGGCGCATGAGTATTCGTTGGCGGATGCCGTGCCCGCGTTGCTGATTGTGAACGCGGCGAGCATCGCAGTCGCGGCGAGCAGTCGTGCTCTCATAGTGCGCTGAGGGTACCGCCGCCCACCCAGCTTTCGGTCCGTTCCGACGAGCCATCGACGCTTCGAAATGATCCAGCTGCGGGTCATCAGGGCCACCGCGTTGGCGACTAGATCCAGAATGGGTCACTCTGGGTCATCGGCGCCCTGCCAGAACCCGGCCCAGTTACGAGAAGAACCACCCGTTACCAGGTGGTTCTCGAAGTGGCCAGGGCCGGGATCGAACCGGCGACCTTCCGCTTTTCAGGCGGACGGGATAGCCACTGACCTGCGGTTTCAACTTCTTTTGTGCGTCCTGTGCGCCGCATTGAGCAAGGCTAACGCACTCAAGTTGTCCGACGAACGGACATAGACCGGACACGGTGCTTGCACTCCTGACCAGGAGCTTCGGCGCTGCCGCATGTGTTGTACGCGGCATCGAAGCCTCCGGGGAGCAGGCATCCCGATGCCCAGCATCGAATCATCAGTCACCGGCTCGACGCGATCGGCGGGCGGCTCGACATCGACACCTGACGGGCCGCCATTAGGGCCTGGTTCTCCGGGTGCCTCGGTGGACAGGAGGTCGCGAGCGCCCGAGGCCGCCAGGCCGCAGGGCGGGAGAGCGCCAGCGGTCGGCCGGATGGCCCCCGAGGCGTCCGGCCTCAACCCGGCCGCACCCGGCGGGCTTGTTATATGTGCCGAAAATGTCCGCGAGTCGGTCGACGACGCGAGCGCAGCCGAGGAGCTGCGGCCGATCGACGCGTTGGGGCTGCGGTTCCCGAGTCCCGAGATGGTCGCCGCCGCTGCTGCGTTGTTCGAGCCGGCAGCGCCGTGGGCGTCTGGTCCTGCCCGTCGCGGGGTGGAGCCGGAATCCGGACGGTTTCGCATCACTGTTGGTCCTGGCGTGGTCCGACTGAGTTGGACCAATCCCGTTCGTGTCGAGAAGACCGCCGAGCGGGGCGTTGCTCGTCACCAACGTGATGTTGACGACGCCGAGCTTCGAGTCAGGTCGGATCTGGCTGCCGGGGACGATCATCAGGCCGTCGTGTCTTTGACACGACGGAGTCGTAAGGCAAGCGAGCAGCGTGGGACTGGCGCTGTCATCACCGAGTGGTCCCGGAAATCGCGGTCGTCGATGTGCCGCACCTTCGCCGAACTCGACTACACACCACTGGTCGAATCCGGCCGCGTCCCTGCGATGGTCACGCTCACTTATCCCGGGGATTGGGAAGTCGTCGCTCCCGACGGGGCCAGCGTCAAGCGGCACATGGTGCTGTGGCGCAAGCGCTTCCAACGTGAATACGGCGAACCGGCTCGCTACATCTGGAAGCTGGAGTTTCAGCGACGCGGCGCCCCGCACATCCACCTGTGGATGGCGCCGCCGATCTCGCCGGGTCGCTCGGGGCGAGGGTTCGCTCAATGGCTCTCCACGACATGGGCGCAGATCGTCAACCACCCTGATCCTGTGCACAAGGCCCGCCATCAGCTCGCCGGGACCGCCATCGATGTGCGCAACGGGCTGAAGGCGTGCGATCCCAAGCGGTTGGCCATCTACTTCACCAAGCACTCATCACCAAACCTGCACGGCGACAAGGAGTATCAGCACGTCGTTCCCGAACTGTGGCGACAGCCGGGTCGCGGCCCTGGCCGATTCTGGGGCGTGTACGGACTCAAGAAGGCCGTCGCCGTCGTCGAGGTCGCTCAGGACGCATACCTGGCCGCGCGCCGGATCGTGCGGCGGTGGTCACGCAGTCAGGCGGTGTACAGCGATTCGGGT
Source organism: Mycobacterium sp. SMC-18 (assembly GCF_045310895.1). NCBI lineage: Bacteria > Bacillati > Actinomycetota > Actinomycetes > Mycobacteriales > Mycobacteriaceae > Mycobacterium > Mycobacterium sp. SMC-18. The sequence goes on from NZ_JBJIAL010000096.1 coordinate 4,044, forward strand.
AGCCGCTTCCCCACTACCGTGGTGCCGCGCACGGCTACGCGCCTCGTCACCCGGATCGATCGTGGCACCGGCGGTGTCGCATGTCGGAGGGTTCGGCGACGACGAACGCTCTGCAATCAAGGGGGCCTTGCCGGCGGGTACGCGCTGGTCAACGACGGGCCATCGTTCGCCGATCAGCTCGCGACCGCTCTGTTTGGTGCGGCCACGACGGCTCACCTGTCGCCTCAGCGGAGCAATGATCAGAACCTGTGGATGAGCCTCGGCGAGGCGGCGTAGGAAAGGGCGCACCTTCCCGAGGATGATCTG
>NZ_JBJIAL010000097.1:0-4252 GCF_045310895.1 Mycobacterium sp. SMC-18
CCGTCAGACGGCGATCAACACACCGAAACGGAGGTCGCCTGAAACACCCCGATCCACAGGTATTGACAATTGCTCCCTCCGGAGCCAGTCAGGCGCTCAAACCAATTGCTCGACGGCGTGCGGCCATCGTGGCCATTCCAGACTTTGGCGCGGCCAACACTGCACACCTCGCCCCTGTTCCCCCGCGCCGGTGTCACGAACCCCACACATCGCCAGCGGTCACATTCGTCGATATCGGTGGTTTTTTCTCAGTAACGAGATCGTTATCCAGACTGAAGGGAATATGACATGACCGACGTAGCAGGCAAGGTGGTTCTGGTGACGGGTGGCCGGCGGGGCCTGGGCGCAGCCCTGGTCGACGAGGTACTGGCCCGGGGCGCCCGCACGGTCTACTCGACCGCGCGAACGGCCTTCACCGACGACCGTCCTGAGGTGGTCACGTACGGCCTTGAGGTCAGTTCGGCGGATTCCGTTGCGGCACTCGCGGATATCGCCAAAGACGTCAACATCGTGATCAACAACGCCGGTGTCTCCCATCTCGATGATCTGCTGACCGGCAGCTGGGATGACATCACGGACACCTTCGACACCAATGTGTTTGGGCCACTGCTGGTGACGCGTGCGTTCGCGCCGATCCTCGCCGCCAACGGTGGCGGCGCCCTGGTCAATGTGCACTCGGTGTTGTCGTGGCTCGGCGGCGCCGGCTCATACGGCGCCTCGAAGGCCGCGATCTGGTCGATCACCAACTCGCTGCGCCAGGAACTGCAGCCGCAGCACACCCAGGTGGCCGGAGTGCATGTCGGGTACATCGACACCGATATGACCGACGGCATCAACGCACCCAAGCTTGCTCCGGCCGAGGTTGCCCGGCGCATCATCGACGGCCTGGAAGCCGGCGCGGCCGAGGTACTGGTCGACGACCTCTCCGTTCAGGTCAAAGCGGCGCTGTCCGGGCCGGTTGAAAACCTGGCTTTCACGCGGTCGTAGCGATGGGCGCGGCCGCGATGGGCTACCCGCCCCAACGATCGGCGATGGCACGCATATTCGGATGAACGCTGCCGTAGCTCACCAGCCGGACGTCGAGGCCCGCGCGCTCCACGATCTTCAGTGCCCGGAGGATGGCGGTGTCGATCCACTCGTCGTGGTTGCCGAACACTCCCCCACCCAACCGGGTCAGCAGCACGATGTTCGACCCACCGTTGGCCACCGATTCGACGGCCGCCAGCAGGGTTGCCTCATAGGCGGATTCCAGAACCAGCCGGGCGAACGCCTCCCAGTACCGTTGCGGCACATCCGAATAAGCGACAGGCAACGCCGAACAGTACGCCTGCGATACGGTCTGCCCCGGTGCCGGCTCGGTCCCCGTCACCTCCACGCCCAGGTGCAGGCCGATCGCCAGCTCACCCGCCAGGGATTCGCGGGCCTTTGGAGATGCTGAGACCAGGAAGTCGTTGATCGCCGCGAGCCCATCGGCCGTGCACAAGGCGTAGCCGTTCTCCATCCGCCACAACGACGAGACGGACCGCCCGAGGTGCGTCGACAGCGAGAGACCTACTCGTTCAAGCATGTTCAGCTGCCGATCCGCGGTCTGCCCCGGCACTCCGTTCACCGAGGCGAAGTAGTTCCGGTAGATGGTCCCGGCACCGGCCCCGATCGCACACGCGGGGCCTTGCGTGTGGTCATGGGCGTAGCGGGTGACGCCGTCCTCGGGAGTAACGGTGTAGTGCGTCATCTCCAGCAGGTTGAACTGCGACGCCACCTGGAACAGCGCACCCTCGAACTCGGGCTCGCCGTGCATCGCGCCGACGTCGCCGACGGTGCAGGTGACGGTGGTGCGGCCGCGGTTCGGGATGAGGACCGATTGCCTCAACTCGGACAAGGTCGGAGTCCGCAGCGTCCCGATGCCGTACCGGGCGCCATTCACGGAGGAGACGAGTTCGTTTCCGTCGACACTCAAACGCGACCGGGTGCTTTCGTAGTCGGACTCAGCGAAGCCGGTGAGACGCTCAAACCAGTTGGTAGACGGCATGCGGCCATCGTGGCACAACCCACTGACGTCTCGTGCAGCTGGAGAACTCGTCACCTTGCCCACCGACTCACACTCGCGGTGAACAAGCAATCACGCTGCACATCAAGGATTTCCGTTGTCCATCGGGAACTCAGGAGGCATATAGCCACCGTAGGTACCGCGGGGATCGCCCTGCACATAGAACCGGTCCTCGTGGTCGGCGCGGTTGGCGATCATGTCGCGCTCGAACTGTTCCCGGCGCAGCGCCGCTTCACGCGCCTGGGCCGCCTTGAGCGTCCAGGCCGCGAACAGAGACAGCACCACCAGGACGATCAGCACACCGTACAGCCACGGGTGCTCGTGAGCGGTGCCCAGCAGGAACAACCCGCCGAAGACGGCCGCCACGCCGACGCCGGAACGCCTGCGGGTCCGCGCCATGACGCCAACACCATTGCCGCCGTTCGCAATAGCGACCGACGATGACGCGCCTCCGCCGAAGATCGCGACAAGGATCCAGATCGGTAGCCACAGCCCACAGGACAGGAAGGTCAGGATCGCATGCAGCGCATGGTTGGGTCCGCCGCCGGCTGATACCGCGACCGCCACCGCAGGTGCCGGCGCGGACGGCGCGGTGGGTACGAAGTGCTCAGTCCAGCGACGGCCGTCGTGGTAGCGCTGACCGGGCTGGCCACCCGGGTCTTGATACCAGCCCGGCGCGGGGGTCGGAAAGTTGTGATTCGGCATCTCGGTTCCTCTCGGCGCATTTCAGCAAGTCGAACAGGATGACACCGACCACCGACAAGTAGCGCAGCTCGACCTTGAGGCCCCGACATTGGGTCTGAAGCCAACCTCACTTGTCGGTGTCGTCGTTCATACTGGCTGGCTCGCTGGAGATTCCACGTCGAACGAGAGGTTCCCCATGACAATCACGATCGCCACCTTGAACATCCGTCACGGCGGTCGGAAATCAGGCGATGCACTGGCCACCCGAATGCTTGGATACGACGCTGATCTCCTGGTGGTCACTGAATTCCGCGCAAACGACGGCGGGGCGCAGCTCTGCAGTCGACTCCAGGCGGCCGGGTACTCGACATCTCATCCCGACGTCGACCCGAAGCAGAACACCGTGCTCATCGCGTCGCGACGTGGCATCGACCGGTCGCGGCCGTTCAGTGATCGACTGGGCGCAAACCACCTGTGGTGCGGAGACATCGACGGAATGGCATTGTGTGCGGTCTACATGCCTCAACGCACCGTCAAGCTGCCCTACTGGGAGGCTCTGATCGCCCAAGCACGGCGCGGCGGCATCGATTTGCTCGTCGGAGATTTCAACACGGGCAACAACGAACTCGACAAGGATCCGAAGGGCGCCAAGTTCATCGGCCCCGAAATGCCCGGGCGGCTCGTGGCAACTGGATACACCGACATCTGGCGATCTCTACATCCCAACACTCGCGAGTACTCGTGGTACAGCCGGCCAGGCGACAACGGCTTCCGCCTCGACTACATGTACGCCGCACCTGAACTCGCGCAACAGGTCAGTATGTGCGAGTTCGACCACGCCCCACGAATCGCTGGCGAGAGCGACCATTCGGGACTAGTCGCGACGCTGGGGTGGCATCATGGGAAAAGCTGAGCGGGACAGCTGCATTCGGGCGAACACACCTTTTGAAGCAGACGGAAGCCAGGGGTAGTCATGACCGCGAACTAATCGTTGGAATCATTGATCGCAGCTCTATCGCGAGCACGCATGCCCACCGCGAACCATCAATTCATCGCGCATATCACCAACGCTGCAGGCATAGACAGTTATCGCTTCGTCGACCAAGCAGGGAAGCCGTATGTCATCGCCACGCGTCGCAACCGTTTACGAGACCTGCACATCTACTACGGTGCGACCAATGGATTCTCCTCCGAGGACGAGGTCATCAGCATCGCCGGTAGTGAAAAATGAGCAGAGGCGAAAGTAGTACGCGGAAAGGCACTTGGTACGTGCTTCATCCGGTAAACGACGCCCGCGTTGGCGGAGAGCGTGGCCGAAACGTCCGTCGTGCGGCAACATTCTGCGAATGCGGCATGCAGTTGTCGTTGACTGGGATGTGCGCAAGCTGCGACTAGAGTCAACCTCACGCAGCGACGCACAAGCAACTGGTAACGGCACCTATTTGGGTCTGCTGCACGATCAGGTGACAGTTTCGGTCACGCGGCCTGACTGGCCGGTGTGGTCATGATTGCTTCGAATTC
>NZ_JBJIAL010000098.1:0-4015 GCF_045310895.1 Mycobacterium sp. SMC-18
TCTCCGGGTCGTACTTGCTCGGCATGACATGCACCTTCCCAAGGAAGGAGGTGCGCATCAAACGCGGGATGGTTCACTTGAGCCACGAACGCGTCATCCGTTCTGAGATCGATGAGTTCCTCCCGAACCTGGATGCCGTTGAACGTAATGTTCATGCTTCCCGCTAGGGCGTAGTCGTCGCCCGTCAGAGCTTTAGTGTGAAGATTCTCAGATGGATCGATCGACATCGTGAATCGACTCTCAACACGAAGGTCTTCGGCCGTGCTTTGAAGACGGTGTAGGAAGCGGGTGTTGTGGGAGTCGGTCGTCGTTCCGACAACAATGTGACTACCTTGAGATGCAAGGGCTACCAGTAGCTCAACGAGACGGATTCGCCGCTTACCGAAACGACTCACGGCGTCGAAACCTCCAGCACTGTTGTCGACGATCTCGACATTGGATATCCATGGCGACACCAACCACAGACACTTGCTCGGTGCAGCAAGTTCGGCGCTGAAAATGCCCGCTAGTAGATCAGCGGCTTCCGTCGCACTAGCGCTTTGTGATTTGCGGATGACGCGGTTCACCACGCCTCCCGCAGCACGAGACGTCCCGTAATTTCCGGTCCGCGATCATGAATACCCAACACCTCGGGGTAGCACCACAAGGGACCAACTTCGACAGGTATAGCGGTCAGATCAAGCAATGCCTTCCGAAGCTCCCGCCTTGATGTGGTCGGCACTTTGAGAACGATCTCGCCGTTGGCGCGAAGGAGGCTGTGAACCTCCAGTCTGCGGCCATCGCTCCACTCAGAGAACTCGCAGATTTCAAGCGGCGCCTGCCAATGAAGCCGCAGCAACTCAATCGACCTACGAACGCGATCGACATACGGATTGAAGTGTCCACTCGACTGAACGCCATTTCCCCACGGCCACAGAACATTTGCGATCGCACGCGACCGCTTGCGATCGGTCACGTTGCTTCCCAGATGTAGGTACTGGTCGGCCTCCGCGCGACCCGCGAGCAATGCCGCGAGCACCCGCGGACTCACCTCCATACCGCACGACTGCTCCGCTTCGTCTCTGATTGTGAGCCACTGCTGGACTTCCCGGAGAAACGTAACCGAGGCGCCGGGGCCAGCTAATCGGGTGGTCAGACCAGTTCGAGCAGCGTGGCTAAGGGTAATTCCGGCGGCCTGCAGGGCAGTGTCCAAGTTTGCGGTGGCAGCTTGCACCGATTGGTGGCCGTCGCGCCAACTTTGCACCAGCATGTCAATCGACGCGCGAACGTCCGGATCGCCAGAGTCGATAACCGATCGGAGTTGCCCGTCGAGTGTCTCCATATCGTCAAGACGCAGAACATCGGCGATCGCAACCGGCAGGCGCTCAGGTCCTTCTACTAGGCCGATCACGAGCGCCTCAATGTGGCCAGTGCCGCCTGGCGATTGCTCTGAGATGTAAAACATGCCGGGATGGTCGGGATCCAGATCGATTGCGAGATCGTCTACGTCCACGTTGGACAGTGCCGCAAGAAGTGTCTCTGCAGCGGACACAGTAAACCGTCGACTCAATGACTCGACCCATTCAGATGTTCGAACGGTTGCACGTGCAGCGAGTAGATGACGACGGACGGAATCGAGAACCTCGGCGTCGCCGAGCCAAGCCGAGAACGACCCGGCATTTGCTGGGTCAAAGATATCCAAACAAATGGCGGCACGTTGCAGTCCGTCGGCGAACTGGCGGGCATCGGGATCGCCCGAGGACCAATCCCACATCGCGGCGAACACATCGGTCGAGTCAGCCATCGAATCGCGATCGAAGGCTGACATTGCATCTGGGAGTGCGGCGTCGGTGACGATAAGTTCGCGTAGCCATTCCGACCTCTCGCTCGGAGTGGGCGGATTGTTGAACGCGGGGAGGACCACACGTCCCTGAATCGCATCGGCGTGGATCTCCACACCTAGAGCAGCGTTTCGCCACGCCTCTCCCTCGCGAGTGCAGAATTGCACCCTTCGAGGTGTCGCTTGACCATTCAGCCATAGCACGCCGCGCCCCGTCAGCGCATAGCGCACCACCCGCACTCCTCCGCCTTGGCTGTGCAGATGAGCAGTTAGCTCCCCAATTGCCCTAGCGGTGGCACCCGCAATCGGTAGACGAGCACCGGCGCCCAACGGCGTGGCGCTGAAAGCCCAGTCGGCTCGCATCGACGAAGCATCACTCACGTCGTTCGCGACAACCTCTAGCTCCACAGCCGTCGGCGAAAACACACGGACAACCCCGTGTGACGTGCTCACATCATCGATGGCGATGCCTTGAACATCCGCCACGTTCAGCAGGTGCGTCCCATCGGTACTAGTGTCAGCGGGAAGTGGAACCCAATGCCGCTTTGCTGTTGCCCAGACGCCAAAGTGACGCGAAACGTTGCCGGGCAGGAACTCTCGAATCGCCCTCAAAGCCGGCAGGTGCTCGACTCGCATCTCATTCCTCGCCCACGGCACTCGCATCTCCACATCAGGCACAAGAAGATCGTCGAACAGATTGCCGGGAACAAAGTCTCGAAGTGGCGTCCGCGTGCGGACCCCGCTGTCATCCGCGGCAGGCATCTCACCGCGCCACTGATCCCGAAGACGCCGTCGAAGGGTCGGCACTACCGCACCAAGCAACGGGCGAGGCGCCTCCCACAAGAGCTTGTCGATCACGATGTCTGACGCAGGACCGTCGCCTAGCCCCAGGGACCTGCGCAGGTGGCGAATCAGCGAACCGCGCTCAGGGCCATCCCGCAACAATGACGTCAGGCGGTCGGCCATGGCGGACTGTCTCGATCGATAGTTGTCTACCCACTTCAGATCCTTGGCAAGAACTTCAGCAGGCCCTGACGCGACTGCCCATGAGGAGTCCGTGTCGTAGCCGAGTTCGCCAGCCAGCCAGTCAAGCAAGCAATACACCGCCTGAATTCTTTGAACGTACAGATTCTCCAGCGGCAGCGAACGTGCCGGAACCACCGGACTAAATAGCGCGTCGTAGGCATCCCACGCATCGCGATCGCGCCCCCAGTCGCTTAGGACAACTACTGTCCAGGGACGCGTCGCAACATTGCGCCCAGCTCGACCCTTCCGTTGCAAGAACTGTGCGACGTCATGCGGCGCCTTATGTTGGAGGACAGCTCCAACACGATCGTCGTCGAATCCCACTTCTAAACTAGCGGTGGCAACAATGATGTCGGCGTCAGCAGCCACTCCAGTGTCCTGCGAACTCGTTCTACCAACCCATTTCTGAACGTCACCGTCCACGTCGTGGCCCAACTGCTCAGCGAGCCACCAGTATTGACCTTCAGGGTCGCGCAGTACCGGGCCTTCCCTCTTATCTGGCGCTAAAGCCATTTGCTCACTGGACCGTAGATGAGCGAGCGTTAGTGGACTGGTATTGCGCTTCTGATTTCCAGGCCACGCCCAGCCCTCTGCATCCAGCAGATCCCAGTACAAACGGTTGGTGCTGTCTAACTTGTCAGTAAACGCAAACAGGCGACTTCCGACGATCCGCTCCGAACTGACCGGTGGATTGAACGGATCGCCGTTCAATACATCTAGCGACCGGGAAAGTGCCATCGCAGCCTGGATAGTTGTGGACAACGTACCTGTCTTGCCATGGGGGTTGTGCCGAAGCGCTAGGAGGTACTCGGCTCCAGATTCCTCTAGCTCGTCGAGGTTGGGTTCAACGACCGCAATGTGCCCTGGATCTAGACCGACAAGGCGGCCGAAGAACTCACCTGCATCAGCGAGAGTCGCAGACAAACCGGCCCAAAGAGGCTCGTGTCCAAGCGCTTTACGCAAGCGTCGAAGTAGATACGCATTCTGTGCGCCAGCAGTGCCTTCATATATGTGTACCTCATCGAGTAGCACTGCACGGACACCATCCGGGCCAATACCAAACGCGCGCAAGTTACCTGGCGACGACAATTGTCGGAGCAATGATCAGAACCTGTGGATGAGCCTCGGCGAGGCGGCGTAGGAAAGGGCGCACCTTCCCGAGGATGATCT
>NZ_JBJIAL010000099.1:0-4013 GCF_045310895.1 Mycobacterium sp. SMC-18
CAATCACCACCGAGCCCACTCCGCCATCGGAGGCCGCCCACCGGTCACTCGGCTGACCAACGTCCCTGGACATCACAGCTAGGCCTCCCAGGGCACCCGGCACGCGTCGCCCGAGCTGAAGCCCTGCTCGGTGATCCCGAGCGCCGCGTACATCCGGGACCGCATGTTCTCCACACCGATCTGATAGGTCAGCTCGATGACACCGGCCTCGCCGAACCGGCGCTTGAGATCGTCGACCTGTTCATCGGTCACGTTGTGCGGATCGGTGGTCATCGCGTCGGCGTAGGCGATCGCGGCCCGCTCGTCGTCGGTGAACAGCGGCGAGGTCGCGTAATCGTCGATGTGCTTGAGCCGGTCCACATCCAGGCTCTCCAGGCGCATCAGCATGGTGCCGAAGTCGACGCACCAGGAGCAGCCCACGGTCCGTGCGGTCCAGAACACGGCGAGGTCGCGGACCGAGTCGGGCAGCGTCTTGGAACCGTTCTTGAGCAGGGTCTCGTGCACGGCGTTGGCGACCAGCAGCCGCGGGTGGTGCGCCGCCACCGTGAACGGTTCGGGCACCTCGCCGAACTCACGCTTGGCGTAGCGGTACATGAGCCGGGTCAGCAGGCCGGCGCGTTGCGGGGGCAGGGGTTCGATGCGTGGTGTTGTGGTCATACCGGTTGGACGAGACAGCGTCGCGAGGTGTGACAGGGGTATGGCGGGCATCACACGAGAAGGCGGCGGCTACCGTAAGACACATGTCTGTGGCCCCGAACTCTGCCTCGGTGAGTGGGTACGAGGCGCGGTGGGAGCAGCACAACGCCGAACGCCGGGCCCAGATCCTGCTGGCGATGATCGAACTGCTCGAGGAGAGCCCGCCCGGCGCCGACATCTCCGTCGCCGCCATCGCCAAACGCGCGGGCGTCGCCAAGTCGGTGATCTACCGGCAGACCTCCGGCAAGGAGGAACTCGAGCGGCGGGTGCGGTCGTATCTCATCGACGACTTCGGGTCCGTCCTGGTCAGCAAGCTCGACATCTCCGACGGCTCGCTGCGCGAGATTCTGACCCGCACCATCGAGGCCGTCGCGGACTGGATGATCGACCATCCGCGGCTCAACGAGTTCGCGCGCAGTGGCCCGTCGTTCGAGGGGGACGAGACGCTCGACGCCGTCGGCGAGCTGAAGCTGCGCATCATCGAACGCGCCGACGGCATCATCGCCGCCATCCAGTTGGCGATCGGCGTCGAGGACAGCGCGTTCAAACTGGTCCCGCTGGCGATCGTGACCATGGTCGAGGAGACGCTGTTCGCCTGGGTGCGCACGCCGGAACCGACGCACACCCGCGACGAGATGATCGCGCACCTCGCCGACTTCACCTGGTACGTCATCGACGGTGCCGCACGGGCCATCGGGTTCGAGGTCAGTCGTGATGAGCCGCTCGTCGCCGTGGTGGCCGCGCTGGCGAACCGTCAGGCCAACAACCCCGCGTTGTAGTCGGCCACCAGGCTGCGCACGGTCTCCTGCGCGCAGGACTTGTTGGTGCCGATGAACCCTGTCGGACCGCGTTTGATCCAGCCCGTCACGTAGGTCGCGGCGAGGCCGTCGACGCGACCGCTGTCGTTGGGGACCGTGCCCCGCGCCTCGTCGAACGGCAGGTCGGCCACAGGCCGTCCCCGGTAGCCGATCGACGTGAGCACCAGTCCGGCAGTGACGGTGTGCAGGTCGCCGGTCGGCTTCACCTTGATGGTGCCGTCGGCCGCCGCCACCAGTTCGTTGCGGGCGAACTCGATGTCCAGTCCGGCCGTGGTGCGCGCAATGGCGGTGGGCGACTGCAGGTACTCCAGCCGGATGCGGCGGTTCCCGGGCCGTCGTGGCAGGTCCCGCAGGATGCGGGCGCGCGCATCGGTGTCCGGCAGTGACGCCAGGTCCTGTGGTGCGACGACGACGTCGACGTCGGGCATCGTCGTCAGGCCGACCAGCTCCGGCACGGTGAACGCCGACTGCGCGAGCCCACGCCGGCCGACGACCGCGACCTCGTCGATCTGGCTCTGCCGCAAGGCTTTCAACGCGTGCGGCGCGATGTCGGTGGCGGCCAGCCGGTCCGGATCGGTGGTGAGAATCCGGGCGACGTCGAGCGCGACGTTGCCGTTGCCGATGACGACCGCGCGCGGCTGCGACAGGTCGAAGACGGCGTCGGCGAAGTCGGGATGGCCGTTGTACCACGCCACGAAACGGGTGGCCGAGCTGACGCCCGGCAGGCTCGCTCCGGGTACATCCAGTGGACGATCCGTCGCGGCGCCGACGGCGTAGATGACGGCGTCATGCTCGGCGAGCAGCTGCTGGTGGGTGATATCGGAGCCGATCTCGACGCCGGTCACCAACTCCAGCCGCGGGTCGGCGGTGATGGTGTCGAACTGCCGGGACACGCCCCGGGTACGCCGGTGATCCGGGGCCACGCCGAAGCGGGCGAGACCGCCGGCCTGGGGCAACCGCTCGTACATCCGGACGCGGGCGGCCGGGATGGTCAGCACTTCGTCGGCCGCGTACATCGCCGCCGGGCCGGACCCGACGATGGCCACGCTGATGGCTCCGGGGGCGCGGACCTGCAGCGGGGGAACGACGGGCGCCAGCAGCGGCCGGGGCCGTGGTTCCTTGTAGAAGCCGGCATTGAGCTCGAGGAAGACCTTCTCGGTCGGCTCCAGTGAACCGTCGTGCTTGATGGCGTCGACCGGGCAGGCCGTCACGCACGCGCCGCAGTCGACGCACTCCACCGGATCGATGTACAGCATCTCGGCGGTGTGGAAGTCGGGCTCGTCGGGCGTGGGGTGAATGCAGTTGACCGGGCAGGCGTAGACGCACGATGCGTCGCTGCAGCAGGACTGCGTGATGACGTGGGGCATCAGGCGATCAACTGTGCCTCGCGGTTGGGGGCACTGCGGTAGCGGGCCGTCTCACCGGCGATGCCGCAGCGCTTCCACATCCAGCGGCCGACGCGGTTCATCAGGCCGATCTCCTCGGCCAGCGCGCGGGTCTCGTCGAAGAAACTCGCCATGATCTTCCGCGACTGCGGGCTGCGCCAGAAGGCTTGCCGCATGACGTCTTCCGGGATGTCGAACTGCTTGCCGAACGACTTCGACGACCCCATGATCTCGTGTGCCAGCCAGCGCAGCGTCAGCGGGAAGGCGACGGTGGCGAAGGCCTTGAACCGCCACGACCGTTCGGGCATGTGGGTCTTGAGGAATTCGTTGGCCCACGAGATGTGGCGGGCCTCCTCGGCGATGTGAATCTGCATGGTGCGCAGCACTGCCGGTGGCAGGTTGGCGCCGTTGCGGATCATGCCCTTCTGGAAGTGGTCGATGGGCTCCTCGCCGGCGAGGATGCCGGCCATGAACGCCGTCGGCGAGTACTGGCCGACCAGGCCGATGTACGGCGACAGCTTGAAGAACAGCTTCCGCATGCCCGGGACATCGGTACCGGAGCGGTTGACCAGTTCCTGGAACATCTGGATGTGGTTGCACTCTTCGGTCATCTCGTGCAGCGCGTACCGGAACTCGGGGGAGTTGTTGGGCAGCTTCATGATGAAGGCCATCAGCCCGCGGATCAGGATGCTCTCGAACGCCGCACCCACCTTGACGGTGTTGAGCGTCCGCCACCGGCCGATCTCGATCTGCCGTTCCAGTGGCTGGCTCTGGTACCACTCGGTGGCACCCAGCGGGTCGATGGCGGGGGACAGCACCCAGCGCGGATCGTGCAGGTCGATCTGCATGTCCGGGGCATCCCACGCGATGTCGAGGTAGGGGTCGAAGCGGCGCCGCACCGAGCCTTCCGACAGCACGTCGAGGAGGTTCTGGTAACCGGGCTCCATTGCCTGAGTCATGTCTCCAATTTACCGGGAACAGTGGTCCCAGTAAATACCTGACTTTCTTCCGGCCGAACGTGAAGCAGATCGCGGGGTTTGAACCATCCCGCGTTTGATGCGCACCTCCTTCCTTGGGAAGGTGCATGTCATGCCGAGCAAGTACGACCCGGAGA
>NZ_JBJIAL010000100.1:0-3865 GCF_045310895.1 Mycobacterium sp. SMC-18
GCCGCGTTCATCGACGATCAACGCGCCGCCGGGCACGCGGTCGAGTCGATCTGCCGGGTCCTGCACGAGCAGGGCTGCCAGATCGCCGCGCGCACCTACCGGTCCTGGAAGCAACCAGGCCGGACGGTAGCGGCCCGCACCATCACCGACGCCCAGGTCATCGACGCTGTCCACGAGGTCGCCTGGTCGACTAACGCTGCCGGGCAGAAGGTGCTGGCGCCGGAGGCGTCGACATGGCCGCAGACGCAAAGTGGCTCTTCATGATTGAGGGTGTAGAACGGTCAGCTGCTGTCGGCCTGTGATTGGGGTGTCTGGTTGGCTGGGTGTGTGCCGGAGGAGAAGCGGAAGAGTAAGAGGAAGAGCGCGGTGTCCGGGGGTGGTGTGGACCTGTCGATGCTGCAACAGCTGATGGCCGATGCTGGCCGGGATTTGTTCGCGGGAGTGTTCGATGAACCGACACCCGAGGTGGGAGCTGTTGTTGCTCGTCGCTGAGGGTGCAAAGGATGGCGTCATTCTCGTTGCCGGTGATGTCGAAGTGATGAAGGCCCTGCCCGCGTGAGCGGGCAGGGCCTTGGTCGGATCGGTGACGGCGTCGTCGGGTCGGTGACGTCGCGTGGTTAGTGATTCAGTCGTGGCCGGTTTCGGTGACGGCGATGCGAGCTGATTTCTCGTCGACGATCGCTGTCTTGGCGGCGAAGGCGGCGGTCAGGGCGTGTAGGGCGAGGTTGTTGACTGCGCGTGGGTATCCGCGTGCGGCGTTGTGGATCACGGTGATCGCGTCGTCGGAGAACAGCGGGTCGGTGCGGCCGGCGACCTTGGCGTGATGGCCGATGTAGTCGGCGGTATCGGCAGGTGTCATCCCGGCCAGGGCATAGCGCACGGCGATGCGTTGATCGAGTGCGGCCAGCACGCCCAGGCGTAGTCGTTGACGCAGGGTGGGTTGTCCGACCAGCAACGCGGCGAACGGTGACCCGCTGTCCATGTCGTGGTTGGTGAGCATGCGGATGGCTTCCATTTGCGCGTTGTCGAGCAGGTGAGCTTCATCGATGACCACGACCGGGGTTCGGCCGCGTTCGGCGTGCTCGGCGGCCAGCGCGTCGGCGGCTTGCGGGGCCAGGGTAGCGGTGTAGAAACTGGGCACCCGCCCCAGTGCTGTGACGATGTGGTGCAGCATGCCGCGTACTCCGACTGAGGGGTTGGGTAGGTAGATGATGACGTGGCGCGCCGGATCCAGGGCGGCGGTCGCGGCGCGGATCGCCACAGTCTTGCCGGCGCCGACTTCTCCGGTGATGACTCCGATAGCGTGCTGATCCACACACCAGGAGATCCGGGCGACGGCTTCGGCGTGGCCGGGGTGGCGGTGCAGCATCGCCGGGGCCAAACCCCGCCCGAACGGCATCCGGGTGAAGCCGTAATAGGATTGCAGCCGTTCGATACTCATGCTGATGCCTCGTCCTGGTCGTCGATGCCGGTGATGCTCGGTAGTTCGCAGGCTTTGGGGGTGTGGGCGCCGAAGAGAGCGTCGTAGCCGATGCGCCGATCGGCGCGGATCTGCTCATGATGAATAGCCGCGGTCAACTGCAGATAGTCGATCCCTGTCGCCGGCGGCGCAGCATTCTCGGGAGTTTCGGGCCGGGCCTTGGGATGGACGTGTCGAGTGATGTTGTGGGGCAGGGCTTTGCCGTAACTGGTGTCGTGGTAGCGCACTTCGACGGTTTCTAGGTCAAACGGGGAGAACACCAACTCCACTTTGCGTCCCACCAACCCTTGATCGACCTGGAAGGTGTTGCCGTGCAACGACACTGTCGCGGTCTTGGTCACCACCCGGTATTCCGACCACAGAAACGCCTCGGTCAGATCAGCTGCGGTCGGCATCGCCGGGGTCCGTCCCAGCCGGGACCATCCCTGCTGCCAGCGATCGGCTGGGGACTGCCCGGTCTCGGTATGAATCCGCTGGTGGTACTCGGTTTCTACCCACGCGGTCAGCAACCGGTTGAGCTCGATGAGCGCGGTGCGGGCCTCGAGGCCGGCCGCGGCCAGGTCCTCGGCGCTACTGTCGGTGATTTCGACGAGGAACTGCTCACGCACGGTGCGGAAGAACCGCTCGATCTTGCCCCGTCCTTGGGGCCGGTGCGGGGTGGAATGCACCAGCCGAATCCCCAGTTTCGCGCACGCCCGCAGCAGCCAGGTATCCACGAACGCCGAGCCGTTGTCGACATAGACACTGCCCGGGACTCCGCGGCTGGCCAGCGCCGGCTCGAGTGCAGCGCCGAGCCGCACAGCGTCTTCGGCGAACCCGAACCGATACCCACACAGCAGTCGGGAATGATCGTCGATGAAAGCGAACAGATACGTCTTGCGCCCGCCGATACGGGGGCCGTGCAGGGCGTCCCCGGTCCAGCGGTCATTGGGGTTTTCGGCTTCGAACCGGCCGAACACCGCCGGCTGTTCATCGAGGTTCGGGCCGATCAGCTCGCAGCGGCGGAAATGGCGTAGCAGCGTCGATTCCGAGGGCGCCCAACCCGCGCTGATCCGCAGGATCCGCGCGACTTGGGCGGCGGTGCGGGACGGGTTCTCCCGCTTGAGTGCAGCCGCCAACTCCAGGGTCGCGGCATCGGTACGCGGGGCCACCGACCGGGGCGAGGGAATCAACTCATCGAATCCGCCGGCCCGGTAGCGGCGAATCCAACGGTCCAGAGTGTCACGCGAGTAGCGCACCCGGGCCCCGAACGGATCGGTGTGCTCCCGCGCGGCGATCTGGCGGACCAGCCGACCCCGAGCCTTGGTCGATAGTCCGGGATCGAGCGCCGGGCAGATCAACTGATACCGGAACAACCCCACTGCCTGGGCACGTTCACGTCGCTTGGCCTCTTCGCTTGTCAATCCAACATCTCCTCAACAAGTGATGCCGCCCAAACCCGTTGCCGGGCAGCCATCCCCGCGACGATGAACCATTCCCACCGCGCGCGGCAGAGGCAGCTGGTGTTGCATCACCACGCCACCGACGCCGGTGGCCACCCCCGACAGAGCAGCCGAGCACCGCTACCAGCCACAGCCACCGCAGCAGCCGTCACCGCGCCGAGCAGCATCCCCGGCCCGAACCGTGTAGTGATCGCCTCGGTCGCCGTGCTGATCGCGGCCAACACATCCCCGCACCCTGAGCCGGTCGACTTCGGGATCGACACATCCACCCCCGCAGTGAGCGCGATCGTCACGAACCAGTGCCGCACCGCCTCGGCCCGAGCCGCGATGACCCGCAGCCACCCCCGCACCGTGCACGCCGGGACACCGAGTTTTGCCGCGATCCCGCGGTGCCCCACACCGGCAGCCTTGGCAGCCAACGCCTCCCAGATCACCTCCGCGGCATAAGCCCTACGCAGCAACAACGTCACCGGCAACAACACATGAGTCACCGCACACGTACGGCATCGAGACCGCCGCGGCCGCACCGACCCGGCCGTCCCGACCACCCGACGAGAACGGGCATAGCCCCACCCGGCCAGAACCCCGCCCACACACGACGGACACCGCAACTCCCCAGCGGCCAACCGTGACTCGACGCGCGCAGAATCGACCTCTACCGTGACCATCAGTGCCTTTCGCACTACGCACGGCGCCGCCGGAGAGATCTGCCAAGAATTCAGCGGTGGCGCCGTGCACCCATCAGTTCCTCGTCACACTGACGGTGCAGACCACCAAGATCAAACCCACCCCAAAGCCCGTCCCCGCATCGGCAGAATCAACGACGACTCCAAGCCTCATGGTCGTCACGCCCAGAGACGCTCAACAGCTGTGCCGGAGCGTGTGCGGGGTTTCCGGGTGCGGGTCGACCTGATGTACGCCAAGCCGCCGATCTGGCGTCGTC
>NZ_JBJIAL010000101.1:0-3739 GCF_045310895.1 Mycobacterium sp. SMC-18
TCTACTACGCTACGAACACAGCCCAATCAGAGGCTGCGCACCAATAAACCGGTGTGCACCAAACTCGGGGCGGTTCAGGATGCGCGAAATCCAGGCAGGTTTGATTCCGCACGCACTGGCCATTGCATCGAGCCTCGCGTGTCCGGGGTACTTTCGCTACCCCGCATCGCATACCGACGGTTTCGACGCAAGCGCGAACTGCGTCCCCGAAGGCTCACGGGTTCAACTGGATCCGTCGATCAACGTCGGCGCACTGCCTTACGGGCAACAAGTGATCGCGAAGGCACTCCAGACATTCGGTGCGTACGTCGTCGACAATGCCGGGGCGTCCATCGCGGTGGTTTTCGAAAGTGATCCGAGCCTGATCGGCAAGCCCGGCCAGATTCCGGCTGCCTACCAAAGTGCCGGTCTCGCATGGGACTACTACGACATGAACGCGATTCCGTGGAGCCGCTTACGCGTGCTGCAGCAATGGGACGGCAACGTCGATGTCACCCCGCCGACCGCACCGGCGGGCGTCACTGCCGTCAGCGTCGCCCCGACCAGCGTCACGGTGGCCTGGCAGGCATCGAACGACGGACAGGGTTCCGGAGTCGTCGGTTACTACCTCTGGCGTGGCGACCCCTCGGGACAGTACTGGACCATGGTGGCGTCGGGATCGTCGGCTACCCTCGCCGACCGATCGGCCCTACCCGGCCAGACCTACCTGTACGGAGTGCGCGCTCAAGATGGTGTCGGCCGGCTGTCTTCGTCATCGAACATCATCTCGGTGCGGACACCTGTCGGTTGATCCGACCGGCAGATGACGGCCGAGCACGCGGTTGGATCACCAACCGAAATCACAGCGCAGACAGCAGTTCCGTCAGCTCCGTGTACATCCGGTCAAGCGCCGCCTCCACAACTTCCCCCGACACGGTGGCTTCGCAGTATGTGACGGAGACGTTGCGACTGTTGGTGGTGTCGGAAATCAGTAGCGTCATCGCATCGGGTCGATCGAGGTCGACGAACGCAGTCGCCAGTTGCGGCGCATCACGCACCCACGGTAGGTGATCGAATGGAAGCCGGCCCATATCACTCACGGACAGCCGAATCCGTTCTGTGCCAACGTCTGGTTCTGCGGCTCTCGTGCGGGTAAAGCCACCCAACAACGAGCGGAGCGCGCCGATCCCGATGGACATGATGGGCCATCCTGTTTCAGTCACTTTGCGCAGCTGAGCCGTGATCTGGTCCGGCGGCAATGTACCTATCCTAAGTGGAATCCCGATCGCGAAATTTCCCAGGGCGGCCGCATATTCGCGAGGCAGGTACCGCCGGCAATTGAACAACACCACCACATGCTCGTCGATGGGCAGCTGCACTGATCGCAGCGCGGCGAGCCACAAGGCTGACATCACCGCCACCCGCGTCGAGTCGGGCGCATGCTTGTCAACCCAATCCTGCAATCGACCGATCTGGCGCGCATCGAACCGACGTGTGGCGACTCGCCTCAACGACCGCCAATCGGCCACGGCGCCGGCTTCGGAAATACCAGAAGTTCTGCGCCGCTGTTCTTTTCGCAGAGTCCAGAGCGATCTCAGCAGCGCAGGGCGCCTAGCGTAGTGCCGCCACAACGCCCGCCAAACCACGGTATGCGGCAGATCCGACGGCAACTCCGGTAGTCCGGCAGCCAGCGCACCGATGATGCTCAACCCGTAATGTCCGTCACCGACCGCGTGTGGGTATTCGACGGCAAGGAAACCGCCGGAGACGAAGACGTCGGTTGGATTCCGCCGACCCTGGCGGTGTCCGATCCCGGTGAGAAAGGCGCCGAGATCGATTGAGGCAGTGTCTGCCACGACGTGAACCGCATCGTCGATGAGATCAGGACGGTACGGCCAGCACGCTTGGCTCTGGCTTGGCGCGATCGCAATCCTGGGGGTTGCCGAACTTGTGACTATCGTCGACAGTCGGGATTGCACCTCATCGGCGGTGAGCCCCTCCAAGGGTCCGACGACTGCAACTATCCGACTGCCGGACCAAGACCTGTCCAAGGGAGTGGAGCGATACACCCCGGTCACGTTGCCCCACCAGCGCTTTCGCATCGACATCAACATGCGGCTCCCCGCCATAATGGTCGCCACCGGTCCAAAGTTACCGCAGACGCGAAAACTTCCCGCGTCAGATGGTCATTTCGACATCATCGAACTCCATTTGCGTCGCTACGCAGCTCTGGGCAAATCGCCACGCCTGCTGCGCCGGGTTGATGGCATGATGGCGCCATGGCCCAGCTGACCCGGCGCGCCTTCATCGGTTGCGGCGCCATCGCCGGCGCCGGAGCCGTCGGCGCGTATGTACTGGGCACGACTGTTCGCCGGCCCCGTGCCACCGCACATCCGGCCCCCGCAACGAGCGGAGCCAATACTTTCCTCTCCGAGGCGCGGGGCGGCGTGTCAACCAGGTGGGCCATCGCACGGCCACCCGGCCGTGGTGGGCCGCTTCGCCCTGTCATCGCGTTGCACGGCAGGGGCAGCAATCTCGACGAGACCATGTCGGCAGACTTTCCGGACCGCCTGGATGAGATTGTGAAGGCAGGATTGCCGCCGTTTGCAGTCGTCGGCGTCGACGGCGGCGACAACTTTTGGCACAAGCGGGCCAACGGAGACGACCCGGGAGCCATGGTGCTCAATGAGCTGATACCGATGCTGGCCGGGCAGGGCCTGGATACGTCGCGGGTGGGGTTCCTGGGCTGGTCAATGGGCGGGTACGGCGCACTTCTCTTGGGCGCCCGGTTGGGTCGCGCCCGGACGGCGGCGATCTGCGCTGTCAGCCCAGCACTGTGGACCTCGCCTGAAACGGTGCCGGAGGGAGCCTTCGACGGCCCGGAAGACTATGCCGCGAACTCGGTATGGGGACAGCGCTCGTTGGCCTCGATTCCGATCCGGATCGACTGCGGTGAGAGCGACGGGTTCGCTGCCGCAACCAGAGCTTTCATCGCTCAATTGCCGAACGGCGCCGCAGGCGGTCTCTCACCCGGCGGTCACGGCCCCGCGTTCTGGAACCCACTGATGCAAGACGAACTCGCGTGGCTCGCGCCGCTCATGGCCCGATGATTGGTGCAGACTCTCAGCGCTTACTCGCTCTCGGTGCGCCCATAGATCCGCACAATTTCCGAGAACGCGGGTCACAGAACTCGGCCCGCTAGGGCGTGTCCGATAAATGGGGCAGCCAGAGTGTGACCGCTCGTAGGACTGCCGCGGCACGGTAGACGATGGCCAGCTTGTCGTAGCGGGTGGCCAGTGCGCGCCATTGCTTGACGTCGTTGAAGTTGCGTTCAACCACGTTGCGGCCCTTGTAATCCTCGGCATCGAAGGCCGGTGGCCGACCGCCGGCCGAGCCCCGGCGTTTGCGGTTGGCGATCTGATCGGACGGTTCCGGGATCACTGCACCGATGCCGCGTCGCCGCAACAGCGCGCGGGTGGCGCGACTCGAATAGGCCTTATCTGCGCGGACGCGATCGGGGCGGGTGCGGGGCCGTCCGCCGCCGGGGCGGTCAACTTTCAGGTGGGCGAGCAAATGCTCGAACACCGGGCCGTCGTGGGATTGGCCTGCGCCCACGAGCACCACCAAGGGCCGTCCTCGGCCGTCGACGAGATGGTGGATCTTGCTGGTCAACCCGCCGCGGGAGAGCAATTGTCAATACCTGTGGATCGGGGTGTTTCAGGCGACCTCCGTTTCGGTGTGTTGATCGCCGTCTGACGGT
>NZ_JBJIAL010000102.1:0-3727 GCF_045310895.1 Mycobacterium sp. SMC-18
AGGCCGCTGCGACGACCCGAAGGAGACGGTCTCTCACCGCCTCTCGATATACCCAGCGCCTCGTGGCGCACAGCTCCGCCCCGAAGAAACTGGCGTCTCTTTTCAGAATTTCGTTGGCGCGCTTGAGTTCTCGGTTCTCCTACTCAAGCTCTTTGACTTTCTGCGACTCGGCCGTTGTTACTCCGGGTTCGTAGCCATTGTCGACGTCGGCCTGGCGAACCCAGGAACGCACCGACTCGACCCCATAGCCGAGCTGGTTAGCAACCCGCCAAACGGTGCCCTGCTCGGTGCCGAGTTCGGCGCGCAACGCACGGACCATCCGCGCCGCTGCAGCCGTCTCCTCCGGGCTGTAGCGGCGACTGGTCGGCTCCTTTCCCGATGACGATACCGTGGGCATACCCGCATCCTCGTTTCCAAGGCCAGGAGCCTCCGGGATTTCCAGGGCGATTCAAAAACCTGAAACACCCGGGTTTCCCGGAGACTCATTGACGCGGTGGAGCGCAGTTGGTCAGACTTGTTTCCATGGCGTGCTACGTACCGGACTCAAAGCACCAACCGTCCAGCAAACTTGGCGCGTAGCGCCGATGAGAACATTGCGCTGGGATGGCGCGGTGCGGCAGGTCTGGGCACCGGTGATGGGGGCGATCGGAATGAACGTTGCTGCGGCCGTGCGGGTCCGGCGTCGTGGCTATGCAGGATGGACCGGCGCGGTCAATACCGATTTCGATCCACTCGATCCGGCGACCGCGGCGCAGCCATTCGAAAGTTATCGCGCGCTGCACGCCGGAGGGCGAGTGCACTACAACCCCAAACGTGCGACCTTCATTCTCAGCCGACACGAAGACATCCGAGCGGCCTTGCGCGATACCGAGGCGGTCACAAGTAGCCAGGGCGTCACCCGGATGAAGATCTCGGCACCGATCCTGGTGCTCACCGACGGCGATGACCACACCAGGCTCCGCAAACAGGTTCAACCTGGATTCACCAAGGGTGCCATGAGCGACTGGCAAGGCATGGCAGACCAACTCGCCAAAGAACTCGTCGCCGACGTAGTCGCCAACCCCGGTTGCGACGTGATGGAGCACCTCGCCGTACCTTTGCCCATCCGAATGATCGCACACATAATCGGCATCCCTCCCGAAGATGTCTGCAACTTCCGATCATGGTCCGAAGACGGTGTCGGCGTAATCAATGCTGGCGCCACCGCTGCCGGGCTGCGGTACGGGTTCAGAGGAGTTCGGGCGATCGCGGCACTGCGCCGGTACTTCAAGGACCAGTTGGCCTCGGGCAAGCTCAAAGGGTCGGATACCGTACTGGGCCGGCTCGTCGATAACAATGAGGATGGCAAGCTCTCCGACGACGAGCTGTTTTTCATCGCGATGCTACTGCTGTTCGCTGGGAACGAAACCACCACGAACCTCATCGGCGGTATGTTCGACACTCTCGCCCACGCCCCCGATCAGTTCGCCATGATCCGAAACCATCCTGACCTGATCCCAAGCGCCGTCGAGGAACAGCTGCGTTACTCGACACCAATCCAAAACCTGTACCGCTACACTCGCGCCGACTACAGAGTCGGCGAGGTGACTATCCCCAGCCGGTCGCGGCTCTTGCTGGCCTTCGGCGCGGCCAACCGCGATCCTGAGGTCTTCGAGTATCCTGACACCTACCGCGCTGATCGAAACCCGCACAACCACATCGCTTTTGGCTTCGGTGCTCACATGTGCATCGGAGCAACCCTGACTCGCATGGAAGGCCAGGCCGTGCTCCGCGAACTCACCACCCAAGCCTCGGCCATCGCAGCGGCCGGTTTGACCACCTGGTCAATCAACAGCTCACTTCGCGGCCCCACCCACCTGCCGATCCGACTGACCCCTGCCTTCTGATTTTGTCGGCCGCATCGACGGTGCGCGGTTGATAGCCGCCAACCCCTTCTCGTCGACGCGGGGCCCAGCGCTTTATCGGGCGGGTCCAGGTAGAGCCCGACGACATCGCGAACCGAGCAATGATCAGAACCTGTGGATGAGCCTTGGTACCCCAACATGGACTTGGCCAGGCCCGATTCTTTGGCCATCGATGTCCGCGACCAGTGCGTCGCGTCCCCCGGAGTGCGCTCCAACGTCGCCACCAGCACCACATCGACCTGCTCATCGGTGATGGTGCGGGGACCACCCGGACGGGGCTCATCGTTCAGCCCGTCGCTGCGAGCCTCAAGAACCGTCGACGCCATCTACCGACTGTCTGCGGCCATACGCCCACGTCAGGGCGACATCGTTGTCGGATTTACCTGCCGCGCAACCCAATACGATCCGCGACCGCCGCGCCTGCGATGACTTGGCCCTGCGCACCCATCGTTGCAACGTTCACGTTCGTCGTCGTTCAATACCAGCGCAACTACCGGTCTACCCCTAGTCGCTACGGGCCGATTCTAGTATTAATCAACGAATTCCAGTCGCGGGACACTAGCAATGGCGTAAGAATCCGGGTCTGCTGCATGAATAGGTGACATCTGAGTTGGCTTGCCCGTCGTGGGCAGGCTGGAAGGATGTCCTTGTGCCCAGGCCTTACCCCCCAGGAGTTCCGTGACGACGTGGTCGGCGTCGCTCGCAACCGCGAAGCCGGTGTGACGATCGAGCAGGTCGCCACCGATTTCGGTGTCCATCCGATGACCCTGCACAAATGGATGCACCAGGCCGACATCGACGAGGGCGCCAAACCCGGCAAAAGCACCGGCGACTCTGCTGAACTGCGCGAGCTGCGTCGCCGAAATCGGCTGCTGGAACATGAGAACGAGGTGCTGCGCAGGGCGGTAGCGTATCTACCCGCTCGTGAAGGAGCTCGCCGCCGACGGAATCCCTGTCGCGGTGACGTGCCGGGTACTCAGGCTCGCCCGCCAACCGTATTACCGCTGGCTGTCCCAGCCTGTCACCGACGCCAACCTCGTCCAGGCCTACCGCGTCAACGCCCTGTTCGATGCCCACCGCGACGATCCGGAGTTCGGGTATCGCTACCTGGTCGAGGAAGCCCGTGACGCCGGTGAGCCGATGGTCGAGCGCACCGGCTGGCGGATCTGCTCGCAGAACCGGTTATGGAGTGTCTTCGGTAAGAAGCGGGGCAAGAACGGGAAACCCGGCCCGCCGGTGCATGACGACCTCGTGGACCGCGACTTCACTGCTAAAGCCCCAAATCAATTGTGGATCAGCGATCCTACCGAACACATGACCGGAGAGGGCACGCTCTACCTCTGTGCGATCAAGGATGTGTTCTCGAACCGGATCGTCGGGTACAGCATCGATGACCCGATTAAGTCGCAGCTGGCCACTCGGGCGCTGCACAGCGCGGTGGCGCGACGTGCCCGACCGTAAATGCTGGGCCACTCGCACCGAATTACGCCTGGCGATCGTGTCGTGGATCGAGCGGACCTAACACCGCCGACGCCGACAACGCGCACTCGGCAGACCCACGCCGATAGAGTTCGAACTGCTCCACACACCAGTCGCAACTGCGGCCTGAAAATTCACACCCCGCGAGTCAACTGAACTCGGGGCAGTCCCCCTGACCAACGCTGCCCTGATGTCCATCTTGATGATCCCGGGTTCGTGTACCGCTTCATCCCTGACGGTCTGGCCGAGAAAGGCTGCGGCGCTTTTGGGAGCAATGATCAGAACCTGTGGATGAGCCTCGGCGAGGCGGCGTAGGAAAGGGCGCACCTTCCCGAGGATGATCT
>NZ_JBJIAL010000103.1:0-3714 GCF_045310895.1 Mycobacterium sp. SMC-18
TGCGGGCTGCTCGGTCGGTTCGTGTGTATTGGTGGCAGTCACCGCCGTGACGGAAGGCGATCAGTCGACGACTCGTTGTCTGTGGCCGATGCGACCTGTTCGTCCTGGCCGAGGAGCCCGGTTTGGTGTAATGCGTAGAGTGCTGCGGTACATACGAGCCCTACCGCGGTCAGCGACATCCACAGCAGGGAAGGTTGGCCGTGCTGCCGGGTGTAACCAAATACCGAGCCGGTCAACAGGTTTCCGGCGAGGATCCCGACCCCGACGATCGTGTTGTACAACCCGTAGTGCGTGGCTACCAAACGGTTACCCGCCAGCCTGACCACTGTGTCCATCTCAAACGGGAAGGTCGCGATGGTGCCGACAGCCAGCAGAGCCGCAGCCAGCAACAGGGCAACGGTCGCGGGAATCGATCCGGCCGCGCCGGCCGATGGCAGCAGCGCCAGCGGTACGAAGGCAACCGCGATAACCAGCATCCCGATCACCAAACTGCGACTTGGTCCGAACCGTGCCGATAGCCAGTCGGTAAGTCGCACCTGTCCGGCGATCGCCACCAGCCCGGACACCACAAAGATGCCTGTCACCAACGCAGTTTCGGATTTCTTGTCGGCGGTCAGCAGCGACGCCTGGAAAGGCAGCGCGAGGTACACCTGGAAGGTCAGCACGTACGAGCCGATCATTGCGCCCGAAAACAGCAGGAAGGCCTTGTTGGACATCACCGACCGCCAGTCGGCCAGCACTGGCTGCTTGTCCGGGTTCTGTTCGGCTCGGCTCGGCGGCAGCGCCGTCAGTTGGATCACTGTCAGGACGGCGAACACCGCGGCGGCGACGGCGCAGGTGATCCGGAAGTCCCAAGCCGTCAATGCCAGACCCACGATCGGTCCGAACAGGATACCTGCCTGGTAGAAGACGTTGAAGACGGCGAAGGCTTCCACCCTGCGATTCCCCGAATCCGCCGCCAGGTAGGCGCGCACCGCGGGGTTGAACAGGGCACCCGCGAAACCTGTTGCAGCTGAGGCAATCAACACCGCAGGTAGCGAGTCTACGAAGGCCAGCATCAGGAATCCGGCTGTGCGCAGAAAACAGCCGGCAACGATCAGCGGCTTGTATCCGAACCGGTCGGCCAGGGTGCCACCCACCAGGAACATGCCCTGCTGGGAGAAGTTCCGGACCCCCAGGACCAGACCCACCGTCCACGCCGCCAAACCCAATGGCCCCGCCAGGTATCCAGCGAGGTAGGGCATCAGCATGTAGAAGCCGACGTTGATGGTGAATTGATTCACCATCAGGATCTGGCTGGCCCGGTCGAAAGAACGGAACTGACGGAAAGTCCGAATCATGCCTGCCGGCCGATCGGATCGATCACCCGAGTCAGTCTGGTCCATCGATCCACCACTCGCGCGGACGGATCATCGATCACATCGGGCTCCTGCGCCGGCGGACGATCGAGCAAATCATGTTTGCGGCAGTAGTCATCGTCGTAAATGGTGCCGTGGTAGCGCATCGGACCGTCGGGAAACACGGCGGCGACACGCGTACCAGGAGCAGATGTGCGGGCTACCCACCCCGCGACCAATGCGACCGCCCCCACACTCCACCCACCGCTGGCATGGTATTTAGCGGCCAAGGTTCGTGCGGCCCAGACGGCCTCATTCGGCGCGACCCAATGGGCTTCGTCGAACGCGGGATAATCGACGTTACCCGGGTAGATGCTCGACCCGAGGCCACGCATCAGCCGCGTGCTGGCGGGCTGCCCGAATATCGTAGAACCGATGGTGTCGACCCCCACCAGCCGCAGATTCGGATTGTGTTCCCGCAGCACACGTCCCACGCCCGCCGAGTGCCCACCGGTGCCCACCGAGCACACGAGTGTGTCAACGGTGCCCAGCTGATCGATCAACTCTTCGGCGACGCCGCGGTAGGCATCGACATTATCGGGGTTCTGGTACTGATCAGGACACCACGAATCCGGTTCAACGGCAAGGATTTCAGCGACACGATCCTTGCGAGCTTGTTGCCATCCGCCGATCGGGTGCGGTTCGGTCACGATGTCGACCTGCGCGCCGTAGGCGGTCAGCATCTGAACGATGATCGGCTCCATCCCCGGATCAGTGACCAGGGTTACCGGGTGCCGGTAGATGATCCCAGCCAGCGCCAACCCCAGCCCCAGCGTTCCACTGGTTGATTCGACGATCATCGCCCCAGGCTTGAGGTCCCCACGGTCCCGGGCCTGCTCCACCATATATAGAGCGGGCCGGTCCTTCATGCCGTTGGGGTTGTGCGCCTCCAGCTTGGCCCAAAATCCGGTGTCAGATGTAGCAAAAGGTTCCGACACCCACAACACCGGGGTGTTACCCACCAACGTGTTGGGGTCGTGGAACTTCGGTCCCAGGTGAGTGCAACTACGACGAGAAGACAGAGCAATACTGTTGTTCATGAAAAATTCCCTGTGTGAGGGCCGCAACGATACGGCCGAAAGGTAGTAACGGGCGCTTGAGCCGCACCGGCGATACCACGATCGCTCCAGCAGCCGAACCCGACCCTCAGCAGCGAATCACACACAAATCAGTAAGAAGGACCCGCCCGAAGCGCGGAATCCCCGGGCAGCGGCGTCGCCGAGGCGATCCACGACACTCACGCCCAGACCACAGCGCCCCGAGAGCACCAGCGCCCAGCATCACACCCACGGTGACCAACACCCGCAACGGACCATCCGTTCGGACACTCAACGCAGGTACGTCAAAAACCGAGCACCACGCCGCATGCAAGGTACTGCCTACATGCGGATGCGCCGTCATTGCGGCGACATTGATTGCCGGCGCTCCAGAGATCGTGATCGGTGCCTGATGATGCTGAGGTGCGCGGAGGTGCTGTCCACGGTCACCGATGCAGTGCGCCAGCGGCAAACTGGCAGTAATGCCGACCAGCAGCGCCACCAACCACAGCCGCACCCGACTGCGACAGCATCGGCGGCCCCAGATCCTCACGGCCACAAAACTACCATGGCCCCAATGCCCCTAGCGGGTATGTGATCAAATCGTCACGCAATGCCGCGACGCGCCGAGCCGTTTCGGCCCACCCCCGCAAACCTTCCAGCACAGCGCTTCATGGCCGGCGCTGTCGCGGCGGGCGACACCGGACATGCATACCCCCTACGGGTGTGCGTGGCGGTGTTAAGGTAGGGCGATGGCGCTCACAGGTGACCGTGCCTGCGCCCGTGGCAGACTCGCCGCGGGCGCAGTGTGGGTGCTGCTGGCGCTCGCTGTCGCGCTGATCCCAGCGCTCCAATGCCCCCCGACTCACGATTTCGAGGGCCAGCATGTTCCGCGTGCGTCGCTGATACCCGCAGCGCAGGGGCTATCTACCGAGATTGCCGCCGCCCACACCGTCGATGTTCACCAGGAATGTCAACTGCCAGTGGCCGCCTCAGCAATCATGGCTACTGCAGGCGTTGGGCGCGGATGGGGAGTGCCGGCGGCGCTTGCGGTCGTCCTGTCAATGGCATTGCGGGCAGTGCGGTCGCCGAACACCCGCGGCCCGCCGTCACGCACTGCGATCTGGCTTCTGCATGGCGGTCGTGAGCGACTGCGGCATTTCTGCGTGATGCGGAACTGACTGACGATACCCACGGCCCTCAATCCCGGGGCCGCTGGTACCGGCAATCATCCATCACGGCCACCTCAACGGCGGCCCACACGCAAGGAATCCCTATGA
>NZ_JBJIAL010000104.1:0-3512 GCF_045310895.1 Mycobacterium sp. SMC-18
ACCACCCAGCGACGCACCGATTCCTTGCCCACGCCGAGTTGGCGCGCGACCGCCTCGGAGGCCGCGGTCAACGACGAATACTCCTGCTGATGTTCGGTCACCAACCGCACCGCACGGTCACGCAACGCAGGATCGATCTTCTTAGGCATGCTGCTCATCCTTCCGGACTCAAACAGCAGCGGCATCAAACCTGGGGCGGTTCAGGTAGCCTTGATGCACGTTGCGGTTGGGGGCATTCCGCATATGTCACGGGTTTTGGGGGTTAGGTCATGGCGGGAAACGAGTTACGGGTCCGCGTGGACGATTTGCACGTCCGAGCAGCGCGTCTGGACGTGGCCGCTTCTGCGGTGCACACGGAGCACTCGACGGCGCACGCTGATGTGGCCCGCGTGCTGCCGCACTTTGGCGACAGTGTGTCCGGAGCGGCTATCGCTGATGTCTTGGGCACTTGGGAACAGGAAACGCAAGCCCATCACAAGGACATGATCGGGCTGGCTGATCATCACCGCAGCGCGGCAACCAAGTACACCGCTGCCGATGACGATGGGCGGCACAGCATCGACGCTGCCGGCTCGGCGCTGTAGAAGCCGGGTCCAAGGTGGGGCTGACATTGGCTCAGTTGCGCAAGCTGCCCGAGCTGATTGATGAATTTCGTGACGCGGCGCAAAAACGCGCCAATGGCAGCGCGGACGCTGCCAGCGAAATCAAGTCGCTACGGGATGCAACACAGTGGAAAGGCACCGCGCGCGACGCCGCCGACGATGCCTTGAATCGCCGAGTTAGTGCGTTCGATGCCTCCCATGAGAAAGACATGGCCATGGTCGCAGCCGCGACCGCAGCCCATGAACGGGCTCAAAAGACGGTCACCGATCTGAACGCTCTGGTGAACTACGCCGAGCAGCAACCCGCGTGCCACATCGATGAGGCCACCAATACCATCTCTCCACCTAACACGAGTTTCCTGACCGACCAAGCCAAGGCTGCTGCGGAGATGAAGTTCGGTGACCTGCAAAAGCAGATGCAGAAGGTCCTGTCTGAGGGTCAGGAAGCCGATTTCGAATTCGCCAATGCCATCAGGACCGGCACCGGAGGGCAGGTAGCACCGACCAGCAAAGACGGCACCGAGGACGGCAATGCCCTGAGTAGCGGCAAACTTACCCCGGAAGAGTTGGATCGACTCAAAGCCGCAACGCAGCTGACCCCTGAGCAGATCAAGGCGTGGGAGGCGGGCAAGCTCGAGCTGCCGCAATCGCAAATGGACTATCTGAACTCGCTGGCTCGGTCCCTGGACGGCAAGAACATTCAGCAGGTGCGAGCCATGATGGACCAGCTCGACAAGACTAATCCCGGTGCCAGCGCAAATCTCATGAACGGGCTCCAGATGCTGTCCGATCCGAAGGTGCAAGCTGCGGGCGGCGGGATCAAAGGTGGCTTGGATCGGCTGCCGACTGGGATCAAGAACGTGGCCGCCGGGTTGCCGTCAAGTCCTGGCGATATCCATGCTCAAGATCGCCGAGACCTGGCCGCCATCATGATGAAAGGCAGCACCGATTTTTTGCACGGCTCCGACCTGGACCGGTCAGTGCTCAAGCAGACCGAACAGATCCTCAAAGGGGCTCCGGACGGGACGTACAAGCAGGGATGGGAGCTATCGGCCAATCCGGCGCTCAAAGACATGTTGTCAGCGGCCGGACGGGATCACTGGGCCGTGCACGACTTGGTGGCCGGCGCAGATGGCAAGTCGCCCAACAACGAGTACATCAGCAACCTGCTGCGGCACCATTGGGACGACGGCGGCGCAGCCGCCGGCACGCTACTGCATGGACTGGCGCCAGTTGCCAATGACACCACACAACTCGGTGCTGCGACCCGAGCCGGTGAAACCGTGCACGCGTTCGACCAGTACATCGGTTCGCATGGCAAAGAGTTCACCAGCATGACTGCCCTCGAACCCAAGGACCATTGGCATGGTGACGGGCCGGTCTACCGGACAAATGAAATGTTCGGCAAGGCCGATCCCGAGTTGGTTCGCGCTTTGTCCGAAGCGAACACGCCGTTCCTTGATGACATGATGGGGCACAACCTTGACCACAGCCGTGGCTTCACGCCGCTAGACGACCGCACAGACGCGAATATGCCGCACACCCGCGACTTGCTCGGCATCCTGGAGTCCGATCCCGAAGCCGCCAAAACCCTGCACGCCGCGATTGATCAGGATCGGCTGGGCTACCACAAGCAATTCACCGACTCCATCGCCAGTCACAACACCCCTGATGTCGATGCGCTCAACGCTGCCAGTCGGCTCCAGGGACTCGACGATGTCGCCTCCAGTATGTCGCACGCACAACAAGGTGCTCTCGACCACGCTCGCGCTCTCGAAATCTATAACGACAAATCTGCCGCCTATGACGCTCTCAAGACCGCGGGTAGTTCGATTCCGGGCGTCAACTCCGTCATCAATGATCTCGGCAATATTCCGGGCGGTGATGCCATGCTCAAAGATATGCTGGTTGGCAAGCAGCCTGAGGAGCAGGTGGTGCCCCACATTCCGGTTAACAGTGGCGGCGCGACGCAGTATCAGATTGCTCAACAGCTGTTCCAGCAAGGCTACGGTGACCGAAACCTATTCCCAAATGGATTTCCCACCTACCAGGATTACGTCAACGATCAAGGCGTCTTGAGAAGCACTGTTCAGCGCTATCTCGGAAGTGAAATTGCCAGTGATCTAAACGGAGCAGAGAACACCTACCAATCGACGCTTCCGCACCAACCACCGAAATTCGGCAGCTAGCATAGGTGAAGTATTCAATGAAACAGTTCGCTTCGTTTCTCGCCTTCCTCGTCGCCGTGACGACTTTCGGGGCTTGTGCGAGTCACCCCGCGGCAACACCACCACCACCAGCCGCAAAGACCAAGATTCCCAATTGGCCCAACGAACTCGACGGCTTGAGGTTCCGCTGGACAGCCGAACCGGGCATCGATTTGCTGACGGGTCCCGCGGTCCCGTTGCGGGCGTATCTTGAGTCCTATCGCGTCGGCTACATGACCAAAACGATCGACACGGTATACCCAGGATTTCAGCGTGCGGTACCCGAAATTCCGATCCCAGCTAGCAGTGGGTCGGCTGCCGCGGAATGGAACCGACTGCCGTTCCAACTCGAATGGATAAGGCCTGCCATTGATGAACACATCAACTTCGGCAACGGCCCATTTTACGGCAACGAGTATTTCCACGTCCTCGAAATTGCGACTACTCCTGACGGATATCGCGCGTATGTATGTGATGGTTCATACAATGTATTTCATCCGGCGGTGGGGAACCCGGGAAAATACACCTCCATCGAGGACTATCGGTCGGGATCGAACTCTGATGCCCAAAAACGTGAGAGAGACGCTCTTAACGTTTGGCGCATTGAATTCAGCAACAAAACTAAAGGGGCTCTTCACAGATGAGGGTGTAGAGGTGGTTGGCGCGTCGTTGCCGGGATAGAGGTCGAGGTCTCTCGAAAATG
>NZ_JBJIAL010000105.1:0-3364 GCF_045310895.1 Mycobacterium sp. SMC-18
ACTATTCCCAACTCGTGACCGGTAGACCGGCCGGATCACAGAAACCTGAGGGTGCATGAAACCCGGGACGGTTCACGGTCCTGCGGGAACTTCACCACGTCACGGTGTGGGCCGTCTACCACCACTCGGCCTATCCCAAGGCCGCGCCACTCAAGCTGCCGTTCGATCCCAAGCTGGCGGCGAAGGCCGCGCCCCTGAGCCGTGACGAGGTCGCCCAGCTGGCCACGAAGTTCAAGGCGCAGGACGAAGCACACGCCAAGGCGCTGGCGCAGAAAGACGAGCTTGCCGCGGCCAAAGACGCCGAGATCGCCGCGCTGCGTGAGCAGATCAAAGCAGCCCAGGCCGCGAAGCAGCAGCCCGACGACCGCGACTACAACGAAGCACAAACTCGTACCGAGTACATCGACCTCGATCTCGCCGAGGCCGGTTGGGCCCTCGACCAACCGCGGGACCGCGAGTTCGAAGTCACCGGGATGCCCGACGGAGGCAAGGGTTACGTCGACTATGTGCTGTGGGGCGCAGACGGCCTGCCACTCGCGGTCGTCGAAGCCAAACGAACCAGCAAGAGCCCGCACGTCGGCCAGGAACAGGCCAAGCAATACGCCGACTGCCTGGAGCAGATGACCGGCCGACGGCCAATCATCTTCTACACCAACGGCTACGACCACTGGATGTGGGACGACGCCGGCGGGTATCCGCCCCGCCAGGTCCAAGGTTTCTTCACCGCCGACGAACTGGCCCTGGCGATTTCGCGGCGCACAACCCGCAGGTCGTTGGCGGACGCAGAGATCGACTCGGCGATAGTCGAGCGGCACTACCAGATTCACGCAATCCGCCGAGTTGGTGAGGAATTCACCGCGCACAAGCGCGAGGCGCTTCTGGTGATGGCGACGGGATCAGGCAAAACTCGCACCGTCATCGCACTGGTCAAGCAGCTTATGGAAGCCGGCTGGGTCAAGCGAGTGCTGTTCCTGGCCGACCGGACCGCCCTGGTCAATCAGGCCGTCGGCGCATTCAAGCAGCACCTGCCCAACGCCACAACGGTAAACCTGGTGACCGAGAAGATCACCGATGGCCGGGTCTACGTGAGCACCTACCCCACGATGATGAACCTCATCAACTCCGTCGACGACGGGCTACGGCCTTTCGGTCCAGGCTATTTCGACCTCGTCGTGATCGACGAGGCACACCGTTCGGTGTATCACAAGTACCGCACCATCTTCGACTGGTTCGACTCACTGCTCGTAGGGCTCACCGCGACGCCCAAAGACGAGGTTGACCACAACACCTACCGGCTGTTCAACCTCGAAGACGGCATGCCAACCGACGCCTACGGTTTGGACGACGCTGTCAAGGAAGGCTTTCTTGTTCCCGCCGTGGGAATTTCGGTTGGCACCAAGTTCCTGCGCCAAGGTATTCGCTACGACGAGTTGACCGAGGCCCAGAAGGACGAATGGGACTCCCTGGACTGGGGTGATGATGACACCCCCGACGCCATGTCGGCAGAAGAGCTGGGACGCTTCTGGTTCAACGCCGACACCGTCGACAAGATCTTGGCGCAGCTGATGTCGCAGGGGCACAAGGTCGCCGGCGGCGACCGACTCGGCAAGACGATCATCTTCGCCAAGAACCAAGCCCATGCACAGTTCATCGCCGAGCGGTTCAACATCCAATACCCCGAGTACGCCGGTACATTCGCGCGCGTCATCACCCACAGCACCGAGCGCGCTCAGAGCCTCATCGACGACTTCTCCGTCACCGACAAGGCACCGCACATCGCCATTTCCGTCGACATGCTGGACACCGGTGTCGATGTGCCGGATGTAGTGAACCTGGTCTTTTTCAAAGAAGTTCGGTCCAAGAGCAAGTTCTGGCAGATGATCGGCCGAGGTACCCGGTTGCGCCCCAACCTGTTCGGACTCGGACAGGACAAAGAGAACTTCTACGTCTTCGATTGCTGTGGAAACCTGGAATTCTTCAGCCAGGATCTGCCGGGTACGCAGGGCTCACTGCAAAAGTCCTTGAATCAGCGCCTGTTCGAAACTCGCGTCGGGCTGGTCACCGCGCTGGATTCCGCTGTGCCAGGAACCAATCCGCCGGAAGGTCATGGCACCGAATCCGAACGTGGGCTCCGCGTCGACACCGCATGGAGCCTGCACAAGATCGTCGTCGGCATGAACCTCGACAACGTGCTGGTCCGGCCCCACCGCCGACTCGTCGAACAGTACGCGCAGTGGCCGGCATGGTCGTCGTTGACGCACGAGGCCGCGAGCGACGTCGCCCTCCAACTCGCCGGCCTGCCTTCCTCGGAGCTGGACACCGACGAACAGGCCAAGCGGTTCGACCTGTTGATCCTGCGCCGCCAACTGGCACAGCTCGAGGGCGATGCCGTAGCGGCTGAACGGATCCGGACGAAAATTCAGGGAATCGCCGAAGGACTGCTCACCAAGACCTCGATTCCGTCGGTCGCGGCGCAACAGGCCCTCCTTGACGACATCTGCGCCGACGAGTGGTGGGTCGACGTCACCCTGCCCATGCTCGAACTCGTCCGGCTGCGGGTGCGTGCACTGGTCCGCTTCCTGGACCCCGCCCAGAAGACCGTTGTATACACCGACTTTCAGGACGAACTCGGTGAAGCAACCTTGGTCGATCTACCCAACGTCACTCCGGGGACCAACTGGGACCGGTTCAAGGCGAAAGCCAGGGCGTACCTCAGGTCCCACCTGGACCACATCACGCTGCAACGTCTGTACCGCAACAAGCCGCTGACGCCCGACGACCTGGTCGCACTGGAGCGGATGCTGATCGACAGCGGCGTGGGTGAACCCGCCGACATCGACTTGGCGAAGGTCGATGGGCTCGGGCTCTTCGTCCGGTCGCTCGTGGGTCTGGATCGTGCCGCAGCGACAGAGGCGTTCGGGGCCTACCTCGACGGATCGCGATTCACTGCGGACCAGATCAGGTTCATCAATCTCATCGTCACCGAACTGACGGCGACGGGCGTCGTCGCCGTCGCGCGACTCTATGACTCCCCCTATACCGACAAGGCGCCGACCGGCCCCGAAGAGGTGTTCCCAGAGGCCGACGTCGACAACATCGTGTCGATCCTCAACACTGTCCGGGCCAATGCCGCGCCCCAGGGCGGCGTCGCCTAGGCGCACGTCGACCGCGAGCCTGACCTGGTGGCGGAAAATCGAGCCAATAACGGCCGCGCGGTCAGTCTCGGTCGAATGCGTTACCGCGACCGCCGCGAGCGGCCCCAAAGTGCACGCGACACAGCGGGTTTGGGGGCTCTTCACAGATGAGGGTGTAGAGGTGGTTGGCGCGTCGTTGCCGGGATAGAGGTCGAGGTCTCTCGAAAATG
>NZ_JBJIAL010000106.1:0-2635 GCF_045310895.1 Mycobacterium sp. SMC-18
GCTGTCGTCGGTCACGTAATTCCCCAGGGGTTGCTGTCACGTAATTCCCCAGGTGTGGGCCTCGTGTTGGTCTTACCGGTCGGGGCGGGCGTTGTCTAGGTGGTGGTGCGGCCGGGTCGTTTCCGGGGTCGGTAGCTGGGTCCGTCCATGAGGACTTGGTGGCTGGTGTTGATCAGTCGGTCGAGTAGGGATTCGGCCACGACGGGGTTGGGGAACAGCGGGTACCAGTCTTTGGGGGCGCGGTTGCTGGTCAGGATGAGGGGTTTGCCAGCGATGGCCCGGTCGGAGACCAGATCGTAGAGATCGTCGGATTGGGTGGTGGTGTGCTCACGCATCGCGAAGTCATCGACGATCAGTACCAGGGGCCGGGTGTACTCGCGCATGCGCTGGCCGATGGTGCGGTCGGCGTGTCCGCCGGCAAGGTCGGCGAGCATGCGGGCGCATTTGACGAAGCGGATGTCCCCGCCGCGGCGGGCTACGTGATGTCCGAGTGCTTGTGCCACATGGGTTTTGCCGACGCCGACGGGGCCGTAGAGGATGACTGATTCGCCGGCGTCGAGCCAGCGCAGGGCGGCCAGGTCGCGCAGCATCGCGGCGGGCAGTTTCGGGTTGGCGGTGAAGTCGAAGTCTTCGAAGGTGGCCTGTTCTTCGAACTTGGCGCGGCGCAATCGCCGTGTGAGAGCGGCGGATTCGCGGCGGGCGATCTCGTCTTGACAGAGGGCTTGCAGGAATTCGAGGTGGCCGAGGCCGCCGTCGCGGGTTTGGGCGAGCCGGGCATCGAGGGTGTCGAGCATGCCGGACAGTTTCAGGGTGCGCAGCGCGGTGCGTAGCGCCGGATCACAGATAGACATGGTGGGCTTCCTTTGAAGGTTGATTATGTTGCAGCAGTGTGGAATTGGTGACGATCAGGCGATGATGCCGGTATCGGTGCCGAACTGGTCGGGGCCACGCAGAAACGCCCCCGCCGCGCCGGTGCTGGCGGGCGGTTCGTCGCCGGCGTGTTCGGTGCCGGCGGCCAGGATGCCTTTGATGGTGCGGTAGGACGGGTCACCGACGGCGATGGCGCGGGCGCACGCGGCCTCCAACCGGTCGCAGCCGTGTTTGTCGCGCAGCCCGAGCACTCCTTGCGCGGCGCGCAGATGGTGGATGGCGTTGTCGGCCATGAACGCGGCGATCACCGCGACGCAGGCCGGGCCGACCAGTTCGGCGGTGCGCCGGCACCAGGTCGGGGTTTTCATCGCGAACGCGACCTTCTCCGGCGGGTAATGGGCGAAGTCGGTCGAGCGCCCCGATGGGCGGCGCACGTGGATGGCCACCACCGCATCGGCGTGAAAGACCTGTACCACGTCGCCGGCGGTGCGGGCATGCAGGCGTTGCCCGATCAGCCGCCACGGCACCGAGTACAACGCCTTGCCGACCTTGAGGTGCGCGTCGGTGCCGACGGTGCCGATCGACCAGGTGGACAGTTCAAATACTCTGGGCGGCAACCCGATCAACGCGCTGGCTTCGATCGCTTCAAACACCCGCAACGGCGGCGCGCCCTCCAGTGCCCGACACGACCTCGCCCCGGCCACCTCGATGCTCCAGCGCTGGGCGTCGGTTTGCATCGCGGGCAGCCCGTCGAACTGGCGGCCGCGCCAGAACGAATCCCGGATGTATTGCATGGGCCGTTCGACGCGGGGTTTGTCTTTGGGTTTGAACGCCCGCGCCGGGTCGATCAGGGTGCCGTAGTGGGTGGCCAGCTCGGCATAGGCGCGGTTGATCTTCGGGTCATACAGGTCGGGTTTGTCCACCCCGGTCTTGAGGTTGTCACACACCAACCGGGCCGGGACCCCGCCGAAGAACTCGAACGCCGCGACATGGCAAGCGCACCAGGTGGTTTGGTCCATCCGGATCACCGGGCGCACGAACAGGTGCCGCGAACACGCCAACACCATCACGAACGCCCACACCGCCACCCGGCGGCCCACCGCGGGATCGAACCACATGCCCAGGCGACCGTAGTCGATCTGCGCTTCACTGCCCGGCTCGACCGGCCCGCGCGGCACGGTCACCTTCGCTCGTGCCACCTCTTCCGCGAAATGTGTTGCGATCCAACGCCGAACCGAGGACTCCGACACCGCTACCGCATGCTCGTCCCGCAACCGCTGAGCGATCGTGGCGATCGTGACATCGGCATCGAGCCAGGTCTTGATCTGGTCCCGGTGCGGTTCGATCAGCGGCCAGGTCAGCGCCCGCGCCGCAGGATCGGACAGTTCCGGGAACCACCCGCCGATCAGCTCCGACCACTGTGGCGCGGTCAGCGGCTCGGTACCCGGGCCGATACCCGCCGCGACCGCCGGAGCCAAATATTTGCGGACGGTCTTGCGGTCAATGCCCAGCGACTCCGATAACTGGACCTGCGAACGGCCCGCGTGCCAGTGGGTGAACAACTCGACCAAATCGAGCATCACGATACTTCTCCTCGCCATCAGCGCCCTTCCATCCACCATCAGATGGATGCAGAGCGAACCGGTAAACGAGGCCCACACCAGGCAGACACACCGCCCAGGGTGGGGAATTACGTGACAGCCAGGGTGGGGAATTACGTGACGGACAACCCCTCAAACCTGGGGAAATACGTGACCGCTGACAC
>NZ_JBJIAL010000107.1:0-2494 GCF_045310895.1 Mycobacterium sp. SMC-18
TACTATTCCCAACTCGTGACCGGTAGACCGGCCGGATCACAGAAACCTGAGGGTGCATGAAACCCGGGACGGTTCAGATTCCTTGCCGCCGCACATCTGAGGCCATGTCGACGGCTGTTTGAATCTTGGTAACGAGGGCGACCAACTCTGCGTCCTCAGCAAGATCGATCCGAAGTTTAGCAGGATCGATCAACTTCACCAGTCGACTCCTAACAGCACGTCGACGCTGGCCAAAGTTTGAATACGATTTGGGAGGCGTAATGAGTCTGAGAGCAATCCGTTCTTCGAGCACGTCCTCTAACTGCTCAACCAGCCTGTCTCGATCAAGACCAATCGCGTCTGCGGCACCCAACAGTTCCTCGACTCGACCCGTACTGCCATTTTGAATTGACAGGTGACGCATAAGGACCTGACAGAGTTGGGCAATCATGATCTGAAGGACGCAGAACTCGCCCGAACCTGAGCGACTGTCTTCCTATTAGTCAATACGTCCATCAGGGCGCGGATGAACAACTGTTTGACCTGCTTGGACGCGTCCGCACCAGACCGGATGTACGACTGGAAGAAGTCCGACGAGAGAGGCTTAAGAATGTTCCTAATCTGATCGCCGAACTCCGCCGGCGATATCGCAAGCGTTTTGAAGTCCACACCATCTTCCAAAGCACGATCTTCACGACGTTCGGCCCAACGCTGCAGAATGGCAATCTGGAGCATGCCCAAAATCGTCGCGCCCATCAAATTCTGAACATTCTGTTGATCAGGGGTTGCTGTGCCGACACCGACGGGCGGCCAAGCCTCAATACTCTGAGGCCAGAGCCCGTCACTTTGATACCGGTCGCGAACAGCGTCCCAGAATGCAGTGAAGTAATCGAACCAGAGTCCGTCCTGCCACTCCTCGGCTTTTTCGCGCGCTGTCGTCGCGCCGCAGTTCGCACCGAACAGATCCACGATGCGAAATTCCTTCGACCTGCCGGGGTCATCGGCAATTGCGCGGAACTTCTTCAAGGTCGCACGGGTACCAGAAGATCCCTTGCTGCCATACCAAAGTTCGATCACTTTCTTCTGCATCGCAGTTGCATCCAGGAAACCCTTCTCGCCGGGCGTGTTTGTCCTGAGCATGCCGGCAAATGGATTGTCTTCAAGATGCACCCGCATCGAAGCTTTAATCAGGTTGACCTTGATACCAGAACGATTCAATCGTCCCTCAATCTCGGACAGTTGCTCAGGCTCCAGGCTCTGACCAACGATCGCGAAGAGCAAGTTTTCATCAACCTTCTTCGCCGACGAGTTATTTACTATGAATTGGAAAGCCAACTCAGCCCAATTAGCGAATGGAAGGAACGAGACCATGAACGGAACCTCGCCAATGTTGCGTGTTGCTGCAACACGGTGCTGTCCGTCGATAATAAGACCCGGCTTTCGCTCATCAACCAAAAGGTCGCGGAGTCGCACTAGGTCGCCTTCGTCCCAGCTTTCGTAGGCCTTCGATGCGAGCAGTTTGCGAAGTTCATCGTAAGAAAATAGGTGCAGTGCTTCAGCAGCCGATTTCTCGGCATCGTCCGAGTCTGTAGTCTCGGCAGTTCCGAAGTCGACTTCATCTTCAGCGCTGTCATCAGCGCTGTCATCATCCTCGTCAAGCAGTTCTTCAGCACCCGCCGCAGAGTAATCGTCGTCCTCGATTTCAACGTCTGGCGTTTCAGACTCTGCGTCCGCCGATGCAGTCGTTGCCTCGACGACCTCGGCGAGTGCGCGGATCTGCTCCACAAGCCCAAAATCCTCGTCCGGTTCCCAGGGATCGAATTCCAGCTCAAGAAGGCAGTGCACCGGCATGGTACCCACCGAGGCGGGATCGATCGGCTCACCCGAATCCGGGCGCACCAGCGAGACGCGACTCTGTGCCTCCGGAGCTAGGCCAACCAGGATGCTCGTCGGACTCGCGTTCGTGTTGCTTGGGTCGTGCTGAAAGAAACGCTCAATCTCAGCGACATGGCCCTTCACGGCGGCACGCTGGAACCCCTGGGGCCTGTTAGATAGACGAGTGGGCACACGGGCCCAATCGTCCAGGACGCTGGTAGCTATTACGAGCGAAATTTGCAGCGGAGCGTTGTCGTTCTGACGGAACGCGAACCCGGTGTACTGCACTGTTACTCCGATCGGTCTACGGGAGACGACTCAACGTTAGCGCGCTGGTTCTGATTGACTTCCGATTGCATGCGCAAGTCTTGGAAGCAGGTCGTGACAGCCGAAAAGGAATTAGGGGCAAAGGCGTCGATCCGACTCAAGCTCGACATCTGTCCCGAGAGTTCAGCCGAGGTCGACTGGCTAGGCCACAGGCACTCTCGGACATCATCCCAACCGCCCACAGATTCTCCATCCAGTCCTCCCGATCTGGGTGTGCGACACACATCGTCGCACGGCCCACCGACATTGATTGTGTTCAACCCGTTCGGGCGAGGATGACCTTGCTCGTTCGCCGCTGGTGATGACCCTCCCA
>NZ_JBJIAL010000108.1:0-2487 GCF_045310895.1 Mycobacterium sp. SMC-18
TCTCCGGGTCGTACTTGCTCGGCATGACATGCACCTTCCCAAGGAAGGAGGTGCGCATCAAACGCGGGATGGTTCAACCTCCACGGAGCCTAGTAGACGGCACGGCGCAAAGCCGAGTCGAGTAATTGTCAATACCTGTGGATTGGTGTTTTTCAGGCGACCTCCGTTCCGGTCGGGGTGGCCGGGTTGTCGGCCGGTTCGGGTGGGGTGATGTCGACGGGTCGTTCGAGCAGTTTGCCTTTGTGGAACACCGCTCCGGCCCGGACCAGGGCGACCAGGTGCGGGGCGTTCACCGCCCGCCAGCGGGCTTGTGCGGCGTCAATGAGCTTGTAGGCCATGGCGATACCCGCCGCGCGGGAACCCGGCCCCTTGGTGACCTTGGTGCGCAACCGGACCGTGGCGAAGGTCGACTCGATCGGATTGGTGGTGCGCAGATGTACCCAGTGCTCGGCGGGATAGTGGTAGAACTCCAGCAGCACATCGAGGTCGTCAACGATCTTGGCCACGGCCTTGGGGAACTTGGCGCCGTAGTCCAGTTCGAAGGCTTTGACCGCGACCTGCGCGTGGTCGATGTCCTCGGCGCCCGCGATTTCCCGCATCGCCGCGATCGCCCCCGGATGCGCCGACTTCGGTAGTGCGGCAAGGACATTGGCCTGCTTGTGAAACCAGCACCGCTGCTCACGGGTATCGGGGAACACCTCACGGACCGCTTTCCAGAACCCCAGAGCACCGTCCCCGACCGCGAGCACCGGGGCGCGCATGCCACGGCGCCGGCAGTCCCGCAGCAGATCCGCCCACGAGTCCGCTGATTCGCGGTACCCGTCGGTCAGCGCGACCAGTTCCTTGCGGCCGTCGGCGCGCACCCCCAGCATCACCAGCAGGCACAGTTTGTCCTGCTCCAGGCGGACCTTGAGATGGATGCCGTCCACCCACAGGTACACATAATCGGTGCCCGACAGGTCCCGGCGGCCGAACGCGGCGGCCTCGTCCTGCCACTGCGCGGTCAGTCGGGTGATCGCCGGAGCCGAGAGCCCCGCCCCCGAGCCGAGGAACTGCTCCAACGCCGGACCGAAGTCGCTGCTGGACAGGCCATGCAGGTACAGCAACGGCAGCACCTCGGCCATCTGCGGGGACTTACGCGCCCACGCCGGCAGTATCTTCGACGAGAATCGTTGCCGCTCACCGGTTTCCGGATCGACCCGTTTGTCGTTGACCCGCGGCGCCTTCACCTCGATCGCCCCAGCGCCGGTGAGCACCTCCCGGACGTTGTGGTGGCCGTTGCGGACCACCAGCCGGTGCCCATTCTCGTCGACCTGATCGACGAACTGGTCGACATAGGCGGCGACCTCGGCCTGCAAAGCGGCGGCCAGCATCTGCCGGGCACCGTCGCGGACAATCTCATCCAACAACGACCGACCGGCACCGCTGCGGGTGTCGTTGGCCTGCGCGACATCGTGAACTACGGTGAGCACGGGCGTGCCTTCCCAACCAGCGCGCCAACGCCGGTCTTGATCAGAAACGAACTGGACTTGTGATCATCCCCGGGAAGGCGCGCCCACATTCACGCCGCCCTACCAAGGCTCATCCACAGGTTCTGATCATTGCTCAGCCGAGTCATGATCACAGGGGTCCGACAGAAGATGCGCGACTCGGCCGGCAGGGCCTCCACAAGCAGCAGTCACCTGATCGGCGAAGCCGCCTACGCATGCAGCGTACAGAAATGGGGGTCAGCAAGCCCCGCTCCTCGCGAGATATTCTGTTTCGCCACACGGTGATTCGGACCAAACAGCTAGATCTACAACCCACCAGAGCCCCAGCGAACTAGACTCGGTCATCACGACATCTCCCCGGCGGGGTCGACTACCGCTTCGAATGAAGGACGCTCACCCAGCGGTCTGCTGCGCTACCGACCGTTCCTCATGGAGCCAATAGGACGACCCAATCGGCGCATGGTCGATGCAGAAATGCGCCAGGTTATCGATGCCAAGCGGATGTAATCCGATTCGGGGAGCGAGCAGCATACAACTGGTTTGTGACCCTGCGCCACACTGCGGGTTGGCGCACCTCGGATGCTCATTCAAGGACCAGAACGCAACCCGCCGAAGTACCTGAACACGATCGCGGGGCCGAAAGGTGTTTCCACACAGCACGAGACCATCCTCCTGCACACCTAGCCGGTCGTTCTTCAGCGTATTGCACGGCCGGCATAGAACTTCAAATTCCGTCGTATTCCCAACCAGATAGAACGGAGTTCGGTGCTCAAGGGTCTCTTCTAAGACTGGCTCATAGCCGGAGGGAAACACATTTGTACGTCGCCGGATCGAGTGGCGGAGAGGCACACCACAAGCAGCGCATCTGAAGCCCTGAGCCTCGAGAAGGCCTGCTACCTCGCCGACTTCAACGTCGCTGATTGAACCATCCCGCGTTTGATGCGCACCTCC
This sequence comes from Mycobacterium sp. SMC-18, assembly GCF_045310895.1. Lineage (NCBI taxonomy): Bacteria > Bacillati > Actinomycetota > Actinomycetes > Mycobacteriales > Mycobacteriaceae > Mycobacterium > Mycobacterium sp. SMC-18. Next base: position 2,442 of record NZ_JBJIAL010000108.1, read on the forward strand.
TTCCTTGGGAAGGTGCATGTCATGCCGAGCAAGTACGACCCGGAGA
>NZ_JBJIAL010000109.1:0-2138 GCF_045310895.1 Mycobacterium sp. SMC-18
CCATCGTGGTGGATCATCTCGCTTCCCCCGCCAACCTTGCGGGATTCAGCGTGTCCAACACACGGGGTCAAGTCCCATGGATAGACTGCCGCTGAATTTCACGATTGGGAGGATCGGCATGGCGAATAGCCGTTGGGTATCGACGATCGTGGTTGCGGGCGTTGTCTTGGCAGGTGGCGCAGCAGCTACAGCGTGGGCAGGAGGTCCGCCCGGTTTCGTACAAGACGCCGAGGACGTATCGGTCGCGGTCGGCACGGGCGAATTCCAAGGCGCGCTGGTTGGTTTCACCGCTACCGGCGATACCAACGACCACGCTTCGGCGGCTGTCATCGCGGCGTGCAATGCCGCGGGCGGTGTGGAATGCACCAGCGATGAGGTGACCAACGATCGCCTGTGCATCGTGTCTGTGGGCGATGGGGTTACCCACGTCGTCAGTGGCGGCGCCGGAGTGACGGTCGAAGCCGCCCGTGACGATGCCTTCAACCGCGCCGCGGCTGCGGGCACGCCTCTCGGGGCGGATTCCACCACCGTCGTATCGGCCTGTCCCTGATGAGCGCGCACATGTCAGCGCGTACCGCGCACATCCATGTTGGTACCGCGATTGAGGGGAACGGACACATGCCAAGTCGACGCAAGGCGGCACTGCTGATGGTGAGTTTGGCTGCGGCGGCAGGCATCTCGGCGCCTGTTGCCAACGCTCGGCCGACGTGCCAGGACACGTTCGCCAAGACCATCTGTTCGACGAATGGCAGTACTTCGATCAAGGCGCGCCCGGGTACGGTCGCGCCGCCTGCCAACCAACCCATGATGCCGTGGATCGGTATGCCGGGACGCCGACGCTGACACTGACACCTGAGGTTGACCCGCCTGGATCAGGCGGGTCAACCTCGGCATCCGGCAGGCGACCGCGACGTTGACCGACGCGCGCCTCACTCCTTCTTGGACGGGATGACGATCACAACGATCAGCGTCAGGATCGAGAAGAACAGCCCGAGAATTCCCCAGCCCAAAGGGTTACGGCCTTTCGTGCCCGCAATTACCGCGCAGATGATCGCGGCAATGATGCTGCCGATCGCGACGAAGATTCCCTTGATGCCACGCAGGATGAATCCGGCCGCTTCTGGCTGGCTCTGTAGGGCGACTATCACTTCGTGAACCATGTCTATTCCTCACCCTGAGTGACGCGTCGACAGCATCAGCTGACTCAGCTATTCCCACACGTGGGATTGTCCAAACTTCAAGCGCGGCCGGCCCAACCGCGCCGACCCGACTCGACCGACTTACCGTTTCAGGGCGCCCGTGAGGCTGGGCAGCAGGACATCATCGACCAGGATTCGGACGGTGTCTTCAGTCGGCGGCCGATCTGACACCAATGCCCGGAACACCAGATACCCCGGCAGCAGATCAAAGATCTCTTCGTCGATGGTGGCGCCGTCGATCTCGCCGCGCTCGACGGCCTCGGCCAGCACATGGTCGAACACCAATTTGCGGTGATGCACGAACTTGGCCTGCATCACCGCCTGCAGACCCGGATTGTGTGACATCTCGTTCAGCACCGCCCGCATGGTCCTCGCGTGCACCTGCGCCTGATCGCATACCGACCGGCCGATCTCCAGCAAGTCTCCGCGCAGTGAACCCGTATGCGGCGGCACCGAAGAGCTGCGCGTGCCTTCGATGAAGGCCGCCAGCACCAAATCCGCCTTCGACGGCCAGCGCCGGTACATCGTCGCCTTACTGGCCTTGGCCTTGGTCGCGACCGCTTCCACGCTCAGGCGGTCATAACCGTGTTCCTGCAACAACTCCAGTGTGATCGCCAGCAACTCGGCTTCGCGTTCACTCCACGGGCAGTTGGCGGCATCGCCCACGTCCTCGGACATCACCACTCCCCTTCCTGCCGCACGCAGTTGGAATATCAGAGTTACACCACGGCGTTGCGCTTAGTCGCGGCAATGTGCGCAGCCTTTTGCCCGTATGTCAACTCGGTTGCGATCGCGCGTACGGTACCGTACCGTTCTCTTTCACGGGACGAATCGACGATATTGCTCGGCCTGTTCGTCTACGGGGCCTTGCCCCCATGTAGTGGACACGGGATTTGTGGTTACGCGGCTACTGGCAGCGTAGCCGGTGTTAGGGTCCTT
>NZ_JBJIAL010000110.1:0-1997 GCF_045310895.1 Mycobacterium sp. SMC-18
CGGATACCGCCGTCTCGACGTCCCTGCAGCCATGGACCCATCCTTCCCAAAAGAAGAACTCTCCAGACACGCCGGGGTGGATCACGCGGGCCGCAACAACACGTCGAGGGCGACACGGAGAAGGCGGCACGGCGACATGTCGCGAATCCTTCTCGCATTGCGTGCCGAGGGCCCGGACGTCGCCGACGTGTACCGCGACAACTGCTAGCAGCGGGGCACTCTTTCTGCATGGGCGGATCCGGCAATCGCTGCGAGCACAATGCACAAAAGCCTTGGGTACGTCCGCCTCGCGATACACCGGCAGCCCACGCGGCCGGATTTACCCCGATACTTACTGATGCCCGGCTAACCGCAGGTAGATTACGGTTTCAATCTTGGGGGCACGGTGACGGTCGTCCGTTCACGATCTACACTTGGAGCAAAGTGAAGATATGACTTCACAACGTCGAATAATCTTCGAGGGCGAAGCGTTGACGTTGTACGCGGTGGAGACGAAGGAGGGCGTCTGTGAGGTCGAGGAGTGGCTGGACGGTCTGGACGACATCGCATTCGCCGGATTCGAAGCAAGGTTCGCCCATCTATGCACGATCGGGCACCTTCGCGCAACTGGACAGTGGCGATTCCTCGATGAAGCTGTCTTCGAGATAAAAGTCCATGCAGGACCGGGTTACCGGTTGTACATGCTCCGAGACGGGAAGGACTTCACCGCAACCCACGGCCGCAAGCGACCGGACGATAGCAAGGTGAAGCGGGAGATAAAGAAGGCAGTGAAGATCTTCGGCCAGCATAAGCGGGGAGAACTATGAGATCGCGGAACTCACGCGAGTACAGGTCGTTACTTGCCGGCGAACGATTGGTCGTCGAGGCAAGCGAAGCGGTTCATGAGGCGATGGAGCGTGCTGGGGTCAACAAGAAGCAACTCGCCGCGCGCTTGGACGTTCGTCCCAGCGAGATAAGCCAGAGACTGAGTGGCCGTCGAAATCTGACGCTACGAAGCTTCGCCGCAATGATGGAGGCCCTCGGAGTTCGCGCCAAACTCACTGTTGAAGACAGCGAAACGCCGTACGCTCCCGGCGCCAAATGGGTTACACCGCAGAGCAACACATCTCAGACCGTGATCAACGCCGCAAACGCGATCGTTATCATCAACGCTATCAAGAGCGCTGAATCGACTAGGTCGTGGGGCACCAGCCAGCTCAACGAATACGGTGGCCAGCTGATCACCGGCACCCGCGCCTTAAACGCAGCGGGAGGACACTACGACCCGTTCCTTAGCAACGCGCCAATTAATGCCCTGACCATGGGTGAGGTCAACCCCGAATTAGTTACTGAGGCGGACCTAAAGTGAGGGTTATCGTTCTGACCCTTTGTGAGCACGCGACGGTATCCAGTGTCGGCTTGGTGAGCATGCTCAACGGTGGCGTAAACCGCATCGGCCGCCCCATCTTCCCGGCCCCCCTCGGCCTGACGCTCGTCGCCATGATTGAACTGCCCATTGACTACGTGAGCGGCTCCGAGATAGCGATCGAGATTACGATCACGTCCCCAGACGAAGACGAGGTCTTCGGTCGAGTCGAGGGAGGGGTCGCGTCCCAAATACGGCCGGGGGCCGATCTAAGGGCTGCGACGGCGGCGATCGTCGTTGACATCTCACCGATTGCCGTGACGAAAGTCGGCCTCTACAAGGTGAACGTCAGGTTTCCTGGGACCGAGGAGCCCGGTAGCTCTATCTACTTCGAGGTCGACACGGGCATTGCGCCTGTTGAGGTCGGTGTGGAACCCACGCCGCCCCACGATTCCCCCTAGCCCTGCCCCGGTACGTTGCGCAAACCTTGACGCATACGAGGCACGTTCTCCGGATTCGCAGCATCGAACGCTGGCACTGGCCCTCCAGGCGGCCAGAACGAGTTTCAGCCGGGTTGAACCGCCCCAGGTTTGATGCCGCTGCTGTTTGAGTCCGGAAGGATGAGCAGCATGCCGAAGAAAATCGATCCTGC
>NZ_JBJIAL010000111.1:0-1807 GCF_045310895.1 Mycobacterium sp. SMC-18
CGCGGCCCTGACCGCCTAAACCATCACATCGAAGAATCACACGACGACGTCGTACACCACGTGGGTGGACTTGACCCGGCTTCGTGCTCGTACAGCCCGATGGTCGTCTCGGCCAACGCGTTGTCGAAAGCATCTCCGACCGCCCCGATCGACGGCACCAGACCTGACGCCGCCAGGGTTTCCCCGAACCGTGACCGCGCTCACTGAAATTCCCCACTGACGCTCATCGAAATTCCCCACCCGTGTGGCTCCGCCGAGAAGGGCGGGCCTCCCTCGATGCTGCTGGTGTCTGACGCCAGTAGCTCCAGTCGAAGGGGGCCCGCTTTCTCATGCTCACATGGGAGGACGACATGGAAGTACACGCCCTACAAAAACGTGGTTGGTCGATCTCTGCGATCGCCCGCCACACCGGTTTCGACCGCAAAACGGTCCGCAAGTACCTGGCCGGTGACGGCCAGCCCGGGGTCCGTGCCCGGCCCGGCCCGGATCCGTTTGATCCGTTCGTCGACTACGTCACCGCGAGGTTGACCGAGGACCCGCATTTGTGGGCGCGCACCCTGTACGACGAACTCGAGAGTCTGGGTTTCGGTTTGTCGTATCAGAGCCTGACCCGCAACATTCGCACCCGCAATCTGCGCCCGGACTGCCAAGCCTGCCGCGCCGCCACCGACCGGCCCAACACCATCATCGCTCATCCACCGGGTGAGGAAACCCAGTGGGACTGGCTGGAATTGCCCGATCCACCCGCATCCTGGGGGTGGGGCAAGAAAGCCTTCCTGCTGGTCGGCTCGCTGGCCCATTCCGGCAAGTGGCGCGCGGTGCTGTCACCGTCGATGGATCAACCCCATCTGGTGGCCGCCATCGACCGCATCGTGCGGGGTCTGGGCGGGCTGACCCGCATCTGGCGGTTCGACCGGATGGCCACCGTCTGCGATCCAGGCTCAGGCCGGGTGACCGCCTCGTTCGCCGGGGTCGCCAAGCACTACGGGGTCTCGGTGGCGATCTGTCCACCACGGCGTGGGAATCGCAAGGGTGTGGTGGAGAAGGTCAATCACACTGCCGCACAACGGTGGTGGCGCACCCTGGCTGACGACATGACCGTCGAGGCGGCACAGGCCAGTGTGGATCGCTTCGCCAATGTTCGTGGTGACACCCGGATCCGGGCCACCGCCGACGGGTGGTCGTCGGTGGCCGTGGTCGCCAAGGCCGAACCCCTCTCGCCGGTGCCGGCGACGCCGTATCCGGTGATCGTGTCAGAAACCCGAACCGCCTCAAGGCAGGCGTTGGTGTCCTACCGCGGCAACCGGTACTCGGTGCCCCCGGAGCTGGCCGCCGCGCAGGTGAGCGTCAGCCATCCGGTTGGTGGTGAGTTCTGCGATATCGCCACCACGACCGGCATCGTGGTGGCGCGGCACCGCATGGCCGCCGATGGGTTGGGGGTGATGGTTCGTGACAGCGGGCACGTCATCGCTCTGGATACCGCCGCGATGGCCACCGCCAACACCGGGCGTCCGCACCGCCGCAAGGAACGCATCCCACCCGGGCCGGCCGCCAATGCCGCTGCCGCGCAACTGGTTCAGTCCCGCGATGCTACGACCTGCATGGTCGAATCCACCACTGCATCAACCGATTCCACTGTCATCGACTTGTCCGTCTACGAGCGGGCCGCCCAGAAAAGGACCCTGCAATGACCCCCACCACACGTACCTCGAAAACCACCATCCGCACCACTGAACCGCCCCAGGTTTTCCGCCGCTGCTATACGGGTTGACGCTCTCGGTCGAGGGCGCTGTAGTGGGCGTGCTCG
>NZ_JBJIAL010000112.1:0-1775 GCF_045310895.1 Mycobacterium sp. SMC-18
CTAGGAGTCTGCTGAATTAATCGGTGTGGCGGCCGGGGTTGACCTGGGATTTCGCTGATAATTGGTGGGTGCAGGGTCGCTCTGATGATCAGCGTGAGTTGTTGGATGCCGAATCGGTTGCCGGGCATCTTCTGAAGCCCGACAGCGTGTTTGCGTTCCTGGCCGCTCATCGCCACGAGCTGTTCCCGGAGGAGATGTTCGCTGATCTGTTCCCGTCACGGCGGGGCCGACCCAGCGTGCCGGCCGAGGTGATGGCCTCGGTGATCACGCTGCAGGCCCTGCACGGGCTCTCCGACAACGAGACGGTGGATGCGGTCACCTTCGATCTGCGGTGGAAAGCCGCGTGCGGGCTGCCGGTCACCGCGCCGGCGTTTCACTCCACCACGCTGACGTACTGGCGGCGCCGGCTGGCGGCCTCTGATCGCCCTAACCGGATCTTCGAGGCGGTCAGAACGGTGGTCGCGCAGACCGCGGTACTGGCGGGCAAGACTCGGCGGGCATTGGATTCCACGGTCCTCGATGACGCGGTGGCCACCCAGGACACCGTGACCCAGTTGATCGCCGCGATCCGCCGCGCGGGCCGCGACGTCCCCGGCGCCGCCGAGGTGATCGAGACTCATTGCACGGCACACAATTACCACGACCCGGGTAAGCCGGCGATCGCCTGGAACGACAAGACTGCCCGCGATCAGCTCATCGACGCCCTGGTTACTGACGCGCATCGGGTCCTGGGGCATCTGCCCGAGCAGGAGCTGGGACCGCGGGCCGCTGAGGCGGTGGCGCTGTTGGCGTTGATCGCCGGGCAGGATGTCGAACCGGTCGAAGGCTCTGATGGCACCGACGGGCAGTGGCGCATCGCCCAGAACGTTGCTCCGGATCGGGTCGTCTCGACCGTGGATCCTGATGCCCGCCACGCCCATAAGACGGTGCACCGGCGGCAGGACGGCTTCAAGGCCCATATCGCGATCGAACCCGATACCGGGATCATCACCGACTGCGCTCTGACCAAAGCCAGTGGCCCGGATAACCACGAAGCCGTCGTCGGGCTGGCCCTGCTGCAGGAGGAGCCGGCCGGGGTGCGGGTGCTCGGTGATTCGGCCTACGGCACCGGCGCGGCCCGCGCCACCCTCGCCGAACTCAAGCATGTCGCGGTGATCAAACCGCTGCCGTTGCGGGCCCCGGTGCCCGGCGGGTTCACCAGCGATGACTTCGCTATCGATTTCGATGCCCGCACCGTGACCTGCCCGGCTGGGCACACCGTCAATATCGCACCTAAAGGTGGCGCGAGATTTGAGAAGCATTGCCGCACTTGCCCATTACGGGCCCAGTGCACCACCGCGTCACGGGGACGCAACCTCACTATCAGCGAGCATGAACCGCTGCTACGTGCCGCCCGCGCAGCAGCGCGCACTCCCCGGTGGCGGGACGAGTACCGCCAACACCGGCCCATGGTGGAACGCTCCATCGCCTGGCTGACCCGCGGCAACCGCAAAGTCCGCTACCGCGGCGCCATCAAAAACGACCACTGGCTGCACCACCGCGCCGCCGCCCTCAACTTGCGCCGGCTGATCACCCTCGGCCTGACCCACACCGGCACCCACTGGGCCATCGCCTGACACGACCGGGCATTGCCACCCGCGGCACCAGATGCCACGCTCAATGCGGCGGGGTGACCCTCGAATTGTCGACCCTCGGGTCTGACTCACAACACACACGCGCCACAGAGCGCCTTGAGGCACCCCGCCCCAAAACCGCCTTATTCAGCAGGCTCCTAG
>NZ_JBJIAL010000113.1:0-1741 GCF_045310895.1 Mycobacterium sp. SMC-18
CACTGAAGAAAAGGCAGGCCGTTTGACAAAATGCGGATTCCGACGAAGTCGCCCGGGTGTACCGATATGAAGTCGCCCGGGGATTCCGAGACGATGTCGCCCACCTCTCCGATTTGATCTCGCCCGGGGGCGAGGCGTTCTAGCTGCTGAGGTTCTCTGGCATTGGGCAAGCCGCACGGTCAACTGGAATCGCGGCTTGAGCTTGTTGTGTTTCTGTTGCGTTTGCTGTGGGCATGTGGGCAACGCCTTGGCGTTGTCCAAGCGCAGCGGCATGTCCACAGCGTCACGGGCTCAGGTCTTTCGGGCGGATTGCCGGGTTCGGCGCAGGCTCTCGCCAGTAAGGTCGAGCCGATGGGCATTGTGGACGAGGCGATCGAGCACGGCGTCGGCATAGGTAGGATCTCCAATGAGCACATGCCACTGGTCCACGGGGAGCTGGCTGGTGACGATGGTGGAACGATGACCATAGCGATCTTCGAGGATTTCCAGGAGGTCGTGACGGGCACCAGCGTCGAGCGGCTCGAGCCCCCAGTCATCGAGGATCAGCAGATCGACACGGCCGAGCCCGCGCAATAGGCGCGGATGGCGACCGTCGCCGCGCGCGAGAGCGAGGTCATCGAACAGCCGCGGAACACGTTGATAGAGCACGGAGCGATTGTCACGGCAGGCCTTGTGGCCGAGCGCCGAGGCGAGCCAGCTCTTGCCGACGCCGGCCGGGCCGCAGATCAGCAGGTTGGCATGGTCATCGATCCAGCGGCCCTCGACAAGCTTGGCGAACAGCGGGCGGTCGAGGCCGCGCGGGGTGCGGTAGTCGATGTCCTCGACGCACGCTTGCTGACGCAGCTTCGCATAGCGCAGGCGGGTGGCGAGCCGCTTATCGTGGCGCAGTGATGCTTCACGTTCGAGCAGCAGCGCGAGCCATTCGGCGTGACCGAGGCTTGCGGCCTCGCCGGTTGCTTCGATATCGACGAAGGCATTGGCCATGCCGTGGAGGCCGAGGGCGTTGAGGCGGTCGAGGGTCGGATGGGTGAGCAAGGGATGGTCTCCTAGTTGTAGTAGCGCGGTCCGCGGATGTTGGCATGCAGGATCGGCGCATCGTCCGCGGAGCGCTGATGAGCGGGACGCCGATCGAGATTGTTGGCGAGGATCGATTTGACCGAGCCGTAGGTGCGCGCGCCGATGTCGATCGCCCGCGCAGCCGCGGCGTCCAGCCGTCCGCGCCCATAGGAGCCGGCGAGCCTGAGGATGCCGAGGCAGGCGCGGAAGCCTTGCTCGGGGTGCGAGCGCTCGTCGAGAATGAGGTCGCACAAAGCGCTGGTCGCCGGCCCGATCGCGGCAGCGTCCTGTCGGATGCGCGCGATGGTCCAGCCGGCGTAGCGCCGATGGCTGGAGGCCATGTGCTCCGGCACGGTGGTGTGTTTGTGATTACCGCTCATGCGCTGATGCGCGGCGATCCGCTCGCCCTTGTGGAAGATCTCTACGGTGCGGGCAGTGAACCGCACCTCGACCTCGGCGCGCACAAAGCGATGCGGGACGCTGTAGTAATGCTTCTCCACCTCGACGTGGTAATCGAGGCTGACGCGGCGGATCCGCCATTCGGCGAGTACGTAGGGGCTCGCCGGCAATGGCTTGAGCGCCGGCCGATCGACCTCCTCAAGCAGCCGGCGGCGCGTCACGCCGAGCCGCCGGATCGGCCGCTCCTCGTTGAGCCTGGTGAGCAGCTCGCCGATCGCCGCATTGA
>NZ_JBJIAL010000114.1:0-1709 GCF_045310895.1 Mycobacterium sp. SMC-18
GCACCGACACGGCCTGAACATCTCCGCCCACCTCAGCCCCGTCCCCGAATTCCCACCACCCCAGGGGACTTAGCCAGTTCGTCAAGCAACTTGAGTCCGCGTGCGGTCACCCAGTCGGGTCGAACCGGTGGTAGATCAGGGTGCACCATGGCACTGTAGTACTAGTACTACAGACATTTCTCGGATGTGCACCGTTACTTGTGGGCGTGCCCACCCGACCAAGCCAGAATGATCCGGAGCGCGTGGTGGCATGGGAGCGCCGACGAAGGTCGGTCGGCAAGCGAATACGTGAACTCCGCGTCGAGCGAGGCTTGACGCAGGAGCAGTTGGCCCATGATTCGGGCGTGGACCGGTCCGTTCTGAGCGGCGTGGAGAGCGGCCTGCGCGGGTTACTTTACGAGCGACTGTTTGACATTGCCGACGCGCTGGGAGTTTCTGCGGCTGAATTGATGGTAGATCAGTAGACGAGCTTGCCGCACCAAAGGTGGTCAGCGCCGCACGCCATTCTCGGCCACTTCACAAAGGCGGCCGATGGGAGCTTGAAGTGATGAACGCGTGGAACTATCGAGTTGTGCAGTCGCTTGATAAAAGCGAGTACTTCGTAGCGGAGGTGTACTACGACGGCGACGCGCTGAGTTGGGTCGACAACTCGCGCGACTGCCTCCGGTGGGACAATTACGATGACTTAAAGGCTGCAGTCAAGTTGATGCAGAAGGCATTTGACAAGCCGCTCCTGTGGTTGCAGGAGGGCGACCGACTCATTGAGGTCAATTCCACCTGAGAAGAGACATCGAGAGGCGGCGTTACCGATTTGGGCGCCGCGGTCATTGCGCAGTCAGACGGGTGAGACCGAAAGGGGTCTGCTGCACGATCAGGTGACAATTTGCGTCACGCGGCCTGACTGACCGGCGTGGTCATAATTGCTTCGAATTCGATCGGGGTCAACCGCCCGAGGGCGAGCTGACGTCGGCGACGGTGGTAGGTGCGCTCGATCCAGGTGACGATGGCGATGCGCAGCTGCTCTCGGGTGTCCCACCGGCGGCGGTCGAGGACGTTCTTCTGCAGCAGGCTGAAGAAGCTTTCCATCGCAGCGTTGTCGCCGGCCGCCCCGACACGGCCCATGGAGCCGACCATGCCGTGATGGTGCAGGGCCTGGACGAACTTTCGGCTTCGAAACTGGCTGCCTCGGTCGCTGTGCAGAATGCAAGCGGCCACATCACCCCGGCGTGCAACTGCACTCCTGAGCGCGGTTGTAGCCAGCCGGGATGTCATCCGTGAGTCGATTGAATAGCCCACGATGCGGTTGGAGAACGTGTCCTTGATCGCGCACAGGTAGAGCTTGCCTTCACCGGTGCGATGCTCGGTGATATCGCTGAGCCACAACGTGTTTGGCTCGCTGGCGGTGAAGTCGCGCTCGACCAGATCATCGTGCACTGGCGGTCCGGGTTTGCCGTTCTTGCCACGCCTCTTGCCGAACACACTCCACAACTGCTGCTGAGAGCAGATGCGCCAGGCGGTGCGCTCGGCCATCGGCTCGCCGGCGTCACGGGCCTCCTCGACCAGGTAGCGGTAGCCGAACTCCGGGTCCTCGCCGTGGGCGTTGAACAACGCGTGAGCGCGATAGGCCTCAATGAGGCTCTTCACAGATGAGGGTGTAGAGGTGGTTGGCGCGTCGTTGCCGGGATAGAGGTCGAGGTCTCTCGAAAATG
>NZ_JBJIAL010000115.1:0-1695 GCF_045310895.1 Mycobacterium sp. SMC-18
GAAGACGTTCTCGATGATCCACCTTCGGCTCCGGTGTGCCTGGCGGGCAAGATGGCCTGCCCGCCGGAGGATTGTGGTGGCTTGGGCGGCTATGAGGAATTGGCTGCGTGGGTTCGTGGCGGGTACGACCCGCGGGCAACACCGATGGGGCTGGGTGCGCAGGAGATGCGCGACTGGCTGCCCCGAGGCTGGCACCCCGATCGTTTCTCGGTGACCGAGACCAATGACGCTCTGGCCGCGTCGAATATGCGTTGAGGACTCTTCACTGCCGAGGTGCAAGGAGCTGAGTTCGGAAGCCTCCGGTCTCGAGCAGTGACCGGGCGATGTAGTTGGTGAGGTTGCGGAAGCCCAGCGCGGATCCGCGCAGGTGTTCGAGGCGGCCGTTGATCGCTTCGGTGGGCCCGTTGGAGGTGCCGGGGCGGTCGAAGTAGGCCAGCACGTCGGCGGCACGCTTCTTCAGGGTCCGTCCCAGGGTGATCAGTTCGGTCAGCGGCTTGGGAACGCCGGTGCTCAGCGTGGTGATCAGCGCCGCCATCATCGTGCGGCCTTTCGTGCGGTCGGGTTCACGATACGCGGCCACGGTGCGCTGATACATCTGCCAGGTGGCCTCGACTTCTGCGTGGGCGTCGGCGGCGAACAAGGCGGCCAGCCGGGTGCGCTGGCGGTCGGTGAGCAGATCGGCACCGGTGTGCAGGGTGCGTCGGCAGGTGTAGAGCGGGTCGGACTTGCGGCCGCGGTGCCCACATGTCGCCAGCTGCACCCGGCGGCGGCACTCATCGAGGGCGTTGCCAGCCAGGCGCACCACGTGGAAAGGGTCCATCACCGTCGCCGCCTCGGGCAGTTCCTCGGCGGTAGCGGTCTTGAACCCGGAGAAGCCATCCATAGCAACAACGTCCACGCCGTCACGCCAGTCCTGCGGCCGCTCGGCCAACCAGTCCTGAAACGCCTTTTTTGAGCGACCCTCGACCATGTCGAGCAGCCGAGCCGGACCGGTCCCGTCACGCACAGGGGTGAGATCGATGATGACGGTGACGTACCTGTCACCGCGACGGGTGTGCCGCCAGACGTGCTCATCGACGCCGATCACCGCCACGCCGTCGAAACGGGCCGGATCGGCGATCAGCACCCGTCGGCCTTCTGCCAGCACCGCGTTGTTGGCGGTGTTCCACGACACCGCGAGCGCTTCGGCGATGCGAGCCACGGATAGATGCTGGCAGACAATGGCTTCCAGCGCCCACCGCAGAGCACGCCGCGACAGCTTGGCACGTGGTTCGGCCATCCTGGTGGTGTCTTGTCGCCACACGTGGGCGCAGCCGGCGCACCGGTAGCGACGGATGGTCACCAGCAGTGTGGTGGGGCGCCACCCGAACGGCTCATGGGCCAGAGTACGGGTGAGGCTGTCGCGTGGGATGCCTTCTTCGCCGCAGCGACGACACCACCGGTCCTCGTCGGTCACCCGGCACGCCAGCACAGCACGGCCGGGCTCAAGGCGTTGTCCGGTCACCTGCAGCCCAAGTTCGTCGAGGCGGCAGAAAGTCGTCAGGTCAGCGCAGGCGAAGCCCGCCCGACCGGTAGCGTCAGGCACGTCGAGGTCTTTCGGATGAGGAGTGTAGGAACCCTCATTTTCGAGAGACCTCGACCTCTATCCCGGCAACGACGCGCCAACCACCTCTACACCCTCATCTGTGAAGAGCC
>NZ_JBJIAL010000116.1:0-1679 GCF_045310895.1 Mycobacterium sp. SMC-18
TCGAGAGACCTCGACCTCTATCCCGGCAACGACGCGCCAACCACCTCTACACCCTCATCTGTGAAGAGCCCGTAAATTCTCCCGAGCACCGATCCAATAACGGCGAATAACGGTTTTGGCACGCCGATGACCTTCTGAACTGCGGCGATGTCAAAAACAGTGATTATTGGATTTTCGGGGGGATACCTACTTTTTCGGGTTTTCTGCTCGTTTTTTCAGAAGCGCCGGGGGGGTATAGCGGCCTGGACATCCTGCAATGCAGGCGGCCGGGCCAGTGTTTGAAGGTAGTTAGGCCCCCTAACTTGATCCTGTGAGCTTGTCCCTCCTTCCCCAGTCTTACCGGTGAGTAACCTGTGAGCCGCGCAAGCATGTTTGCTCCAAGGTCGCTCCCAGCTGGCTCATGGCTCCAGTGTCAGATGGAACACATTCGAACACCTGTTCGCATCGCGACGGTAAACTAGCAGTTGAGAGCAGGTATTGGGCCAGCTCCCGACCCAAGGAGTACAAAATGACCGCCACCAAGAGCACCGCTGCGACGTCCGCGACCGCTTTGCTGGACACCGCGAAGGCACCGGCTAAGAGCACCGCTCGGAAGACACCGGCGAAGGCCGCACCGAAGGCCGAGGCACCGAAGGCCACCGAGCCCAAGAAGACATACAAGAGCACGGCGACAGGCAGGGGCGGTCGGACGTGCGTCCGTCAGACGGGCACGGTCGCGTGCTCCTGGGCCGTGGACGTGGCCGACGCCGATGGCAAGGCACAGCACCTGAAGACGGGCGCGATCTGGAGCTTCCACTCCACCGAGGCCGCAGCGCTGAAGGCCGCTGAGAAGTACAACGCCAAGTCCGGGCTCCAGGCCGTGGTCGTCAAGGCCACGCCGTCCGAGTAAGCCAACCGTGGTGACGCCGGGACGCAGCGAGCGTCCCGGCTACCCCGACACAAAAGGAGTCGATAGTGGCCGAAGCAATCACCGCGCCGCTGAGCTGCGACCCGGAGGTGTGGCTGCGCTGGAGCAACGCCGAGCGCTGGCGCTGGTTGTGGGACCGCGTGGAGCAGCAGGAGAACAAGACCCCGCGCCTTGGCGCGGTAGACCGGTGGCGACTCGCCATGCGCGACCATTGGTGGGTCGTCCTGTCGTACGAACACCTCGTGCCCTGCATGTTCGCGCGCTACGCCGTCCACGACACCCCCGACCAGGCCGAGGCGCTAGCCACCGTGGAGTTCGTGGCCAAGAGCATCAAGGCCGACCTGACCCGCCGCGTCGATCTGGATACCGAGCTATCCCAGGTGTGGACGATCAGCCCAACGGGGACGCCCCCTGCCGAGACCGATGTGCGGCTGATCGTCTGCCGCCACGAGTGAGACGGCGGGCGCGTTGACCAGTCCAATAAAGGTCAGCCAAGCTCCTCGTGTTCTTCCTACGGCTCAGCCGCGTCGTGAGTTGATTGGTCGACCTGCGGTGCGCCCGCCGTCGTCTATGGGGTGAGACGCGGCCAGTAGAGCCCCGTTTAACCACTGGCCGCGTCACCCATCCCGCCGGGGTAAAGGGTTCCCGGCGGAAGTCATCAGCTGGTCGGCAGGCCCGTCAGCCCGAGGATGGAGCTAGGTGTGATGTCCAGGGACGTTGGTCAGCCGAGTGACCGGTGGGCGGCCTCCGATGGCGGAGTGGGCTCGGTGGT
>NZ_JBJIAL010000117.1:0-1660 GCF_045310895.1 Mycobacterium sp. SMC-18
AGATCATCCTCGGGAAGGTGCGCCCTTTCCTACGCCGCCTCGCCGAGGCTCATCCACAGGTTCTGATCATTGCTCGTAGCGCGGCAACCAGTGCGCCTATCCCATCCCAGGCCCTGTTGGCGTCGTAATCAGCTGCGGTGACCGGGTACTGCATACCTACGCTGCCGTATGGGTCGGCTGCGACACCGTGGATATGCGTCGCGTCAACCTCAATCCCGCGGGAGCGCAGTGCCGCTCCGAGTTCGGTCAGTTTGCGGTCACGGCGATTGAAGTACTCGGCGGTGGAGTCCAGCGGGTCGACGCCTAACTCGTCGCAGCGGTTCACGATGAACAGCATGCGTGGCCATTTTCCGACACCGGTCGGCATCCCATTCGCGATCGTCTGCAGCGCTGCGGTATCGCCGATGAGTAGATTTATATGCAGCACGACGACCACCAGCGCGGCATCTTGGACCCCGGCCAGGGCCAAATCATCATGGTCGGCACGTCGACTCTGAAATCCCGGCGTATCAACGATGTCGATACGGCCCATCTCATAGCGGTGCACATCGTCTGTGGTCGCATCTGCGCGAATGTGCAGAGAAGCGGGCACTTCGATGCCGAACTCTGTGAACATCCGCTTGATGAAGGAGGACTTCCCAGCGCTATAGTCGCCGGCAACGACGACCGCTGGACGCGCTAGTGCGGCGGCGAGGTTCGTCACCCCGACGAAGGCCTCGTCGGCTACGGCTGCCTCCGCCGCCTGTCGCAGCCACCCGCGAATGGAGGACGGTTCGGGGTGGGCGAATGCCTCCCCGATTGCGTGACGCAGTGCATCGGTGTCCTCGCCGTTGCGTTCCCGACAGAAATCCGCTGAATCTGTGGTGTCGTAGCTGAGTTCAATGGACTCGTCTTGATCGAACCAATCTTCACCGAGCAGGAAGCCCTTGGATCCGCCCGAGTCTTCGGCGTCTAGCAAGCGGAAGGTCGTATGAAGGAAGTGAAGGGGCGGGGTCTGCGCGATCGATGTTGATTGCCCGCGGAGATGGGTGGTGAGAGCTCCGATGTCGGTGCTCAAGTTGGTGAGGACGATGAGCTCGATTAGGGCGGGACGCAACAGCGGTGCAGCGGCTGCCCATGCAGATGTTGATACGCCCGAAGCGAATTGGCGCTCAATGTCGTCGAAAGTGTTGTGGATGGCTCTGCGTCCTTGGCGGGCTGCTTTCGCACGAGCTTCGGCCTTCTCACGAACTGCGTCACGGCTCTTGTTGCTCCCAAACCAGTTTGAAACTGCCGCCGCCGCCCCGACCCCGATCCCCGCCGCGATGCCAAGGGGCCCTCCAAGCAGAAAGGGAACGGCAACCGCCGCCACTCCTCCTGCCATGCCTCCACCGCGAAGCAAGTTTGCGAACAGATCGGCTGTCTCGCCCGCGTCACCATTCATATCGGCCTTCTCGTAGGCCGCGGCATCGTTCATTCGTAGTTCCACACCTGCCAAGGAGAGTTCCCGTGCCAGAAACGCGGCCGCTTCGGTGCTCACTCGATCAAGGGCGCCGATGAGTTCCCCTCCATCAAACACCCGCTCGGCAAAGGTCTCGGCATCAATCTGAACCATCCCGCGTTTGATGCGCACCTCCTTCCTTGGGAAGGTGCATGTCATGCCGAGCAAGTACGACCCGGA
>NZ_JBJIAL010000118.1:0-1627 GCF_045310895.1 Mycobacterium sp. SMC-18
AACGAGTCGTCGACTGATCGCCTTCCGTCACGGCGGTGACTGCCACCAATACACACGAACCGACCGAGCAGCCCGCACCAAAAATTCAGGGCCAGTACACCTCGGCGCGGTTCGAGGAAACCCTATCCCTTGTCTGGGCTTGTGCCGCCAATCGGATCGGTCGGCAACGCCAACGACAACGCTCTCGCCGAAACGACGATCCGGCTGCACAAGAACGAAACCGTCCGCGCCGATTCACCGGCGCGGCCCACTGGACCGTCTGGCGACGTTGAGCTGCTCACCATCAACTCGGTGTTCACTGGCTCCAACACCGACCGACTCATACACCGCCTGGCTGCGTCGAAACATTGAGCACCATTCTTCTTTTGGTAAGGAGGCCGCGAATGGCACACTCCCTTGGCAGAAGCGCTGAGGTACGGCTGGCTGATGGTCGTGCACTGCATTACATGATTGCGGGCACCGATAGCGGCGTTGGGCCTACCGTGGTATTCGAATCAGGTCTAGGCGCTTCGCGCTCGGAGTGGGGTTTGGTGGCACCTCTTGTGGCGCACGAGTTCCCGACGGTGGTCTACGACCGGGCCAATCTCGGTCGCAGCGACCCGGACCGAGCACCCCGCACTTTGGTGCGTTTGGCGGGTGATCTCGAAGAATTACTGGCCCTGCTCGACGCTGGCCCGTACATCCTGGTGGGCCATAGTTACGGGGGGACGATCGCATTGACCACCGCATCGCGTAATCAGGCCCATATAGCTGGGCTAGTGCTCGTCGACCATTCCGATGAGCAGTTGAGCGTGTGCTGCGGGTCGTCGTTGCGACATCTGCGTACGTTGGCGCTGGCGGGTCGTTGGGCCACAGGTGTGCTGCGTCGGTTGCATTTGCTGGCGTGGGCGGTGCGCCGTGTCGCGCCCGGGATGCCCGCTGATGTGGCCCGGGACCTGCTCACCGAAGATCTGACCGTAGGCGCTGAGCTGGCTGCCGATGCCGAGGAGCAGTTTTTCTTGGCCGGGCTCTCGAGCCTGCGCGCGCACCGACTTGAACTGGGCGCAATGCCCGTAACCGTGATCTCGGGCACTAAGGCTAGGCTCGTGGACCGCTCCATCCGCACGGCGTTCCTCGATGCCCACCGCCGCGCCGCCGAACGGCTCGGCGCCAGGCTTGTGTTGGCTAAAGAATCTGGGCACCTGGTGGTCTTCACCGAACCACAGCTGGTTGCGGACGAGATCAAGCGGATTGCTGCGCGCAGCATACTCGAATAGGGCTCTGAAAATCCCGGAGGCTCCTGGCCATGGAAACGACGCTACAGGCGTACCGAAGGAACAGTTGAACCGCCCCGGGTTCCGTGAACACCGGTTTATGGGTGTGCAGCCGCGGATTGGGCTGTGTTCGTAGCGTAGTAGATGGCCTCGTATTCGACCGGTGGGATGCGGCCCCAGGCGGTGCATGAGCCGGTCGGTGTTGTACCAATGCACCCAGTCGGCGGTGAGCAGCTCCACGTCGGCCAGGCGGTGCAGGGACCACGCCGGAACGGTGAATCGTCGCGGACGGCTTCGGGTTGCGTCCAGCAGAGTGGTGTATGAGTCGGACCTGATTAGCGGTACCGGCGTGTCGTAGCCGACTGATTGAAGGT
>NZ_JBJIAL010000119.1:0-1577 GCF_045310895.1 Mycobacterium sp. SMC-18
CGGCACCGACACGGCCTGAACATCTCCGCCCACCTCAGCCCCGTCCCCGAATTCCCACCACCCCAGGGGACTTAGCCCTGAGCGATATCGGTGGCTGCGTCGTCCCAACGTGCCCGCGCGAGACCCAAGTTCGGAAATGGGGCCTCTGCGAGATGCATGTGAAGCGCTATTACAGGTGCGAGCCAAGGGTTCCCGTGGCCGAATGGGCGCAGAACGCACCGATCTGGCAGTCGGATCATCAATTCTCGCTAAGCCACCTCGGCGAGAGGCTGCGGTGGGAGGTGTTGTATGCCCTTCAGCAACGTGACAACCGCGGCGCCAAAATCGACCCCAGCGCTGTACGACAGTCGGTCGGGCGTTTGATCACGATGCCCAGTCTGTCAACGATGAGTGAAACCGAGGTGCAGAATTTCATTTCGCAGAGCTCTTCGTGTAACGCCAACGCCTACACCTCCGAGTTCGCTCGCGTTTTGCGCGTAAGCCGCGACAGATCCGAAGGCCGCACCCCGACCGACCGGCTCATCTGGGACCTCGTAGAAGTTGGCATGCAAACCGATCCCACGCCCGCGGGCGGGACACGTCGCCGAGTCGGCCTCGACTTCTCGCCGATCACTCAAACATGGCTGAGGACATTGGCCATGACTTGGGCACGCAAACAGGACAATCCCGAGCTGGTCGCCGAAGTCGTGCGGGCCTGTGCCGCCGTGTCTTTGCTCCTGAGTCAACGTCCCGACTGCGGCAACGACATGGGCAAGCTAGGAGAGCCAGATGCAGAGCACATCGCCGAAAGCTTCGGCCGGCTAACCAAAGTCAACGGAGCCCTGATGAGTCCTCGATATCAACGGTATCTTCATCAGAGATTCTTCGACATCATCAAATATGGCCGCGTCCTGGGTTACCTCGATGAGCTCCCTCAGTCGTTCCGACCGAACAGGAAGAAGCTGCCACAGGACTCCGTCGAAGATGACGACACCGGCAAAGCCATACCTCAATACATTCAACGACAACTTGATGCCAACACCGACTTGATTGGGCGCCCACGCGTCACCGATTCGATGGGACGCTCGCAGGCTCCCTATCGTCACCTGCACACCCACCGCGCCGGGATGAATGACGAGGACGTGCACGAGATGTATCGCACTGCCTACATCGTCATGCGGGACACCGGACGCCGCCCCGTCGAGGTGCTTGCTCTCAAAATGGACTGCCTGGACTCCGATGGAAATGGCTTGATCCTCATCTGGAACAACTTCAAATCGGGACGTTTAAACCGTCGGTTACCGATTGGCCAATCCACTGCCGACGTCTTAAAGGCGTGGTTTGATCGTCGACCGCAGATCAACGCCCCTGAGAGGAGCAGCGAATACGCATTCCCGGCGATGTCGGCCCACGCCCGCAAACCCCACGTAGCGTCTACAACCTTCGCGCATATCATGCGTACCTGGGTTGATGGTCTGGACCGCCTTGACACCAATGACCTCGACGAGGACGGTAATCCGAGGGTCTGCTGCACGATCAGGTGACAGTTTCGGTCACGCGGCCTGACTGGCCGGTGTGGTCATGATTGCTTCGAATTC
>NZ_JBJIAL010000120.1:0-1553 GCF_045310895.1 Mycobacterium sp. SMC-18
GTTATGCCGGGGACTCGTAGGAGACTGCCGGGGTCAACTCGGAGGAAGGTGGGGATGACGTCAAGTCATCATGCCCCTTATGTCCAGGGCTTCACACATGCTACAATGGCCGGTACAAAGGGCTGCGATGCCGTGAGGTGGAGCGAATCCTTTCAAAGCCGGTCTCAGTTCGGATCGGGGTCTGCAACTCGACCCCGTGAAGTCGGAGTCGCTAGTAATCGCAGATCAGCAACGCTGCGGTGAATACGTTCCCGGGCCTTGTACACACCGCCCGTCACGTCATGAAAGTCGGTAACACCCGAAGCCGGTGGCCTAACCCTTGTGGAGGGAGCCGTCGAAGGTGGGATCGGCGATTGGGACGAAGTCGTAACAAGGTAGCCGTACCGGAAGGTGCGGCTGGATCACCTCCTTTCTAAGGAGCACCATTTACATGCCCTGATCCAGGGTTTCCCCCATGCCGGCAACAGTGCCGGGGTTCATGGTTGGGATTGTCGCCGGCGCCTGTAGTGGGCCGCTCCGGCGGGTGCATATGACAACAAACGTTCGGCCGGCTGGAAAGCGTTGGTCGTGAAGAATTGCCAGACACACTGTTGGGTCCTGAGACAACAGGCCCGTTCGCTCCCCTCTCGGTTAGAGGGTGGGGGACGCCCCGGTTGCGGGGTGGGGGTTGTTGTTGCCTCACCGGTTTTGGTGGTGGGGTGTGGTGTTTGATTCGTGGATAGTGGTTGCGAGCATCTAACGCGCGCAGAAATGGTGGCCGGCGGCTTTCGGGTCGTTGGTTTTTCCGTCTGTGTGTTGTTGATGTGCAATTTTGATTCTTGTTTTCAATTGGTTTTTGTGCGTAAGTGTTTAAGGGCGCATGGTGGATGCCTTGGCATCAGAGGCCGATGAAGGACGTAGGAGGCTGCGATAAGCCTCGGGGAGTTGCCAACCGAGCGTTGATCCGAGGATGTCCGAATGGGGAAACCCAGCACGAGTGATGTCGTGTTACCCGCACCTGAATATATAGGGTGTGGGAGGTAACGCGGGGAAGTGAAACATCTCAGTACCCGTAGGAAGAGAAAACAATTGTGATTCCGTGAGTAGTGGCGAGCGAAAGCGGATGAGGCTAAACCGTATGCATGTGATACCGGGTAGGGGTTGTGTGTGCGGGGTTGTGGGACCTATCTTTCCAGTTCTACTCAGCTGGAGGGCAGTAAGAAAATGTCGTGGTTAACGGAAGTGGCTTGGGATGGCCTGCCGTAGAGGGTGAGAGTCCCGTACGTGAAAACCCGATGTCTGCCTTGATGGTGTTCCCGAGTAGCAGCGGGCCCGTGAAATCTGCTGTGAATCTGCCGAGACCACTCGGTAAGCCTAAATACCTTCTGATGACCGATAGCGGATTAGTACCGTGAGGGAATGGTGAAAAGTACCCCGGGAGGGGAGTGAAATAGTACCTGAAACCGTGTGCCTACAATCCGTCAGAGCCCTCCTTTGGTGGGGTGATGGCGTGCCTTTTGAAGAATGAGCCTGCGAGTCAGGGACATGTCGCGAGGTTAACCCGTGGGGGGTAG
>NZ_JBJIAL010000121.1:0-1552 GCF_045310895.1 Mycobacterium sp. SMC-18
AATTACGTGACAGCCAGGGTGGGGAATTACGTGACGGACAACCCCTCAAACCTGGGGAAATACGTGACCGCTGACACGAAGCACAGGATATTCAGCAGTGGCGAGTTGCGGCGGCACCACGACAATACCGATGTCGGTCCGTGCGATGGCGTCCGATGCAAGTCCGGTATTCATCTCTGCGCGAGCATCGGTGCCACCCGAGACGAACCCGGGTGTGTCCCGCAACAGACACCCGGCGGCGTGAATCTCGTTGACCTCAAAGGTCTCATGTCGCGCACTAATCGTGAGCCAAGCTGGAACCTCCTGCCCGAGCTCGATAAGCAACCGGCGCAGGAGCGAACTCTTTCCGGTGTCGTACGAACCGTAGATTGTCACTACCGTCTCGGTAACGGCCGCGAAATCCTGCCAGCTTTGTTCCAGGCGTTGGCCGATCTCGCCACCGGGAACTGCATTCAGCCAATTCTTGGCGGCGTCGACATCGATGGGATCACTCATTTCCCGCTACCTCCCCGTAGCTCTTGTGCTGCAGTAATAAGTTCATCGGCCACCTCCAGTCGCCGTTCCAGCCGCTCGGCCTCCTGCTGCGCAGCACGCTGACGTCCTTCGTACTGACCCCGAAGAAGTCGGACCTGTTCGGTGCGTTCGTTCAGGTACGCCCAGGGGCCATCAGGTTCAGCAAGCAACAGTTGTACTGCGTCGTGCTTATCCGACTCCACCTGTTCCACAGCAGCATCGCGTTTGGAGTCCCAGTTCCGCGCCTTACTCGCTTGAAAGGCCCAGTCAGCTCCATCCGCGGCGACTGCGACAACACCGAACACCACCCCGACTCGCCCGACGGCTTTGCCGGCTTTGATCGCACCCCACGGTTTGAACTTGTGACCGAAGAAATGGCCAATTTGCAAGGCTGCCTCGCGGTTACCGAGCACCTTGCCCAATTGGGCTCCGAACTTCGCCACAGAGCCAGCTACCCCGGCTGCCTGCCCGACGGCATCACCGACACCACCTACCGATGCCGCGCCCGGTAGATTGAGGTTAACGTCGAATCCAGCCGCTGCCTCTTCACGGCTGATCGTAGAAGCGTGCGTCGTCGACCAGTCGTTGACCTTTGCGGTCGCTCTTTCCATGAATCTCTTTACTTCGTTCTCGGTTTCGGCACTACGCCAGGAACTGATCGCTTCGGCAAGGTCCTTCTCTTCACCAACAGCGACTGCTCGGATACGGGCGACAGCCTGGGTGACAAAGGCTGCGAGCACATCGTCGAGTTCGTGTTCTAGTGACCGCTGCAGGTAATCTGCGTCTTCGAGGCCAATATCCATTGCTGCGATTAAGGAATCATGCTTGCCGGTCTCATTGCGGTAGGCCGCGATGTCCGCGCGAGTGTCCTCCCGCAGTACGAGGAGTGCTGAGCAGGCTTTGTCGAATCCGGCAAGCGCAGTAGCGCGCGTCAGATCGTCATCGACCCACTCCCGTAGCGCGGGAGGAATTGTCAATACCTGTGGATCGGCTTGTTTCAGGCGACCTCCGTTCCAGTTGATTCGGTCGGTGCCGAGTC
>NZ_JBJIAL010000122.1:0-1551 GCF_045310895.1 Mycobacterium sp. SMC-18
GGAGTTGGCGCTGATGCTGGCGCGGCAACGGGTACTGAAGATCCAGACCAAGCTGCACCGTTGGGCACGCGATGATCCTCATCGCCGGTTCGACGATCTGTTCAACCTCGTCACTGATCCCGCGTTCATGTTGGTGGCGTGGGATCGGGTCAGCGGGAACAAGGGTGCCGCCACGGCCGGGGTCGATCGACGCACCGCGTCGTCCATCACGGCTGGGCAGGGTATCGAGGCGTTCCTCGATGAACTGCGGTCGCAGGTAAGGGACCGCAGTTTCCGCCCGTTGCCGGTGCGCGAGCGGATGATCCCCAAAACCGGTGGTGCGTTGCGCCGCTTGGGGATTCCCACCGTGACCGATCGGGTGGTCCAGGCATCGTTGAAGTTGGTGTTGGAGCCGATCTTCGAGGCGGATTTCCTGCCGTGTTCCTACGGTTTCCGTCCGAAGCGCCGCGCTCATGATGCGGTGGCCGAAGTGCGTTACCTCGCAACACGTCCCCGGTGTTACGACTGGGTTGTTGAGGGAGACATCAAGGCCTGTTTCGATGAGATCGACCACACGGCCCTGATGGGCCGGGTGCGTCGACGCGTCGGGGACAACCGTGTCCTGGGATTGGTGAAGGCGTTCCTCAAGGCGGGCATCTTCACCGAGGACGGCCTGCTGGCGGACAGCACCGCCGGAACCCCGCAGGGTGGGATTCTTTCGCCGTTGTTGGCCAATGTGGCGTTGTCGGTGCTCGACGAACACATCGCCGGGTTGCCGGGTGGTCCGGCCACCGGCTCGGTGGAGCGTGCTCGACGACTTCGTCACGGGCAGCCGAACTTTCGGCTGGTCCGCTACGCCGACGACTGGTGTCTGATGGTGCGGGGCACCAGAGCCCAGGCCGAAGCACTACGGGAGGACATCGCCGCCGTGTTAGCGACGATGGGGTTGCGTCTGTCGCCGGATAAGACCCTGATCACCCACATCGACGAGGGGCTGGACTTTCTCGGGTGGCACATCCAGCGTCGCCGCAAACGAGGCACCAGCTGCAGCTACGTCTACGTTCATCCGTCCACGAAGTCCGTGTTGGCGGTCAAACGGAAGATCAAGACGCTGCGCCGAACAGTCGAACCCAGCCAGCCGCTCGATGACCTGCTGCGCCGGATCAACTCGACGCTGCAGGGCTGGGCGGGATATTTCCGGGCCGGGGTGTCCTCGGCGACCTTCTCCTACCTGAGCCACTACACGTGGCAGACGGTGTGGCGTTGGCTGCGCCGAAAACACCGCAAATCGACCTGGAAACAGTTGCGCCGCCGCTACTGCGGCGGCGGCTGGTGGCCAACCACCGAGGACCGGATGCTGATCGATCTGGAGAAGATCGGCACCACCCGCTACCGCTACCGCGGTGCGGTCATTCCCTCGCCCTGGCCGACCGACGAGGAGGACACCACAGCAGCCTGACCGGGTCTTGTGGAGAGCCCGGTGCATTGAAAGGTGCACGCCGGGTTCGGGAAGCGGCCCGGGAAAACGGAACAGCCCCAACGGTTGTCACCGCGTCCCGGGCCGACTTTCAC
>NZ_JBJIAL010000123.1:0-1490 GCF_045310895.1 Mycobacterium sp. SMC-18
TCCCGAACCCGGCGTGCACCTTTCAATGCACCGGGCTCTCCACAAGACCCGGTCAGGCTGCTGTGGTGTCCTCCTCGTCGGTCGGCCAGGGCGAGGGAATGACCGCACCGCGGTAGCGGTAGCGGGTCGTGCCGATCTTCTCCAGATCGATCAGCACACGGTCCTCGGTGGCTGGCCACCAGCCGCCGCCGCAATATTGGCGGCGCAGGTCTTTCCAGGTCGACTTGCGGTGTTTTCGTCGGAGCCAGCGCCACACCGTCTGCCACGTGTAGTGACTGAGGTAGGAGAAGGTCGCCGAGGACACCCCGGCCCGGAAATAGCCCGCCCATCCCTGCAGCGTCGCGTTGATGCGGCGCAGCAGGTCATCGAGCGGCTGGTTGAGTTCAACTGTTCGGCGCAGCGTCTTGATCTTCCGTTTGACCGCCAACACGGCCTTCGTGGACGGATGAACATAGACGTAGCTGCAGCTGGTGCCCCGCTTGCGGCGACGCTGGATGCGCCACCCGAGGAAGTCCAGCCCCTCGTCGATATGGGTGATCAGGGTCTTGTCCGGTGCCAGACGCAACCCCATCGTCGCCAACACGGCGGCGATGTCCTCCTGTAGTGCTTCGGCGTGGGCTCTGGTGCCCCGCACCATCAGACACCAGTCGTCGGCATAGCGGACCAGCCGAAAGTTCGGCTGCCCGTGACGAAGTCGTCGAGCGCGCTCAACCGAGCCGGTAGCCGGACCACCCGGCAACCCGGCAATGTGTTCATCGAGCACCGACAACGCCACATTGGCCAACAGCGGCGAAAGAATCCCACCCTGCGGAGTTCCGGCGGTGCTGTCCGCCAGCAGGCCGTCCTCGGTGAGGATGCCCGCCTTGAGGAACGCCTTCACCAACCCCAAGACACGGTTGTCACCGACGCGTCGACGCACCCGCCCCATCAGAGCGGTGTGGTCGATCTCATCGAAACAGGCCTTGATGTCTCCCTCAACAACCCAGTCATAACACCGGGGACGTGTTGCGAGATAACGCACTTCGGCCACCGCATCATGAGCGCGGCGCTTCGGACGGAAACCGTAGGAACACGGCAGGAAATCCGCCTCAAAGATCGGCTCCAACACCAACTTCAACGATGCCTGGACCACCCGATCGGCCACGGTGGGAATCCCCAAGCGGCGCAACGCACCACCGGTCTTGGGGATCATCCGCTCGCGCACCGGCAACGGGCGGAAACTGCGGTCCTTCAACTGCGACCGCAGTTCATCGAGGAACACCTCGATGCCCTGCCCGGCAGTGATGGACGACGCGGTGCGCCGATCCACCCCGGCCGTGGCGGCACCCTTATTCCCGCTGACCCGATCCCACGCCACCAACACGAACGCGGGATCGGCGACGAGGTTGAACAGATCGTCGAACCGGCGATCAAGATCATCGCGTGCCCAACGGTGCAGCTTGGTCTGGATCTTCAGTACCCGTTGCCGCGCCAGCATCAGCGCCAACTCC
>NZ_JBJIAL010000124.1:0-1479 GCF_045310895.1 Mycobacterium sp. SMC-18
ACCGCGGCCAAATATTGTTCGTGGCTCCACGTTTCGGCGCGAGCCCGCTCAGCCAGCTCAGCCCACATCCGCCGGATCGTCGGGGTTTTCAACACCCGGGCCAGATACTCGATCTGTTTACCAATCTCGCTGTGGCCGTGCATGTTTGGGTCGTTCATGATGGTTCTCCCAGGACGGTGAAATCAACGCCGAACAGGTCGTCGTAATCGGGCAGGGAACGGATCGGCACCAGGTGCCCGTCACGGTGGGTGCGCACCCGACCGCTATCGCCGGTGGTGCGTTGTTGGTGGTAGTGGCGGCGCAGCAGCGCGGCGGCGGCCACGTGCTGCGGGTCGGTGAGCGTCATGTGCCGGGCCCAGCACCGCTGATGGGTGGCGACTACCTGCCCTTCGCAGGTGACGATCACGCGATCGAGGGTGGCGGTGATATCAACAAGCCGACCGATGACCGCCGGATGCACCGAGTAGTCGTTACCGGCGACCCGCACGTAGTAGTCCCGCGCCAGGCGCACCCGATGGCAGATGCCGGTCGCCGGGGGTACCGGCGGCAGCAGTGTCATCCCGGCCAGGTCCTCGGCCAGCAGATCGATCGGACGGGCCCGGATCGAACGCACCCGAGTGGTGTTGGCGTGCTCGGTCAGCCACGCCTCGAACTGGGTGTTGAAATCGGCCGGCGAACCGAACACCCTGCCTGGCAGGAACGAGGTCTCAAAGAACCTGTTGTTGCGTTCAACCATGCCCTTGTACTCAGGGTCCGCCGGTGGAGCCAGCTCCAGGCGGGTGCCCAACGTCCCAACAAACGACGTGGCCACCACCGTGGGCCGGCCCGTGCCGCCGATCGCAGACTCGCGGTCCCACACCAGTTTGGCGGTCACCGCGCCGATCCGGCTCAGCAGCTGCCACATCCCGGCCAGAATGTCGCCGCCCTGGCGCGAGGGGATCATCAACCCGGCCCGGAACCTCGAATACGCCAACGTCATCACCAACACCGGCAAGATCGCTAACTGGTTGTGGCCCAACGGGATACGGTAGTCGGGGAACCACAGGTCCCACTGCGAACAGGCCCCCGGCTCGTAGATCACTCGATCAGCCGGATCGAGGCCGCGGTACTCCGGGCGGATCACCCGCACCCGGTCTTTGAGCACCGTGATCGACCTGGTCCACCCGATCCGCTGTGCGATCACCGTCGCTGGCATCCGCGGATGGTCCTTGAGCAACGCCCGGATCTGCGGTTCGAACGCATCCACTGCCGAACCCCGCGGTGCCCGCGAGTACTGCGGCGGCGCATCGGCCGCCAACGCCGACCGCACCGTATTACGGGCCACACCGAGCTGACGCGCGATCTCCTTAATCGGCACCTGCTCCGTGCGATGCAAACGGCGGATCTCCGCCCACTGCTCCACTGAAATCACCCTCCTATCAATGACGGGGGTCAAAATTCACCCGTCGACAGGGGGTCAGTTTTCAGGCGTCGTCAACA
>NZ_JBJIAL010000125.1:0-1460 GCF_045310895.1 Mycobacterium sp. SMC-18
GGCTAAGTCCCCTGGGGTGGTGGGAATTCGGGGACGGGGCTGAGGTGGGCGGAGATGTTCAGGCCGTGTCGGTGCCGGTGTTGGGGTGGGCCATCGCGTAGTGGTCAGTGAGTTACGTACCAAAGTGACTCACCGAAGGAAACCGCGCGATGACCCTTGACCATTCTGCCCTGCTCGCTCAGCTCGATGCACTGAAGTCCGCTGACTCGGGTGCGGTGTTCGCCGAGTTGATCCGTTCCGGGTTGCAGCAGCTCATCGAGGCCGAGGCCACCGCGGCGATCGGCGCGGGCCGTTACGAACGCAGCGACGGCCGCACGGTGCACCGCAACGGGCACCGCCCCAAGACCGTCTCCACGACCGCCGGGGACATCGAGGTGCAGATCCCCAAGCTACGGGCGGGATCGTTCTTCCCGTCGCTGCTGGAACCCCGCCGGCGTATCGACAAGGCGCTGCACGCGGTCATCATGGAGGCCTACGTGCACGGGGTGTCCACCCGCAGCGTCGATGACCTGGTGACGGCGATGGGCGTGCAGACCGGGGTGTCCAAGTCGGAGGTGTCGCGGATCTGCGCCGGCCTGGACCGCGAGATCACAGCGTTTCGGGAACGCTCGCTGACCCACACCAGCTTCCCCTACGTGTTCTGCGATGCCACCTTCTGCAAGGTCCGCGTGGGGGCGCACGTGGTCTCCCAGGCCCTGGTGGTCGCGACCGGCGTGTCGATCGACGGCACCCGTGAGGTGCTGGGCACCGCGGTCGGTGACAGCGAGTCGTTCGAGTTCTGGCGCGAGTTCCTCGCCTCGCTTAAGGCGCGCGGCCTATCGGGGGTGCACCTGGTCATCTCCGATGCGCACGCTGGGTTGAAAGTCGCTGTGGC
Organism: Mycobacterium sp. SMC-18; assembly: GCF_045310895.1. Lineage (NCBI taxonomy): Bacteria > Bacillati > Actinomycetota > Actinomycetes > Mycobacteriales > Mycobacteriaceae > Mycobacterium > Mycobacterium sp. SMC-18. The sequence continues at coordinate 875 of NZ_JBJIAL010000125.1, forward strand.
ACAGCAGTTCACGAACTCATCGTGGCAGCGGTGCCGGGTGCATTTCATGCGGAACCTGCATACCGCGGTATCGGCCAAACACGCCCCGGCGGTTACCGCGGCGGTCAAGACCATCTTCGCTCACACCGAACCCGACGAGGTCGCCGCGCAGTGGGACCGGGTCGCCGACACCCTGGCCGCGTCGTTCCCGAAGGTGGCCGCGATGATGGGCGAGGCCAAGACCGACGTGTTGGCGTTCACTGCGTTCCCGAAGGCGCATTGGCAGAAGATCTGGTCGAATAATCCGATAGAGCGTCTGAATAAAGAGATCAAGCGTCGGGCCGATGTCGTGGAGATCTTCCCCAATCCGGCGGCGTTCCTTCGCCTGGCCACCGCGGTGGTCATCGAATCCCACGACGAGTGGCAGGTCACCCGCCGCTACCTCTCCGATGTCTCCATGGACGAACTACGCGCCGTGATCGCCGCCAAACACGCCGCGGCAGCACTTGCCAAACAACACCAAATCGCCTAGCGTTCACCATGACTCGTTGATCACAACGCGTGAACCACGCCAGATCCGAAGTCCACCACTCCCCGGGACGCTATC
>NZ_JBJIAL010000126.1:0-1379 GCF_045310895.1 Mycobacterium sp. SMC-18
ACACCCAGCCAACCAGACACCCCAATCACAGGCCGACAGCAGCTGACCGTTCTACACCCTCAATCATGAAGAGCCAATTTACGGATGGATGACGAGTTCTTCTACGACGACCGGCCTGAGATGGACACCCACATCCGTCGCACCGGCATCGACACCGAGGCCATCCGCAACAGCCGCGCCTACCGGACGGCCCGTGCCGAGTTCCGGCGTGAGGAGAAGGTGCGTCAGGCCCCGTGCATCATCTGTGGTGGGTTCATCGACTTCAGGCTGAGGTGGCCGCACGCCGACAGTTGGACGCTCGAACACCTCAAGCCCGTAGCGACCCACCCCGAGCTGATGCTGGACCGGCGCAACTGGGCCAGTGGTCATGCTGGATGCAACCGGCTCAAGGGCGGCGGCCTCAACCCGATCCTGCCGGGGGAGATGGGCGAGCCGAGCGAGGCCTGGTAGGGGCTCAGTCCCTCCCAGCACCGGCCTTAGTCCGGCCGCTGCCCTTGCATCGCCCAACCTCGTTTTTGTAGGCGCGGGTGTGCTCCTCGAAGCGCCACGCGCCGTGCTCGTCCTGGTACATGCGCCACTCGCACAGGCAGGCGGCGCAGTAGTCAGACGGCTCACCACCTAGCTCGCGGTTCGGCTTGAAGGGGTCGAGTGCCATAGCTCTTCACGGTAGGAAGCGTTTCGAAAACGCGAAGCAGATTGGGGCGGCCCGTTTGGGACTAGCTGGCCTGCTGTGCACTCCCCGCTTCTGTCGCCAAGCGGTCCTCGGCGCGCTTGATGATGTCGTCAAGTAGCTTCTGGCACTTCTTAAGTCGTGCCAGTGCATTGGGGGTCAGGTTGGTGTTGGCCACTCGCCCGCTAAGGCTCGTCAGGTAAGCCTCTACGGAGCCCACATGCTTACCGAATGTGCGCTGGCCATGGTTAGCCCCGAAGGATGACTGCCACTTGCTGCCGTCGTTCCCGCCGTTGGTGTCATCCTCGGCTTTGGTGCGCTCTGCTTCGTTCAGACGCCGAGCCTCGCCCAATTGCTTCTGGGCCGAACTGAGGTCGGTTGTGCTCGACTCTCCGACCCGGGTGACGACCTTCTCGGTACCGGAGGGCGGCTGAACATCAAGGTTCACCGGCACGTACGAGGGATGCTGCGGGTACTGCTTCCCGTCGCGGCCGGTCACCCGGGTGGGTCCAGGTGTCTCATTTGAGACAGCTGCCAGAGCTCGGCTCGCGGTGTCCTTGCTGAGGCCGGTTGCGGCCGCGATCGCACGCAGGGACATTCCGGCTGCCGCCATCGACTTCACCTGCTCGGCACGGAGCAATGATCAGAACCTGTGGATGAGCCTCGGCGAGGCGGCGTAGGAAAGGGCGCACCTTCCCGAGGATGATCT
>NZ_JBJIAL010000127.1:0-1372 GCF_045310895.1 Mycobacterium sp. SMC-18
GAGGAATTGTCAATACCTGTGGATCGGCTTGTTTCAGGCGACCTCCGTTCCAGTTGATTCGGTCGGTGCCGAGTCCGCCGACGGGGTGATGTCGGTGGGTCGCTCGAGCAGTTTGCCTTTGTGGAAGATCGCGCCGGCCCGGACCAGAGCGACCAGGTGCGGTGCGTTGACGGCTCGCCAGCGGGCTTGCGCGGCGTCGATCAGCTTGTAAGCCATGGCCATTCCGGCGACGCGTGAACCCGGCCCCTTGGTCACCTTGGTCCTCAAACGTACCGTGGCAAACGTTGATTCGATCGGGTTGGTAGTGCGCAGATGGACCCAGTGCTCGGCCGGGTACTTATAGAACTCCAGCAGCACATCGGCGTCATCGACGATCTTGGCGACCGCCTTGGGGTACTTGGCGCCGTAGTCCACCTCGAACGCCTTGATCGCCACCTGCGCGTGGTCGATATCCTCGGCGTTGTAGATCTCCCGCATCGCCGCGATCGCCCCCGGATGAGCCGACTTTGGCAGGCAGGCAAGAACATTGGCCTGCTTGTGAAACCAGCACCGCTGCTCGCCGGTGGCCGGGAACACCTCACGCACGGCCTTCCAGAACCCCAGGGCCCCATCGCCGACGGCCAGCACCGGTGCGGTCATCCCGCGACGTCGGCACGACCGCAACAGATCAGCCCACGACTCGGCCGACTCCCGGTACCCGTCGGTGAGCGCGACCAGCTCCTTGCGGCCGTCAGCGCGCACACCGATCATCACCAGCAAACAGAGCTTCTCCTGCTCCAGGCGCACCTTGAGATGGATGCCGTCGACCCACAGGTAGACGTAGTCGGTGCCCGACAGATCACGGGCCTCGAAGGCCTTGGCCTCGTCCTGCCACTGCGTGGTGAGTCGGGTGATCGTCGTGGCCGACAAGCCGGCACCCGAGCCCAGGAACTGCTCCAACGCCGGACCGAAATCACTGGTCGACAAGCCATGCAGATACAGCAACGGCAACACCTCGGTCATCTGCGGCGACTTGCGCACCCACGCCGGCAGGATCGCCGAGGAAAACCGTTGCCGCTCACCAGTGTCCGGGTCAACACGTTTGTCATTGACCCGCGGCGCGGTCACACTCACCGCGCCCGCCGCGGTGAGCACCTCGCGCTCGCGGTGATAGCCATTGCGCACCACCAGCCGGTGCCCGTTCTCATCAAGCTCACCGGCATGAGCCTCGATGTAGGCGGCGACCTCAGCCCGCAACGCTGCGGCCAGCATCTGGCGGGCACCGTCGCGGACAATCTCATCGAGCAACGACCGCGACGAGCCAGCATCCTCGTTGGATGAATCCGCATCGTGAACTACCGTGAGCATGGGCGTACCTTCCCGAACCAGCGCG
>NZ_JBJIAL010000128.1:0-1362 GCF_045310895.1 Mycobacterium sp. SMC-18
TGAACCGTCCCGGGTTTCATGCACCCTCAGGTTTCTGTGATCCGGCCGGTCTACCGGTCACGAGTTGGGAATAGTAGCGGGCTTCGGCTTCGGCCGGCGGAATGCGTCCGAGGCGGTGCATCAGGCGCTGCTGGTTGTACCAGGCGACGTAGTCGGCGGTGATGTATTCGACGTCGCCCACGGTGTTCAGTGGGCCGCGGCGAAACGGGGAATCCGCCCGGACACATTCGTTCTTGTACAGGCCGATGGTCGTCTCAGCCAGCGCGTTGTCGAAGGCATCCCCAACACTGCCCACGGACGGGCGAATTCCCGAAAGGCTCAGTGTCTCACCGAATCTCACACTCGTGTACTGCGAGCCGGCGTCGCTGTGATGGATTGCGCCGTCGACGGGATGGCCTTGGCGGGCACGCAGTGCAGCGGCCTGACGCAGCGCGGATTCGACGAAGCGGGTGTGCTTGGACGCCGAGGCTTCCCAGCCCACGATCGACCCGGCGTAGGCGTCGATGACGAACGCGACGTAGACGAACACGCCGGTGACGAGCTTGACGTAGGTGAAGTCGGCCACGAGCAGCACGTTGGGTGCGGCCACCCCGAACTGGCGGTCCACCAGGTCCGGCGGTCGCACCGCCTCCGGGTCGGGGATCGTGGTGCGGACCCTCTTCTGGCGGCGCACGCCTTGCCAGCCGTTCTTGCGCATCAGGCGTTCCACGGTGGACTTGGCCACCGGGATGCCCTGACGCTGCAGATGGGCCCACATCTTCAGCGACCCGTACAGCGACTCGGGCCTGCGGCGTCCGTGCTCATCAGGCTCGTAGTAGCCGGCTAGGATCTCGGTGATCGTGGCGTCCCACAGGGCCCGTTTCGAGGGCGCCCGCACCGCCCAGGCATGAAATGTCCGCGGGGCGATCGGCACGGCGTGCTCGGTGAGCACGCGACAGATCGGAGCGACCCCGAAACGGTCCCGGTGGGCGGCGATGAACTCGCAGACCGTAGCGGTCAGCGGCGGCTGCGCGGGTCGCTCTCCCGCACGAAGAAAGACGTTGCCGCCTTGAGGATTTCGATAGTCTGCTCCAGCTCGGCGTTACGCCGTTTCAACGCCCGGATCTCCGCAGCCGCCTCCGAAGAGACCCCGTCTCGATCACCGTCATCGACCTGTTGCTGGCGAATCCAATTACGCAGCGTCTCGGCGTTCATCCCCAACCGTTTGGACACCGCGGTAATCGCCGCCCACTCGCTCGGATAGTCCTCCCGGTGCTCGCGCACCAGACGGACCGCCTTCGCTCGGGTCTCCGGGTCGTACTTGCTCGGCATGACATGCACCTTCCCAAGGAAGGAGGTGCGCATCAAACGCGGGATGGTTCA
>NZ_JBJIAL010000129.1:0-1355 GCF_045310895.1 Mycobacterium sp. SMC-18
TGAACCGCCCCGAGTTTGGTGCACACCGGTTTATTGGTGCGCAGCCTCTGATTGGGCTGTGTTCGTAGCGTAGTAGATGGTCTCGTATTCGATCGGTGGGATGCGGCCCAGGCGGTGCATGAGCCGGTCGCTGTTGTACCAGTGGACCCAGTCGGCGGTGAGCAGTTCTACGTCGGTCAGTCGGTGCAGCGGGCCGCGACGGAATGGGGAGTCGTCGCGGACGGCTTCGTTCTTGTACAGCCCGACGGTGGTCTCGGCCAACGCGTTATCGAAGGCATCGCCGACCGATCCGATCGACGGCACCAATCCGGACAAGGACAGGGTTTCCCCGAACCGCACCGACGTATACTGAGAGCCCGCATCTGAGTGGTGAATAGTACTGCCCGACAACGGATTACCCTCACGATGCCGGAGTTGCGCGGCGTGGCGTATTGCCCGCCGTACGAACGCATCACTCTTGCCCGCTGAGCAGGTCCAGCCCACGATCCGCCCGGAGTAGGCATCGATGACGAACGCGGTGTAGACGAACACCCCGGCGGCCAATCTGACGTAGGTGAAATCGGCTACCAGCAACCTGTTGGGCGTCTCAACGCGGAACTGGCGGTCCACCAGATCCGGGGCTCGCCCGGCAGCCGGGTCAGCGATGGTGGTGCGAACCTTCTTACGGCGGGTCACCCCACGCCACCCGTTGTCCCGCATGAGGCGCTCTACCGTGCAGCGGGCCACCTCGATGCCCTGACGGCGCAGATGGGCCCACATCTTGACCGCGCCGTACAACGACTCGGGCTTGCGGTGTCCGTGTTCGTCGGGTTCGTAGTAGCCGGCCAGCACCTCAGTAATAGCCATATCCCACAAGGCCCGCGCCGATGGCGGCCGCGCCAGCCAGGCGTAGAACGTTCTCGGGGCAATCTGGCAGCCGTGCTCGGACAGCACGCGGCAGATCGGAGCGACCCCGAACCGAGCACGATGCTCGGCGATGAACGCACAGATCAGCGGCGTCGCGGGTCGCTCTCCCGCGCGAAGAAACTTGTTGCCGCCTTGAGGATTTCGATGGTTTCTTCAAGCTCACGGTTCTTGCGTTTGAGCTCTCTGTTCTCGCGCGCAATGTCGGTGGGCACCCCTGCCCGGTCCCCGGCGTCGACCTCGCTCTGGTTGATCCAGCGGCGCAGCGATTCGTAGGAGACGCCCAACCGTTTGGCGACCGCGGTGATGCAGGCCGTGCGGGTGTCGTACTCCTCGGCATGGTCAGCGACCAACCGCACCGCCCGGACCTTGAACTCCTCGTCGTACTTCTTCGGCATGATGCGAACTACCTTCCCTCGAAAGAAGGTGTGCATCAAACTCGGGGCGGTTCA
>NZ_JBJIAL010000130.1:0-1349 GCF_045310895.1 Mycobacterium sp. SMC-18
GATCGGGGATCGGGATGACAGGCCAGTCCGAGCCGCCGGCCATCAGCGCGCCGGCCTCCTTCAAATCCTTGTTCGGCCAGAAGCGCTGCGCCCGCTCCTCGCCCATCGCGGCCTTGTGCGCCTCAAGGAAGATGGTCGGATACCAGATGATCGGTGACAGGTCGGCGGCAACGCCGAGCTCGGCGAAGCGCCTGATGTCGTCAGGCGCGATGTAGCTCGCATGAGCGATCTGGTGAATCAGGTTGGTCGGGCCGTTGAAGCTGCGCACGACATCGATGGCATCGAGCGCCTGCGTCACCGCGGCATCTCCAGCGCAATGGATCTTGGCGGCAAGGCCGAGCTTCTCGCATCGCCCGAGCCAGCGGATCAGGTCCGGCACGGTCAGCATCGTCGCGCCGCGGAAACAGCAGCCACGCACGGGATCGGCCAGATAGGGCTCATGGAAGGCGGCAGTCTTGGCACCCGGCACGCCGTCGAGGAACACCTTGACGTAGTCCGGCTTCACATGCGCGCCGCGATAGTCTTCGCGCAGCGCAAACAGCTCCTCGCCGGCCTTGCCGAACATGAAGCCCGGCTCAACCACCGGCATCGCGCAGACCGCCCAGGCGGTGAGCTCGCCCCGATCGTCGAGGCCCTTCAGCGCCGCCATGATCGGCTGCATGCTGGCGGCGTCGATGAAAGCGGTGACACCGTAAGAGTTCAGCACCGAGATCGAGCGCGCCACCGCGGCGCGGTCCATCTCCGGCGTGTAGTGACCGGACGCCGCCAGCGCCCGCTCGACCAGGCCCGAGGCGGCCTCGATCATGATCCCGGTCAGCGTCCCGGTCTTGAGGTCGCGGCCGATCTCGCCGTCGGTCGGATCGTCGGTATCGGCCTGCACGCCGGCAAGCCGCAGCGCCGCCGAGCTCGCCCAGCGATTGTGATAGGTGTCGTCGCGCAACACGACGGGATGGCCGAGGCATGCCGCGTCGAGCAGCGCGCAGGATTCCGCGGTGTTCATCTCGTTCAGCAGATTGTTGCCGAACTGGCCGCCGACGATCCAGGCGCCGGGCGCAGCAGCCGAGGCCGCCTTATGCAGGGTCTCGGCGATCCCCTCGCCGATCAGCGATGCGACGTCGCGCTCCTCGCCGACCGCGATGAACCGGCCGGCCTTGACCGCCGCGCAGGCCACCCAAGGCTGCCCTCGGTTCGACGTGTAGATCCGACCGTTGCGGAAGACCGTGTCGGCGAATGTCCTGGTCATGCGGATCAACTTCTCGATTGGGAAAGCCTGGAGCGCTCACTGTGCGGTGCACAGCGGCCGAACCGCGCACGACACCAGCGTGACGCCAACCGTTCGGCATGTCGGC
>NZ_JBJIAL010000131.1:0-1292 GCF_045310895.1 Mycobacterium sp. SMC-18
GTGGGGTGATGGCGTGCCTTTTGAAGAATGAGCCTGCGAGTCAGGGACATGTCGCGAGGTTAACCCGTGGGGGGTAGCCGTAGCGAAAGCGAGTCTGAATAGGGCGTATCCACGCAAGTGGTGTAGTGGCATGTTCTGGACCCGAAGCGGAGTGATCTACCCATGGCCAGGGTGAAGCGCGGGTAAGACCGCGTGGAGGCCCGAACCCACTTAGGTTGAAGACTGAGGGGATGAGCTGTGGGTAGGGGTGAAAGGCCAATCAAACTCCGTGATAGCTGGTTCTCCCCGAAATGCATTTAGGTGCAGCGTTGCGTGTTTCTTGCCGGAGGTAGAGCTACTGGATGGCCGATGGGCCTCACCAGGTTACTGACGTCAGCCAAACTCCGAATGCCGGTAAGACAAAAGCGTGGCAGTGAGACGGCGGGGGATAAGCTCCGTGCGTCGAGAGGGAAACAGCCCAGATCGCCGACTAAGGCCCCTAAGCGTGTGCTAAGTGGAAAAGGATGTGCAGTCGCGAAGACAACCAGGAGGTTGGCTTAGAAGCAGCCACCCTTGAAAGAGTGCGTAATAGCTCACTGGTCAAGTGATTGTGCGCCGATAATGTAGCGGGGCTCAAGCACACCGCCGAAGTCGCGGCATCCGCAAGGATGGGTAGGGGAGCGTCCTGCATCCGGTGAAGCAGCCGAGTGATCGAGTTGTGGAGGGTGTGGGAGTGAGAATGCAGGCATGAGTAGCGAATAGGCAAGTGAGAACCTTGCCCGCCGAAAGACCAAGGGTTCCTGGGGCAGGCCAGTCCGCCCAGGGTGAGTCGGGACCTAAGGCGAGGCCGACAGGCGTAGTCGATGGACAACGGGTTGATATTCCCGTACCCGTGTGTGTGCGTCCGTGATGAATCCATTGTGCTAACCATCCAAATGGCACGTGATGATCCTTTCGGGGATCACGTGTTGCCGGCTGCGTGGGACCCTGGTGGGTAGTAGTCAAGCGATGGGGTGACGCAGGAAGGTAGCCGTACCGGTCAGTGGTAATACCGGGGTAAGCCTGTAGGACGAACGATAGGCAAATCCGTCGTTCACATGTCTGAGAGGTGATGCATAGCCGAGTGAGGCGAATTCGGTGATCCTATGCTGCCAAGAAAAGCCTCTAGCGAGTGCACACATGGCCCGTACCCCAAACCAACACAGGTGGTCAGGTAGAGAATACTAAGGCGTACGAGTTAACTATGGTTAAGGAACTCGGCAAAATGCCCCCGTAACTTCGGGAGAAGGGGGACCTCCATACCGTCAAGGCAC
>NZ_JBJIAL010000132.1:0-1283 GCF_045310895.1 Mycobacterium sp. SMC-18
CTGGGCTTGACCCCTGATGGTGGACACCTAACTGGTGGGACTGCTGGTCCTGCGGGAAGGATGTCCGTATGGCGGGCAAGCGTAAGAAGTACACCCCGGAGTTTCGGGAGCAGGCTGCCCGCCTGGTGATCGAGACGGGACGTCCGATCGCGCATGTGGCCGCGGAGATGAATCTGGGTGAGCAGTTGTTGGGTCGGTGGGTGCGCCAGGCCCGCGAGTCGGCCGGGGATACTGGCGGGGTGCTTGATGTTGATGAGCGCGCCGAGTTGGAGCGGCTGCGCAAGGAGAACGCTGAATTGCGTTTGGACCGTGAGTTTTTAAAAAAAGCGGCAGCCTTCTTCGCCTCCGAACAGAACCGGTAGATGCTTACCGGATCATCGAGGCGGAGAAGGCGAACTTCAGCATTGTGCGGATGTGCCGACTGCTGGTGGTATCGCGGTCGGGGTTCTACAAGTGGCGTGTGGCCGGCGCTGCCGGTCCTACGCCGGCCCAGCAGCGCCGTAAGCGCCTCGACACCGCAGTTGCGGGGTTTCATGCCGACTCCGACGGGGTGAACGGCGCACCGCGCATCCTGGCCGATCTACGGGAGGATGGCTGGGTGGTCTCGTGCAAGACGGTGGCGGCATCACTGCGCCGCCAAGGTTTGTTCGGGATCAGTCCGCGCACTTTCGGTCCGCCGACCACCGTGGCGGACCCGGATGCCGAAGCGATCCCGGACCTGGTCAAACGTCGTTTCGATACCGGTGTGCTCAACGCGGTGTGGACCAGCGACATCACCTATCTGCGGACTGGGGAAGGCTGGTTGTATCTGGCGGCGGTACGGGACGGGCATTCGCGGCGGGTGATCGGTTGGGCGATCGCCGATACCCTGCATACCGATGTTGTCGAGTCGGCGTTGACGATGGCGATCGCGTTGCGTGGCCCGTTGCCGGAGAAGGTGATTTTCCATGCCGATCGGGGCTGTCAGTACACCTCGGCGCAGCTGGCTCGGTTCGCCCGGGAGAACAACCTGCTGCGGTCGGTGGGCCGTACCGGGGTGTGCTGGGATAACGCTGCGACTGAATCATTATGGGCGACACTGAAAGTCGAGTTTTACGACCGGCGGTTGTGGCCGACGAAAGCTGCCGCTAGGCTCGCCGTCGGTGACTGGATCGAGCGGGTCTACAACCGCCGCCGGCGTCACAGCGCACTGGGCATGATCAGCCCCGTCGAGTTTGAAAACCGGATCAATCAGACGGCACAAGCCGCCTGACCCTGTGTCCACCAAACAGGGTCAAGCCCAC
>NZ_JBJIAL010000133.1:0-1269 GCF_045310895.1 Mycobacterium sp. SMC-18
GGTCAAGTCCACCCACGTGGTGTACGACGTCGTCGTGTGATTCTTCGATGTGATGGTTTAGGCGGTCAGGGCCGCGGTGGTGGCCTCCTGTTCTGCCGGGGTGTCGTTGACGGTGCGTGATTTGCTCAGGACGTCGAGGCCGAGGTAGCGGCGGGACTCGGCCCATTCGTCGTGTTGTTCGGCCAGCACGGCCCCGACGAGTCGGATGAGGGCGTCGCGGTTGGGGAAGATGCCGACGACGTCGGTGCGTCGTCGGATCTCCTTGTTGAGCCGTTCCTGGGGGTTGTTCGACCAGATCTGGCGCCAGATCTGTTTGGGGAACGCAGTGAACGCCAGCAGGTCCGGTCGGGCGGCCTCCAGGTGGTCGGCCACCTTGGGAAGTTTGTCGGCCAGGGCGTCGATGATCCGGTCATATTGGGCTGCAACCGATTCTGCGTCGGGTTGGTCGAATACCGAATGCAGCAGGGTGCGTACCCAAGGCCAGGATGCTTTCGGGGTGAGGGCCATCAGATTGGTCGTGTAATGCGTTCTGCAGCGCTGCCACGTGGCGCCGGGCAGGGTGGCGCCGATCGCGGCCACCAGGCCCGCGTGGGCGTCGGAGGTCACCAGCTTCACACCTGAGAGTCCGCGGGCGGTCAGCGACCGCCAGAAGGTCAGCCAGCCGGCGCCGTCCTCGGCGGTGGTGACGTCGATACCCAGGATCTCGCGGTAGCCCTCGGCATTGACTCCGACGGCGATCAGGGCGTGCACGTTGACCACGCGGCCACCCTCGCGGACCTTGAGTACCAGGGCGTCGGCGGCCACGAACGTGTAGGGGCCGGCATCCAGAGGGCGGGTGCGGAACGCCTCCACAGCGGTGTCGAGTTCCTTGGCCATCACGCTGACCTGAGACTTCGACAGCGCCGTGATGCCCAACGTTTCGACGAGCTTGTCCATCCGCCGTGTCGAGACCCCGAGCAGATAACAGGTCGCAACCACGGTCGTCAGGGCCCGCTCGGCGCGTTTGCGGCGTTCCAGTAGCCAGTCCGGGAAGTACGAACCCTGCCGTAGCTTGGGAATTGCGAGATCTAATGTTCCTGCACGGGTGTCGAATTCGCGGCGACGGTAGCCGTTGCGCTGGTTGGTCCGATCGGTGCTGCGTTCGCCGTATCCGGCGCCGCACAGGGCGTCGGCCTCGGCACCCATCAGGGTGTGGATGAACGTGGCGAGCAGCTCGCGCAGCACGTCGGGATGTGTGGTGGTGAGTCGTTCGGCCAGCACAGTCGGCAG
>NZ_JBJIAL010000134.1:0-1265 GCF_045310895.1 Mycobacterium sp. SMC-18
GGGTCTGCTGCACGATCAGGTGACAGTTTCGGTCACGCGGCCTGACTGGCCGGTGTGGTCATGATTGCTTCGAATTCGATCGGGGTCAACCGCCCGAGGCCGGACTGGCGGCGGCGCCGGTGGTAGGTGCGCTCGATCCAGGTGACGATCGCGATGCGGAGTTGTTCTCGGGTGTCCCAGCGGCGGCGGTCGAGCACGTTCTTCTGCAGCAGGCTAAAGAAGCTCTCCATGGCGGCGTTGTCGCCGGCGGCTCCGACACGGCCCATAGAGCCGACCATCTCGTGTTGATTCAAGGCGTGTACGAATTTCCTTGACCGGAACTGAGATCCGCGATCCGAGTGCAGAATGCACCCCGCGACATCTCCGCGTCGGGCTACCGCGCTGTGTAGTGCCCGGATGGCCAGTTGTGACTTCATTCGGGAGTCGATGCTGTAGCCGACGATCCGGTTGGAGAACACGTCCTTAATCGCACAGAGGTAGAGCTTGCCCTCACCGGTGCGGTGCTCAGTGATGTCACTGAGCCACAACTGATTTGGCCCTTCAGCGGTGAAGTCACGCTCGACAAGATCGTCGTGCACCGGCGGCCCGACTTTGCCGTTCTTGCCGCGTTTCTTACCAAACACGCTCCACAGTCGATTCTGCGAGCAGATCCGCCATGCGGTGCGCTCGGCCATCGGCTCGCCGGCATCGCGCGCCTCCTCCACGAGGTAGCGGTAGCCGAACTCCGGATCGTCTGCGTGCGCGTCGAACAGCGCATTGGCGCGGTAGGCCTCGATGAGTTCGGCCTCGGTGATGGGGTCGGCCAGCCAGCGGTAATACGGTTGGCGGGAGAGCTTGAGTACCCGGCACGTCACCGCGACGGGGATCCCGTCGGCGGCGAGCTCTTTCACGAGCGGGTAGACCCTTTTCCCGGCAGATTGGCCTGCGATAAATACGCTGCGGCCCGACGCAGCACCTCGTTCTCTTGCTCTAGCAGTTTGATCCGCCGTCGGGCTTCGCGCAGCTCACCGGACTCGCTGGCGCTCTTGCCGGGCTTGGTGCCTTCGTCGATGTCGGCCTGACGGAGCCATTTCTGCAGCGTCATCGGGTGCACTCCGAAATCGGTGGCGATCTGCTCGATCGTTACACCGTCATCGCGGTTGCGAGCGACCCGGACGACGTCGTCGCGGAACTCGCGGGGGTAGGGCCTTGCCATGGGGACATCCTTCCAGCCCGCCCATGCTGGGCAAGCCAACTCAGATGTCACCTATTCGTGCAGCAGACCC
>NZ_JBJIAL010000135.1:0-1247 GCF_045310895.1 Mycobacterium sp. SMC-18
GGCCTGAAAGTGGGCGCACCTTCCCGAGGATGATCATCACGGAATCAGGTATTCGATCAAGACCGGCGTTGGCGCGCTGGTTGGGAAGGTACGCCCATGCTCACCGTAGTTCACGATGCCGAGGAGGCCAACGGCGGCGAGGCCGGCCGGTCGTTGTTGGACGAGATCGTCCGCGACGGAGCCCGGCAGATGTTGGCCGCTGCCCTGCAGGCCGAGGTCGCCGCGTACGTGGCCGCATTCGCTGATCAGCTCGACGAGAACGGTCACCGACTGGTGGTCCGCAACGGCTATCACCAGCCGCGTGAGGTGCTGACCGCGGCCGGTGCCGTGCAGGTGAAGGCGCCGCGGGTCAACGATCGCCGTGTCGACCCCGATTCTGGTGAGCGGCAGCGGTTTTCCTCGGCGATCCTGCCGGCCTGGGCACGCAAGTCCCCGCAGATGAGTGAGGTGCTGCCGCTGCTGTATCTGCACGGCCTATCGACCAGCGACTTCGGGCCCGCACTCGAGCAGTTCCTCGGCTCGGGTGCCGGGTTGTCGGCCACCACGATCACCCGTCTGACCGCGCAGTGGCAAGACGAAGCCCGTACGTTCGCTGCCCGGGACCTGTCCGGCAGCGACTACGTCTACCTGTGGGTCGACGGCATTCACCTCAAGGTCCGCCTGGACCAGGAGAAGCTGTGCCTGCTGGTGATGCTCGGCGTGCGCGCTGACGGCCGCAAAGAGCTCGTGGCGATCACCGACGGCTATCGGGAGTCATGCGAGTCGTGGGCGGATCTGCTGCGCGACTGCAAACGACGCGGCATGACCGCCCCAGTGCTGGCCGTCGGCGATGGCGCGCTCGGGTTCTGGAAGGCGGTGCGGGAGGTATTCCCGAAGACCCGAGAGCAGCGCTGCTGGTTCCACAAGCAGGCCAACGTCCTTTCCGCACTGCCGAAGTCAGCGCATCCGGCCGCGCTGGCGGCCATCAAGGACATCTACAACGCCGAAGACATCGACAAAGCTCAGGTCGCGGTCAAGGCCTTCGCGGTTGCCTTCGGCGCGAAGTACCCGAAAGTGGTCGCCAAGATCGTCGACGACCTCGATGTCCTGCTGGAGTTCTACCACTACCCCGCCGAGCACTGGATCCATCTGCGTACCACGAATCCGATCGAATCCACCTTCGCCACAGTGCGTTTGAGAACGAAGGTCACCAAGGGTCCGGGATCGCGGGCCGCTGGATTGGCCATGGCCTACAAGCTGATCGACGC
>NZ_JBJIAL010000136.1:0-1213 GCF_045310895.1 Mycobacterium sp. SMC-18
CGTCGAGTTTGAAAACCGGATCAATCAGACGGCACAAGCCGCCTGACCCTGTGTCCACCAAACAGGGTCAAGCCCACCTCGCATGCCGGCACCGAACTATGGCGGGTCGAGTGGGACAACATCGGGGCCGCTGATCCGCCCCGGCGTGTTCGGAGGCTCTGTTATGTGAGTGCCTCCTCGGTTTGAGGGTGCTGGAGGCGATGGTAGTAGAGCGCTTCGGCCCGGTCCGGTGTCAGGTCCTGGCAGTAGCCGTTGGGCCGCTGACGGTTGTAGAACGCGACCCATTCGGCCGTTGCCAGGGACAGCTCGGTAGCTCCCGGATACAGCGGCTGGTTGTCGATGAGCTCGGTCTTGTAACTGCTGTTCACTGATTCGGCCAGGGCATTATCGAAGCTGTCACCGACGGTCCCGATCGACGGCAAGATCCCTTCGGCAGCAAGGTGTTCAGTGAACGCGACCGCCGTATATTGTGAGCCCGCATCGCTATGATGGACGAGATCTGCCAAAGTTGTTGCACCAGAACGCTTCCGGGTATCAATAGCGTGATTTATCGCGTCGGTGACCAGCTTCTGAGTCATCTCGGTGGCCACCTTCCAGCCCACGATCTTGCGGGCGTAGACGTCAGTGACGAACGCCGTGTAGGCCCAGCCGGCACGGGTACGGCAATAGGTGAAATCGGCCACCCACAACCGGTCCGGCGCCGCGGCGACGAAACACCGCTGCACCCGATCCGGAGCCCGCATCGCAGCCGGGTCAGCAACGGTGGTTAGCACCCGGCGCCGCTTGCACGCCCCGCGCCACCCCATTTCCCGCATCACTCGCTCCACCACGCACCGAGAAACATCAATTCCGTTGGTGCGCAGTACAATCCATGTCTTGCGCGCGCCCAGTACCTTAAACAATGCCGATGACTTACGTAGCCGCCAGATCGCGTCGATGATCTGCGCGTCCGCCAGATCGGCCGTTGACGGGCCGTCACCGACTCGATGTGCGTAATACGTCGACGGGGCGATAGCAATGCCGTACTCGGTAAGCACGGCACACATCGACTCGACACCCCACTTGAGACCATCAGCGCCCACCCGGTGACCCAGGTGGGCGCTGATGAACTCCACGACTACTGATGTGGCCGGTCCGTGAAAGTCGGCCCGGGACGCGGTGACAACCGTTGGGGCTGTTCCGTTTTCCCGGGCCGCTTCCCGAACCCGGCGTG
>NZ_JBJIAL010000137.1:0-1185 GCF_045310895.1 Mycobacterium sp. SMC-18
GTTCAGCGGGGTGTAATCTCTCCGTCGTCCCGGCGAACGCCCTAGGGCATGCACACATCTAGTTGGGTGGGGATTCCCGAATCGGTATTTCGTGTGATTCATATTGCGGCACTTCGGCTTTGGCGGAGGTGTCGACATGCTGGCGCAAATTGACTGGTCATTAGGTCGGTTCGGGGATCTCCGCCTCGATAAAGGGGGGCGGCGCTCGTCGAATGCATGGTCGCGGGCAAGGATGTCTGCCTGCGACGGCTGGCAGGAGGCATGCGTGCCCGGGAGGTGCGCTTCAACCGCTTTCTCGGCAATGCCAAGGTGACGACGACGCGGATAATCGAAAGCTGGAGCGATGGTACGGTAATGGCGGCCGAAGGCCGCCATGTGCTGGCGATCCAGGATACCAGCGAGATCAATTTTGCCACCAAGGCACAAAACCGGCGTGGCTTGGGCGAGATCGGTCATGGCAACACCCGCGGGGTGTTGCTGCACCCGATGCTGGCCGCAGACGCGGAAAGCGGCTGCTGCCTTGGCCTGTTGCACGGCGAGATCTGGACCCGCCAGGGCCGCCGCACCGTCTCGCACGACAATCGCGATCTGAAGGACAAAGAATCGCAACGCTGGATCGCGACCGCTCTGGCAGCCAAGCCGCTGTTGGCGAAGGCTGCGATGGTGACCATGCTGGGCGACCGCGAGAGCGACATCTTCGCGCTCTACGCCTGCGCCGCAGAACACCAGTTCCACGTCATTGCCCGGAGCATGCATGATCGCAAGCTGGCGGATGGCTGTGGCCTGTATGCGGCCAGCGAGGCCATGACCAGCATCGAACAACGGACCATCGTATTGCCTGCGCGAGCACAACGGCCTGAGCGGGCTGCGCTTCTCGATCTGCGCTTCGGCGCCGTCGAACTGGCCCGACCGCAAACCAAGTTCCTGCGCCATCTGCCGAAAAGCCTACCCTTGATCCTGGTCGATGTGCGCGAGATCGAGCCGCAGGCCGGGATCGAGCCGCTGCACTGGCGGCTGCTCACCACGCATCCGGTGACGAATGCAGAAGAGGCCTGGCGCATTATCGAATGGTACAAGCGGCGGTGGCTGATCGAGCAGTTCTTCCGCATCTTGAAGACACAAGGCCTCAAGCTCGAAGACAGTCAGATCGGGACCGCCGAGCGGCTTCTCAAGCTGGTCGCGATC
>NZ_JBJIAL010000138.1:0-1183 GCF_045310895.1 Mycobacterium sp. SMC-18
TCTACTACGCTACGAACACAGCCCAATCAGAGGCTGCGCACCAATAAACCGGTGTGCACCAAACTCGGGGCGGTTCACTTCTTCGCCGACGCTGACAAGTTCGGACTGGAGTTGTGCACGCTGCTGCATCGCCGCATTCGCCGCACGTTGTCGGTTGGCGAATTGTTCTGCGATGACGGCCAACTCTGTGATGACGGACACGCCAGCGGCGGCAGCCGCCATCCGGTCAACACCGGACGATGTTCCCAGAGTGCCGGATGCGGGCGAAGTCAGCTTCAGGCCGCGACTCTGCTCGTAGTGCCGCAACGCATTCAGGACCGCATCGCCAACCTGTCGCACCACCGGGGCGTAGATCATCTCATCGTCGGGTGCAGGCTCAGGTCCTGGTGGCTCATGTCGCAATGTTGAGGCCATTTCCTCAAACCGCTGCCAGTCCGGCCGCATGCGTTCAGTCGCGACCGTATCTCCGACGCTGCGTAACAGCTTGTCGATGTCGCGTTTGAGCGCGGCGTACCAGGCGCCGAGAGACGTCTTCAACGCCTGTGCGAAACTCTGAGCCGGATCGGGACTGTCCACGGCATCGCCAACGGCCGCCGACACCCGTCCACGCAAATCAGCCTCGGCGGCGCGAGTCAACGTGTCCAATTGCGCCAGCCACGACGCGCGTCGTTGCTCACCTTCGTCACTGACGGCCGAGTTCTCCAGGCGCGTTGCGAACTCCGCGCGCAACTGATGAAGCACTTGCTGAACCGAGCTACCCCAAAACCTCTGTGCGGCAGCTTGTCTGATATCAGGTCGAGACGAACTACCTAAAGCAGTGATCGCAGCGATCAGACCCGAGATTCCGTCCCAGCTGCGCGATTCGTCCCAAACCGTTGAATCGGGATTACGTTCTGTACCTGCCATTTGAGCAAAATCCTGGCAGACCACGTAAACCGGAACCCGCTCATCAAGACTCAGGGCAGCCCTGAGTTCACCCACTTTGTGCTCGCCTAGTGCACGGTAACCGTCCGGGTCATCGTCGGGATCTATCCCTGCTTCGTCGAATCGCGAAATCACAAACCACAATGATCCCGGCGCCCACTCTTGCTGTACCAAGTCGCGAAGCTGTCGTCGGTCACGTAATTCCCCAGGGGTTGCTGTCACGTAATTCCCCAGGTGTGGGCCTCGTGTTGGTCTTACC
>NZ_JBJIAL010000139.1:0-1176 GCF_045310895.1 Mycobacterium sp. SMC-18
AGATCATCCTCGGGAAGGTGCGCCCTTTCCTACGCCGCCTCGCCGAGGCTCATCCACAGGTTCTGATCATTGCTCTTCAACGCTAGCTCTCCACCGCAGGTGGTATCTGCACTATTTGCGGTCGTCGCGGCGACATCTGAGAATCACGCTGCGGCCGTTCGGTCCGAGGATAGGGAGCAAGGGCCAACTGCCCCAGGGACTTAGCTCACGAGGGCGTATGCGAACGGGATCGTCTGAGGAATCTCGACGACGGTGTAGACGCCGCAGGCCATCACGACCGCGGCAGCTCCAATCCAGAACGCCGAGCGTCGCTGCTGCATCCACATCGGCGCCCTGCAAGGGCGCCTGCGGGTCCGCAGGAAAGTAAGCGCAACAATTGCGAGCGCTATGAACGGTGCTGCACCGAATGCTGCGAACAGCAGGAGCGGCGCCGAGACAAGGAACGCGGCGAGGTAGACGCCGCATCCGGCGAGTACACCCGCAATCGCGCACGTCGCCCACGCCAAGCCACTCCGAACGGCAGCGATGCTCATAAGTCCAGCCTAGGGGTTATGTCAGTGCGACGAGGACACCGTGGTGTGAAGTTTCGTCGTGACGACGCGTTGATACAGCGTGGTGCCCTGGTGTATCAGGACCGCCCCGGTCAGCCCGATGGCGGCCGCCACAATGACGACGGCGTCAGGGACGGGCTGATGCGAAGAAACCGGAGCGCCGGTCAGGATGGATGCCACCATGGCGAACAGCCCGCCGACGCATACGGCGAGTCCTACTGCGCGGAGCAGATGAGCTGCGGTGCCGAGTGGGTGTGCATCGACTTGGGCCCGCACCTCTATTGGTAGGGGTGCGCCTTTGATGATTCGCATCATGAGGTAGTCCTTCGAATTGATGTTGGCGTTGAGTGTTGTGTATCAGGACATTTGAGGCATAGGAGTGTCCTGATTGACGGTTGAACTCCTACAGTTCGGGCACACGTCGCTGCCATGGGAGCAGGACCACCCAGCACCCTGCAGATGCTCGGTCAGGAGGCGGTCGCATTCCTCGTCGCTGATCGGCTCGTTGGCAACTATCCGCAAAGAAAGTTCGGCCGGGCAACCATCGCAGTGAACCGTCCCGGGTTTCATGCACCCTCAGGTTTCTGTGATCCGGCCGGTCTACCGGTCACGAGTTGGGAATAGT
>NZ_JBJIAL010000140.1:0-1151 GCF_045310895.1 Mycobacterium sp. SMC-18
CCGGACGTTCGGCCTCCAAGAAGACGCGGGGGAAACGATCGTGACACCGGCAGCAGACCAAACGGCTTCACTCGTGAACGCGACATGCGTCCCGATCAAACTGCCCCCGTTCAGGCGATCGAGGTGGCGCCTGCTCGACTTCAAGAACGAATACCAGGAAAAGACCAACTGGTGCTGGGCCGCCGTCGCGGCCAGCGTCGCCCATTTTTATCGTCCCGCCAGCAGGGTGACCCAATGCGACATTGCGAACGGACAGCTGGGCCGAAGTGATTGCTGCGCGGGCGACAAGGACGCCTGCAATGTCTACGGCTACTTGATGTCCTCGCTGTTCCGCGTCGGCCATTTCAGGAAATGGACGGCGCGCCGTTCCGCGTCCTTGCGAGAGACCGAGGAAGAGATCGGAGGCAGGCGCCCGCTATGCGTGCGCATCGTCTGGAATGGCGGCGGAGCCCACCTGGTCACGATCAAGGGTTACTCCGCGGCGGTCGGCGTGCCCGCGCAAGATAACTACGGCCTGGCGATTGCGGACCCTTGGTGGGGCCTCTCGGATATCGACGCCGCGCAATTTCCGCGCGGCTATGTCAACTGCGGCACCTGGACGGACACATACTACACCAGGAGGGCAACGGCATGACGATTCCGGCAGCTGACCTTCCCGACGATGCCCGCGACGCCGTCCTTGCCGGCATGGCCAGACGGGCGCGCACGCGGGGCTTTGCGACGCCCAAGCTCAACTTCGCGCATCGCAATCATCCCGAAGACCTGCAGCTTTGCGCACCGCATCGCATGGCGTTGCTGCCGTTGAGCGCGTTGCGCCGTCTGGCGGGGCCTGACCGGTGCACGGCCAAGGCTCCAGCCGCAAATGAGCTGCCGGCACTCAGTTCCGTAGCAACCATCCTCGGCTGGCGGTTTCTCATCTATGACAAGAATGCTCTTGAGCCGATCGCCGCAGCTCATGCCGTCTTCACCGACCAGGGCGGCTATCGATTGGCCGAACTGAACGAGGGACCATACGTAACCAACTTTCCCAAAGCGCTTCAGGCACCCGCCGTGCGTCGCGCGATCTCATTCGACAGTGACGATGACGAACCTTGTGAGCCGCTGTTGCTGCTCGCTCCGGCCATTTACTTTGCCGGACTGTGGATCCGATA
>NZ_JBJIAL010000141.1:0-1144 GCF_045310895.1 Mycobacterium sp. SMC-18
ACACCCAGCCAACCAGACACCCCAATCACAGGCCGACAGCAGCTGACCGTTCTACACCCTCAATCATGAAGAGCCCTCAATGATCTCGGCATCGGTGATGGGATTGGCCCGCCAGCGGTAGTAGGGCTGGCGGGCGAGCTTGAGTACCCGGCACGTCACCGCAACGGGAATCCCGTCGGCGGCGAGCTCACTTACGAGCGGGTAGAGCCTTTTCCCGGCAGATTGGCCTGCGACAAATACGCGGCCGCCCGCCGCAGGACTTCATTCTCTTGTTCCAACAACCGATTTCGGCGTCGTAGCTCGCGCAGTTCAGCGGAATCACTGGTGCTTTTGCCGGTCTTGGCGCCTTCGTCGATATCGGCTTGGCGCATCCACTTGTGCAGCGTCATCGGGTGAACCCCGAAATCGGTGGCGATCTGCTCGATCGTCACACCGTCGCCGCGGTTGCGGGCCACGCGCACGACGTCGTCGCGGAACTCACGGGGGTAGGGCCTGGGCACAGAGACATCCTTCCAGCTCGCCCGTCCGGGGCAAGCCAACTCAGATGTCACCTATTCGTGCAGCAGACCCCCGAAAGAGTCGAGGTCATGGCTGACTGTCGCTTTTTCTCTGGGCGGGAACCCGACAGCTGAGGGCCGTGGGTCCGGTTTGGGGCAGTGATAGTGCGCCAACTATTGTCACGTTCCGACGAGCCGCCGCAAATTTCGTTATGGCCCAATACTTGTTCGCGCTCGGCTCTCGTGATGACCGCAGCCCCGGGCCAGTACGGGCCAAATTTCGCCCCGTAACGCCGCCATGAGCACTTCGTACCGCGACGCTCTCGTTCGGAGTCAAGGCGTTTCGCCTTCCGACGAGTGCTTACGATCGAGTACGCATCGGGAGAGGTAGCGTTCAACGGCCGCCGATCGTACGTGCCCCTCCGGAACGACACGACCCTCTAGTTTCGCCGACGCGCGAATGGACCGCCGACCCGCGCGGGCGACTGCGGCAGGACTGACGACTACGCGTTTCACTCTGCGCGGCATATCGCGTCACCTCACTTATGTTTGAGTCGCTGTCACATTCTATGGAGCAATGATCAGAACCTGTGGATGAGCCTCGGCGAGGCGGCGTAGGAAAGGGCGCACCTTCCCGAGGATGATCT
>NZ_JBJIAL010000142.1:0-1139 GCF_045310895.1 Mycobacterium sp. SMC-18
CTAGTGTCCTGCGCCGGGAATTCGTTGAAGATATGAACCGAGTCGTTCGAAGATCTCGTCGGCGGTCTTGGTCCAGTTGAACGGGCGGGGGTTGTCGTTCCAGTCTGCGATCCACTCGCGAATGTCCTTCTCGAGGGCCTGAATTGAGCGGTGAACGCCGCGGCGCAGTTTCTGGTCGGTGAGTAACCCGAACCACCGCTCGACCTGGTTGAGCCACGACGAGTAGGTCGGGGTGAAGTGCATGTGGAATCGGGGATGGGCGGCAAGCCATTTGGTTACTGTCGGCGATTTGTGCGTCGAGTAGTTGTCGCAGATCAGATGGACGTCCAGGTCAGCGGGCACGGTGTTGTCCAACTTGGTCAAGAACTTCTTGAACTCGATCGCGCGGTGCCGGCGGTGAATCGAGCCGTAGACCTCGCCGGTGGCCACATCCAGGGCGGCGAACAAGGTGGTGATTCCGTGCCGCACGTAGTCATGGGTGCGGCGCTCGGGCATGCCGGGCATCATCGGCAGCACCGGCGCGCTGCGATCCAAGGCCTGGATCTGCGATTTTTCATCGACGCAGAGCACCAGTGCCTTCTCCGGCGGGTCCAGATACAACCCCACGACGTCACGGACCTTGTCGACGAACTGCGGGTCGTTGCTGATCTTGAAGGTGTCCACCTGATGCGGCTTGAGGCCGAACGACTTCCAGATCCGTCCGACCGTTGACTTCGACAACCCGGTCTCAGCCGCCATCGAAGACCGCGACCAGTGCGTGGCGCCTTTGGGTTGACGCTCCAACGTGGCCACGATCAGCTGCTCGACCGCCTCGTCGGTGATCTTGCGCGGCGCACCAGGACGCGGCTCATCGGCCAGACCCTCCAGTCGCGCCTCCAGGAACCGTCCACGCCATTTGCCGACCGTTTGCGGCCACACACCTTCATCAGCGGCGACTTCCTTGTTGGATTTCCCTGCCGCGCAACCCAACACGATCCGACAACGTTGGGCCAACGCCTGCGAGGACTTCGATCGACGGGCCCACCGCTGCAACGTCTCACGTTCGTCGTCGGTCAACACCAACTCGACTACCGGCCTACCCCTGGTTCCCACCCGCCAATTCTACAATTAATCAACTAATTTACGGCGCAGGACACTAG
>NZ_JBJIAL010000143.1:0-1119 GCF_045310895.1 Mycobacterium sp. SMC-18
GTCGGCGTCGGTGAACCGCAACTGCGCGCCGGGGTGGGGGCGTTCTTTACGCAGGATCAGCCGGGTCCCTTCGGGCCAGGAGGCCAGGTTGACCAGGTCGGTGGCTTCAGCGACCCACGCGCCGTCGCGGATCCCGCCGTCGGTGTCGATCGCTGGATACCAGCAATCGCCGAGGTTGAGGGTGTCCACGGCGTCCTGGACGCGGGTATCGACGGGGTACCCGAAGGAGAACCCGGCCCCGGCGGCCCGGCACGCTGCGGCGAATTTGTGGGTGGATCCGGCGGTATCGCAGCGCACCAACACCTTCGGGGCCTCGGGGTTGTCGGGATCGTCGGGGTTGGGCCGCCACGCCGCTGGCAGCGATGCCAAAGCCTGGTGCAGGACGATGATGTGGTCGGAGGCGGTGTTGGAGCCGGCGTTACCGTTGCGCAGCAACCCGGCCAGGGCTTCGCCGCCGGCGATGTCGGGGCGGTCCAGAAACGCCAGCAGCGGGTGCAGCCCGAACGTTTTCTTCCAGGTCGGCGCAGCCCCGGCCTTGTTGTCGGAGTGATCGATCACCAGCGTGGCATCGATGTCGATATGCAGCCAGCCGCCGGTGGTGGGGGCGGCTCCGACAGCCCAGGCCGCTGCCCGCGCCGCGGCTCGGGCTGCGCGCACCCCGGGTAGATGCGCGGCATCGATCCGCTCATCGATCAGCCGCCACATGGTGGTCGTTGAGGCCTTGGCCCCCAGGACGTGCTCCCGGTCACCGCACAGCTGACCGACCGCGTCGATGCAGTCCGCGCCGTCGGCGACCGCGGCCGCCAGATCAGCGAACACCTCCCCAGGCGCATACACCCACGGGCCGCGGTAGGTGTCGGCCAACGCGGCCGTGACCTGCGCCGATAAGCCGGTCCGGTCGGCAAGCTCACGCAGCATGCCCATCCCGGCATGCGACACAACGCCATGGCCGTCGGCGGAAACTTTCACCGGCGATGCCGCCGCGATATTCTTCACCTGCGAAGTGCCTTCCCGTCAGGGTTTTTGAACCGTAGAGAAGTCCAATTATTCCTTGCAGGACAGGCACTTTCGCTTATCTACACACCCCCACAGTCAACATTCCACGAAAAATCCGGGCTA
>NZ_JBJIAL010000144.1:0-1108 GCF_045310895.1 Mycobacterium sp. SMC-18
TGTGATGTCCAGGGACGTTGGTCAGCCGAGTGACCGGTGGGCGGCCTCCGATGGCGGAGTGGGCTCGGTGGTGATTGTAGAAATGCAGCCAGCTCGGTAGGGCTGTGTTGCGTTGTTCGGTGGATTCGTAGAACCGGGCGTAGGCCCAGCCGTCCCCGAGCGTGCGATGGAATCGCTCGATCTTGCCGTTGGTCTGGGGCCGGTATGGCCGGGTTCGCTTGTGGCTGATGTTCAGTTCGGCGCAGGCACCGCGCCAGGCCAAGGATTTGTAAGCCGACCCGTTGTCTGAGAGGACTCGTTCCACCGTGACGCCGCGTTCGGCGAACCAGGCCACCGCGCGCTGCAACACACCGATCGCGGTGGCCGCTTTCTCGTCGGACTGGATCTCGACGTACGCAACCCGAGAGTGATCATCAATAACTGTGTGCAGGAACGCAATTCCAATTCGCGGTCGATAATCGTCGGCACGTTCACCGGTGCGATGCGCGGTCAGCTGCCGGTTGCGCTTGCCTTGTTGTCGGCTAAGGAACTTGTGCCCACCGCCGTCGGGGATGTTGCCGAATTTGGTGACGTCGACGTGGATCAGCGAACCGGGATGATCGTGCTCATAGCGGCGCAGCGGTTCGCCAGTTACGCGGTCGATGTAGGACAACCGATTGATCCGGCACCGGGTCAGCACAGCGTGCACCGTGGACGCCGGCATGCCCAGTCGTCCGGCGATCTGCACGGGCCCGAGCCGCTTGCGCCACCGCAGGTCCACGATCCGACGCATGACCTGGTCGCTGGTCTTGGTGGGGCTCCGGTGCGGTCGCGAGCTACGGTCGACCATGCCGGCAGAGCCTTCGGTACGAAAGCGATCGGCCCATTTCTTGGCGGTTCGAGGCGCGACCATGAACATCTTGGCCGCAGCGGTATAGGTCCAGCCCTTCTCGATGATGAGCTCGGCGAGCTTCAATCGTGCGCGCGGGGTTAATGCAGCGTTAGCGTGGGACACGAAGGCCTCCTGGTTGGTGAAGCGGTTCCTAGACAGCTCCACTTCACAACCGGAGGCCTTCCCTGTCACACAGGCTCACCGATACATAACGGGACAACGTCCCCGGACATCACA
>NZ_JBJIAL010000145.1:0-1062 GCF_045310895.1 Mycobacterium sp. SMC-18
CAATCACCACCGCGGCCACACCGCACTCGGAGGCCACCCACCCGCCAGCCGCGTGCCTAACCTCTCAGGTCAGTACACCTAGAGCACGTAGGGGATCAGGGCCTTGCGGTCGGTCGGGTACTCGGGAAACTTCTCCTGGTACCAGGTATGGGTGCCCAGCGCCCGGGGAATGAGATTGCCCGCGGTGATCAACAGGATGGCCACCCCGGGCAGCGCCCAGGTCAGCAGCGCGAAGCCGGACCACGCGATGAGCTCGCCCAGATACGCCGGGCTGGTGACGAACCGGAAACCGCCGCCGAACGGAATCCGGTACTCCGCACCGCCGGGGTTGTTCTTGTCGCGCAGGTTTCGCACGATCGACTCGGAGTTGACCAGGAGCACGAAGCCGCAGAGGTAGACCACCAGCCCCACCAGGAACCGGGGGTCGGTCAGCCACGCGGTGGTGTACTGCCCGAAGAAGTCGTGGCTGAACAGGGTCCCGTTGAGGTAGCCGTGCATCGACGTCACGAGCATGCCCATCACGATCACCGACACGTTGAAGGTGCCGCGCTTGCCGGGCGCCTGGCGGATCGCCAGCGGGAAGAACCAGCCCCGGTTGGCGTAGTGCAGCAGCCAGATCCCGGCCAGCACCAGCGATGTCGGCTCGAAGCGGTGCGGCCCGGCCAGGTAGCTGATGAGGAACACGACCGTCGCCGGGATCTCCATCAGCCACCAACCGAGCTTCGGGTTGAGATTCAGGCCGAGCTTCGTCGTCGAGAACCGCCCGTAGGAACTCTGCGCGAAGAAACCGCCGATGATCACGAACGCGGCGAACGCGAAGGCTGCCGTCAGCACGGTGTCATAGAACGTGTTGCCGGTGTACCAGTGCATGGGCAGTCCTCGCTGAACAGGCGGTTTCGGCGGCCGAGGCCGCCATTTCTGTAACGTGTTCTACCACCTGGCCGGGGCGTGAGGCCAGCGAGAGTCCCGGCTCGCTCGGGCTAGGTGTGATGTCCGGGGACGTTGTCCCGTTATGTATCGGTGAGCCTGTGTGACAGGGAAGGCCTCCGGTTGTGAAGTGGA
>NZ_JBJIAL010000146.1:0-1054 GCF_045310895.1 Mycobacterium sp. SMC-18
ATGGCGGCGAAATCGTTCCTCGATGTCCGCGTCGGTGTGTTTGATGCGCTCATCGAGGTTCATCACCCCCTGGGCCAGTTCGGCGACCAATCCTGCACCGACGTCCTCACCGGCCAGGCGGACGGTCTGGGCCTTAGAGGCCGTCACCGCCGCTGCCGCGATCGTGGCAGCGTTGCGTACTCCCGCTGCCGCCAATACTTTGGTCAGCCGCGAAACACCGGTTCGGCGAATCGCTTTCGGTCGTTGGTAATGCGCCAGCAGCACTGCCCAACCACGGTCCTGGGTCAGCTCAGCGACGCGTTCGAGGGCCGGGCACACGGCCAGCAGTTGTTGGCGCAGCCGGTTGATGGTCCGGGTTCGGTCGGCGACCAGATCAGCGCGATGGGCGGTGAGCATCCGCAGTTCGGTGATCAGATCGTCGCCGGGACGCAGGACCGGAAGGTCCTCGCCGCGCATCCGGGATTGATCGGCGATGACCCGGGCATCTTTGGCATCGGTCTTGGACTCACCACCGCGGTAGGTGACCGAGGCCTGCCACACTTGCCGGCCCGCAAGGTACCGCACCGTCTTGCCGGCATCGGCCAGCACCGTCAACAGCAGGGCGGCAAACACGTTGCTCAAGTCCACTGTCCAGGACACCTCACCGGCGAGCTTGTCGATCTCGGCGACCAGGTCACGCATCGTGTGTTCATCGTTGACGACCTTGCGCGACAACACCACGTTGCCGTTGCCGTCCACGACGCACACCCAGTGGTGTTCTTTGCCGACGTCGACCCCAGCCCACACCTGGTCTTCGGCCATGGAACCTCTTTTCGCTTGTCTGCCAACAGGATCCCCACGGACAACCTCGCCGGCATTTCCTTAAACAAGCGATCACATCGCAGATCTCAATCAGCGGCCCGAGGAAGTCCAGGTGGGCCGGGCGGCCAGTCCTTTCAAGCCGCACCACCAGGCCGGCAAAGACCCCATGTCGACCTCACCCGACCCACCCGGGTCGCAGTTCAACGTAACCGTCACAACATCACGAAATAACTGCAACTACGAACTTAAGGAA
>NZ_JBJIAL010000147.1:0-1050 GCF_045310895.1 Mycobacterium sp. SMC-18
GGACGTTAGGTACGGCGTGGCGTGGTGACATGAAGAAGACCTCCGAGTGAAGTGCGAGCTGTCTAGGAACGCACCAACTCTCTCGGAGGTCTTCGTGTCCCACCGTAATGCCCCGCTGTCAGAAACCGGTCGTCTGCGCTTGGCCCGTTGTGTGGTCGATGAAGGCTGGTCGCTACGCCGGGCTGCTGAGCGGTTCCAGGTCGCCGTCACGACCGCCCGGCGTTGGGCCTGCCGATATCGCGAACTGGGACCGGCCGGCATGGTTGACCGCAGCTCTCGACCCCACCGCAGCCCCAACCAGACACCGACCCGGACCGAACGCCGGATCATCAAGGTTCGGGTGACCCGTCGCTGGGGCCCAGCCCAAATCGGTTACCTGCTGGGCATTCACCCCTCGACTGTGCATCGGGTGCTGACCCGCTACGGCATCGCCCGACTGCGTTGGTTGGACCGCCCTACTGGCCGGGTCGTACGCCGCATCGAGTCTGCAGCGGCCGGCGATCTGGTTCATGTCGATGTCAAGAAGCTCGGCAAAATCCCTGCCGGAGGCGGCTGGCGGATGCTTGGCCGCACCAAAGGCGGCCACAACTCCAACCAAGACAAGAGCAGCGGCGTCTTCAACAAATCCCGACAACCGCTGCGCGGCTATCACTTTCTGCACACAGCCATCGACGGCCACTCTCGATTGGTCTACAGCGAGATACTCGCCGATGAACGCAAAGAGACCGCGGCCGCATTCTGGATCCGCGCCAACAATTGGTTCCACCAATGTGGGATCACGGTCCGAAACGTATTGACCGACAATGGCTCTTGCTATCGATCGCACGCCTTCCGTGATGCGCTCGGGGATATAGTGCACCGCCGCACCAAGCCCTATCGACCCCAGACCAACGGCAAAGTAGAACGATTCCACCGCACCCTGGCCGACGAATGGGCCTACGCACGCCTCTATACCAACGACGCCGAGCGCTGCGCCGAATACCCACGCTGGCTCCACACCTACAATCACCACCGCGGCCACACCGCACTCGGAGGCCACCCACCCGCCAG
>NZ_JBJIAL010000148.1:0-1047 GCF_045310895.1 Mycobacterium sp. SMC-18
CACCCAGCCAACCAGACACCCCAATCACAGGCCGACAGCAGCTGACCGTTCTACACCCTCAATCATGAAGAGCCACTAAAGGGCTGGACAAGGGAACTCCACAGAAGGGCCCTAACCCCGCGCCGATTGGGGACGTATTCGGTCGCTGGCGCATTGACGGCGCAGCTATGGGTAACTTCTGGGGTCCGGTAGACGATTCACCGACGCCCCAGGCGCCCGAGTACCTCCAGCGACTAGAACAATGCAGCAAGGCGATGCCGCACAACCCCCAGCAGCGAGCTCAAATCCTCATGAGCGTGCTTGATTCAGCACCGGTCGCAGACCCACCGGTTCCTGGCTGGCCGGATACCGCCGCCTAGGAAAGCAGAGCATCGCTGACCGAGTAGCAGTCGCGACATCTATTCGACCCGAGTGCAATCGTTGTCTCTGGCCTGCGTGTCCCTGGCCCGATCCCGACCTGACTGTTATTTCCGCGTGGCGGGCTGCCTCGTGCCGGAAGGCAGCGTCAGCCGGCGACACGCCGCGTGAACGTGCCGTGGAACCCGATCGGCAGGTGGTGTTCCAGATGCGCGGTGGCCAGCGGCCCGTCCTCGATGGTGCGGGCATCGAAGATCACCAGCTGCGAACGATGCTTCCGCAGATCGTGATTGAGCACCAGCAGCCAGCCGTCGTCCTCGGCAGCGGTGCGGTACGGGGCACGAACAACGGTTCGCCCGTCTGGGCCAGGCCGAAGTCGAACGTGGTCTGATCCCCGGTGCGGTGGTCGATGCGCGTCACCGCGTTGTAATGGCCGACGTCCTCGGTGGCCTTGCAGGCGTAGGTGACGTTGTGCTCCAGCGTCGAGCGACGCCAGTCGTACTGGGGGAATTCCATTGGGGCCGTTGCCGATAGCACCGTCTCGGTGATCCGTCCGGACTTGCTGATCCGGAACCGCGACAGGTGCCCGCGGGGCCACTCGTCGATGGTCAGGTGGAGGAATTGTCAATACCTGTGGATCGGCTTGTTTCAGGCGACCTCCGTTCCAGTTGATTCGGTCGGTGCCGAGTC
>NZ_JBJIAL010000149.1:0-1041 GCF_045310895.1 Mycobacterium sp. SMC-18
GTAGCGCAGCTGCGGTTCCCAATTGGTGTGATCAGCTGCGAACTCGTGCAGGAAGATGATCGGGGTCCCGCTGCCTGCCTCCTCGAAATGCAGCCGGACATGATCTTTCGTCGTGGCGTAGGGCATTGAAATTCTCCTCTCGTTGGCCACCCCCAGACTTGCAATTAATTTCCGCGGCGGCAATGCGGCAGTTCTGACTATTTTCGTCATGGAATTTGCGCGGAATGACCCAGAATTCGTTTTGGTGCCGTCACACCAAATCCTGCTCCCGCCACATCCCGACTTTCAAACCCACCGCCGCGTTTCGCAGGGAACGCGACGGGGAAGTGGGGGCGTTACAGAGGATCTCGTGAAGTATGGTTCAGTTGCTTGCGTATCGCCGGTCGCTTCGAGTTTTGGCGCTGGCTCTGTGTTCGCTCACCCTCGCCGTCATTTCGGTTTCTTCGGCATCGGCTCGTCCGCACCATCAGCGTCACGCGTATTCGGCTCATGCCGGCCATCACGCGCGGCATTCCGCCCATCATCACCACCGGCACACCGCGCGGCTGTCGCGCGCCGAGCGTCGCGCCCGGATGCAGGCGGGCGGTTCTGGCGAGGCCAATGCCGCCGCAATACCCGCTGCGTCGAACATTGAGGCGAGCGCGACAGGCGGCTTCGGCTCATCCGGCATCGTCGACACGGCGCGCCGCTATCTCGGCGGTGGCAACCCGACCGGCCGCTCCAGCCTATGGTGTGCACGCTTCATGAACATGGTGCTGCAGCAGACCGGTCATCGCGGCACCGGGTCCGACATGGCGAGTTCGTTCGCCAAATACGGCACGCGCGTCTCGGGGCCGCAGGTCGGCGCGATCGCCGTGATGGGCCGCCGCGGCGGCGGCCATGTCGGCATCATCACCGGCGTCGACGCCAGGGGCAATCCGATCATGATCTCGGGCAACAGCAGTCACCGCGTCCGCGAGGCGCCGGTCTCGCGCGGCCGGATCTATGCCTATGTGATGCCGACGAACTGAGGCGGCACTCTCCACCTCTCCCCGGGAATGC
>NZ_JBJIAL010000150.1:0-1041 GCF_045310895.1 Mycobacterium sp. SMC-18
CCTTGGCGTCGACCAGCTGCGCACCGAACGACTGGAAGATCGCACCGGCGGTGTCGACACTGTCGCTGGTCTCGCCGAGGCCGATACCGAACGGGAAGCCGGCCTTGTGGCAGGCTTCGGCCGCTTTGAGGAACGTATCGAGGGTCCAGTTATCCGCCTTCGGCGGGCTCCCGGCCGGATACATTTCCTGCACATCGATGCCGGCGTGCTTCTTCATCAGGTCGATGCGCGAGCAGGGGCCCTTGATCTGGCTGCCGACGCTGGCGGGAACGCCAAGCCATTTGCCGTCGGCCTGGCCGAGATACTTCACCGTGCCATTGACCTCGCCATTCAGCTTGACGAGCGGGTCCATGATGTCGTTGACCGGCTCGAGCAGCTCGGCATTGGCCTGCGGCCACCACGTCGGCATCTGGAAGATATCGTGACCCGATTTCGCCTGCGCCTCGGCAGCGATGGTGACGATGTTCTTGTTGCCCTGGCTGGTGATGTAGTCGATCTGGACCTCGACCTTTTCCTTGGCGGCCCATTCATTGACCAGATCGGTGGACGCACTGTTCGCGCCCGGCACCCAGTGATCCCAGAAGCCCATCGAGAGCTTTCCGGCTGCGTAGGCGCCACGCACGTAGGGGGCTGTGATGAGCGCCGCCGATGACAGCGCTGTCGCTGCAACGAATTCTCGGCGTGAAAGCGTCTTCCGTGACATGGCGTTCCCTCCCTGGCGAGCCACCGGACAAAAGACTTTTCGAATCCCGTTGTCGTTTTTGTGCGTCGCGTTCGCGCGACGTCGCGGGATTTCGTTCACACTGATCAGAACAGAATTGCCGGCGGCTGTCGAGAAACGAGATGCCCTTGTCGCGTAGTACTAACGTTGTGGTCAAATCGCAGGCAGTGCCGGCGTCACCGCGGATTACAGCACCTGTTGAGATCTTGCTGCGGCGCACGCGAGACCTGCTGAACGCACGCGCCGACGGGTGCGCGGTTGAGCCGCAGCTCTCAAGTCTGCCTGACCGAACCCTGTTCCGTCATGTTGATGCCCGGTGC
>NZ_JBJIAL010000151.1:0-1020 GCF_045310895.1 Mycobacterium sp. SMC-18
ACTCGGCACCGACCGAATCAACTGGAACGGAGGTCGCCTGAAACAAGCCGATCCACAGGTATTGACAATTCCTCCAATTGTCGATTCAATGACTCTGTAGTGCTCAGCATGACCGACGGAGGATTGGCACGTGCAGATTCGCGTGTCAGCCGTAAAATAGCACCGGGAATCTCTATGCCGCACGCCTCGCACCGGAGTAGTTCGGAACCCGCCTTCAGCTCACGATTCGGCCAGACAAGGTCCCCATCGCAGCCCGCACTAGGGCAACGCAGGAAGGGACATACGAATCCGCTTTTAACCTTTCTCCACGAATCCACCAGCTCGTCCCGTACAAAGCGCGCGGTTAGGGGAGTTGGACCAAACCAAGTTCCGATTGAGATCGGATTCGATAGTCTGACAGTAGCTTCCAGTTCTAAGGCCATCGCCACGAGCGCGCGCAGTTGATCCTTAAGGAGTTCGTTGCGGGGGTACAAAGCAAGAGCGAGGACGCCTGGAGCCTGGTCCTGATCACATATCCAGGCAAGCATCGGCATGTAGAACGCCAAGGTCTTTCCGCTGCCGGTGCCGGCAGTCACGACAACGCCAGCCGGATCAGAACTACCGAGTGCAGCCAGAATTCGCTCGGTCGATCTCTTCTGGAAGGCTGACGCCATTGGTGGCGCTAAGACACGCAGCGCAATCTGCCCACTTGGGCCGAGGTGATCGTGAGCTACTGATTCCAACTCCGATACCGGGACTTCGCGACTCGGTCGGCGGCGAGGTCGTTGAAGGAAGCGATAGTCAAGAACCAACGGTCGTCCGTCTCGGATCGCCTCGCGCCGAAACGCTTGGCGCAACGTAGCCAGTAGACGTACCGTCTCCGCACTTCTCGTCCGATAACCCCCACTCGGGGTCTGAACGACTAGCGCTAGCTCGATCATTTCATCGAAAAGCGCCTCAGGATCGAGCAATTGTCAATACCTGTGGATCGGGGTGTTTCAGGCGACCTCCGTTTCGGTGTGTTGATCGCCGTCTGACGGT
>NZ_JBJIAL010000152.1:0-1009 GCF_045310895.1 Mycobacterium sp. SMC-18
TCACCGCGCTCGCCCTTGCGATCGCCGCCGCCGAACTTGTTGTCGCGGCGCCGCTCGTTGTTGTCGCGATCGCGACCCTTGCCTTCGAAGCCCTTGCCTTCGAAGCGCTCGCGGCGCTGGCCGCGGTCGTCACGATTATCCTGGCGATTGTCGCGCGCCGGTGCGCCGTCGGCAGGCGCGGCCGCGGCTGCGGTCGCATCGGCCGGTGCGCCGGGGCGCGGCGTGCGGAAATCCTGATGGCGGCGCGGACGGCGATGATGCTCGCGCTTCTCGCCCTCGCCGCCGCCTTCCGCGGCCTGTGCGCCCTCGGCGGGCTTGCCCTGGTGGCGGCCGCGGTTGCGGTCGTGACCGCCGCGATGATGCGGACGGCGCTCGTCGGAGCGGCCGCCGGGACGCCAGACTTCGACCAGTTGCGGCTCAGCCGGCGTCTCCGCTGGCGCAGGAGCGGCCTCGGCAGTTGCGGCCTCGGTGCCCGCGGTCTGCGCCGGTGCCTCAGCGGTGGCCCCGGACGGCGCCTCCGCAGCGGCTTCCACCGCAGGCGCAGCTTCGGAAGCGGGCACCTCGGCAACTGGCTGTTCGGCGAGAGCGGCAGGCTCCGCGGCAACTTCCGCCACGGGCTCGGGTTCGGGCCTGGTCTCGATCACGACCGGCGTCGCCTCGCTGGCGACGAGGCCGACCAGGCCCTCATGCGCGCTCAGCACGGTACGGTGCACGGCGTCGCGATTCAGACCTTCGGTGGCATAGAGCTCGAGCGTGTTGTCGACGCGCAGCACGTAGCAGGAGCAGACCTCGGCCACCATGTTGGCCGCGATCAGCACCACGATCTTGTCGAGGCGCTCCTGGGCGGAGACTTGCTCCGCCATGGTTTCGCGGAGCCGTCTCAACAGGATGCGTGGGCCTCCCGACGCGCTCCGCATGTGCTTCAGTCCCTCCCCGCAAGGCCGGCGCAGCGGGCCGGCCGGCCGCTGGCGCGAAACTCTTCAAAAACAACAATTTTAGTCATTCGGTG
>NZ_JBJIAL010000153.1:0-1004 GCF_045310895.1 Mycobacterium sp. SMC-18
GACACCCCAGCCCAACGCCTAGCCGCGCTCTTGAACCAAGCCGCCTAGCCACGTTGCACTAATCGATTGACTTTGAGACCCGAATCTCGCGATCTTCTTCACGTTGGGCACCCAGCAGCGCGCAGAGCAGCCCACACCCGCTCGATGACCGTGCGAGGGCGGTAGTTCAGCAGGTTGGCGCCGACCCGCACAATTCGCCACCCCAGATCCCGGTATTCGACGTCCTGGTCGATATCCCGCGTCCGTTGGTTCGGGTCGGTCCAATGCTGAATGCCGTCGTACTGGACGCCGACCTTCCAACGCCGCCAACCCATATCGATACGCCCCACCAGTTCCCCGTATTCGCCGAACACCTCGATCTGTGTGTCGGTGGGCCGTATGCCCGCCTCTGTCAGCAACAGCCGAGTTCGGGTCTCCTGGGGCGACTCTGCACCATAGTCGGCCAATTCGAGAACCCGACGTAGCTGGACCAATCCCCGCATTCCCCGATGGGCGTCGATAAGCGCCTGCACCTCAACGAGTTTCAAATCGCAAGCCTGAAGCAGCGCGTCCACCCTGATGACTGCTTTGGTCAGCCCCTTGCGGCGGCCGAGATCGAACGCGGTCCGAGCCGGATTGGTAGACCTGACGCCGCGGAGTTCACAGATTTCGTCGGGATCGAGTGCATCACTGTGCAACAGCACGCCTGCGGCCTTGTGCCTGCTGGGCTGGTTGATCTCGGCGGGTTCGTCGGCGCCGATCCACTTCGATCCATGCAAGGCCGCAGCCGACAGCCCCGCGACAACACCACGCCGCCCTGACCACAACCAGACGCCGACGGCCTTATCGGCCGGTGTCATCACAGCGCCACGAGGGATGTACACGTCGCGGTGGATCATGTCGTGCCGCGTATCCAGGTCGTACCGGCTGACCAATCCCGCCGCCAACGCTGTCGTCGGTCACGTAATTCCCCAGGGGTTGCTGTCACGTAATTCCCCAGGTGTGGGCCTCGTGTTGGTCTTACC
>NZ_JBJIAL010000154.1:0-975 GCF_045310895.1 Mycobacterium sp. SMC-18
CGAGCCGCTTCGGCACCGCCTCG
Source organism: Mycobacterium sp. SMC-18 (assembly GCF_045310895.1). Classification (NCBI taxonomy): domain Bacteria; kingdom Bacillati; phylum Actinomycetota; class Actinomycetes; order Mycobacteriales; family Mycobacteriaceae; genus Mycobacterium; species Mycobacterium sp. SMC-18. The sequence goes on from NZ_JBJIAL010000154.1 coordinate 24, forward strand.
TCCAGCACGCGATCGTAGCGCGCATGCAGCGTCTCGGCCCTCGCGCGCCATGACTGCACCCGTGCCGCGTCGTCGGGATGGGTAGCGAGCCACGCCTCGACATCGCCGCGGCGCTCGGCCGGCAGCTCGTTGTCGACGTAAGCGTGCAGCTCGTCTTCGGTGACGGGGATGTTCGGATCGGTCATATCAGTCGTCTCTGCCAAATCTTGTTCGAAAATCGTTCAAGCGAACACCTGCCATTGCGCACATTATCATTTCACCCGCCGGAGCGCCGGGCGCTGGCCCTCGATCGAGGCCCGCACATGGGCGCGCGCGCGGGCGAGGCGGGACATCACGGTGCCGATCGGAACGCCCTGGATATCGGCGACCTCGCGGTAGCTCATGCCCTCCAGCATCACGAGCAGCAGCACCGAGCGTTGCTCCTCGACCAGCGTCGACAGTGCGCGCTCGATGTCGCGTCCCTCCGCCTCGGTGCCGCTGGCGTCGGCATTGTTGTCGAGCAGCGGCATCAGGGGCGGTCGCCGCGCCAGCGAGCGCCTGCGGTTCTTGTTCAGGTTGGTCAGGATCGTGTAGAGCCAGCTCCTGACGTCGCCGCCGAGAAACAGCCGCTCCGAGCGCAGCGCGCGGACCAGCGTGTCCTGCACCAGGTCATCGGCGATATCCGTGTCACGCGTCAGCGCCCGCGCATGCATCCAGTCTTCGATGGTCGCGGCGACGGCCGCCGTGTCAAACATAACACCCTTGCGGCGTGCCTATTCCGGTTGCGCCAACCTGCGCGTAGTGCGCCTCAGCTGCGGCCGATTTGGGCTTGTCGCCAGCCAAAGTGCTGGTGTACCTCCGAGCCGAAAATTCGAAGCGTGGAAGCCGGGCGCCCGACAGCTCGCTCAGCAAGGACCAGCCGTCACGGGAATGCCGGTGCCAACGATCTACTATATCCGCCACGGCGAGACGT